>JAKAFO010000008.1 GCA_021819735.1 Deltaproteobacteria bacterium
CGCCGTTGATCGCCGAATCGCCCTTGAGCATCGAGTGCCGCGTGCGCGAGGTGATGCCCCTGGGCAGCCACGACATGTTCATCTCCGAGGTGGTGGCCGTCAACGCCGATGAAAGCCTGATCAATCCGCGCACCGGCGCCTTCGAGTTCTCCCACGCCGAGCCCATCTGCTACTCCCACGGCCGTTACTTTGCGCTGGGAAGCATTTTGGGCACCTTCGGTTATTCGGTGCGCAAGAAGAAAAAGCATCCGTCCGTTGGAAGCAGAAGTAAAAAGCGTCGGTCCCCAAAGCAATAAAGGACGCGCATGGACGCGAAGCAACTTTTTTACAACCTGCCGCCCTTCCTGACCGCCGCACTGCTGGCCGGCATGGCCGTGACGGCCTGGATGCGCGGCGGTCGCACCAAGGGCAACCGCATCTTCGCGCTGTTTTGCTTTCTGGGCAGTCTGCTCTATGTGGATTTTTTGATCGCCTTCAACGCGCCCAGCGCGCGCGTGGCCCTCGTCACCAGCCGCGCGGCCCACCTGCTGCATCCTTTTATCATCCCGCTGCTGATCCATTTCTTCCACATCTTTTTGAACATCGGCGGGCGGCGCTGGCTGGTGCGGTCGGCCTACGCCTATGCGGCCGTGACCTCGGCCTGCGCACCGGCCGGGCTGATCATCGCCGAGGTGCGCCGTTTCGACTTCGGCTACTTCGGCCAGGCCGGACCGCTCTTTTTTCTCACCGCGCTGGGGGCCACCGCCGCCACCCTCTACAATGCGGCGATTATTTATGGGGCCATGGTCGCCGAGCCGCGCGCCATTCAGAAGAACAAGCTCAAGTATGTCTTCATCGGCTTCGGCACGCTGACCCTGCTCACCAGCCTGACCAGCCTGACGGTCTATGGGGTGCCGATCTATCCGCCCGGTGCCTTCGGCTTCATTCCGCTGCTCGTGCTCGCGGCCGGCATATTCCGCTACGACCTGCTGGACATGGGCTTGCTGATCCGCAAAGGTATTCTCTACACCACCCTCACGGTGCTGCTGACCACCGTCTATCTGCTGATGGCCGTCACGCTCCAGGCACTTTTCAAAGAGATGCGCCTGGCCGACAGCTATCTCTTTCCCCTGACCCTCGTGGCTGTGATCGTGCTGCTCAGCGGGCCGCTGAAAAGCAAGTTGCAGGGCGGCATCGAGCACATCCTGGCCAAGGGTCGCTACGACTACCGTCAAACCCTGCGGCACGTCAGCCAGACCATTGCCACGGTCATGGACAAGCAGAAGATCACCCAACTGCTCCAGGAGACGATCATCGATGCCATGCAGGTCAAAACCTGCGCCCTGTTCCAGGTCGATCCCGGCGACGGCCGTTACCGGGCGGTGGCCATGGCCGGCCGGCCGGTGCCGGCGGCCCGGGCAACGGTGCTGGCGGCCGATGCCCAACTCATCCGCTATCTGAACCGCGACGACCGGGCCGTCATGAAGAAAAAGCTTCTGGAGGACCCGCCCGAAGGGGTGGCGGCCCAGGTGTTGACCCAGCTCGCCTGGCTGGATGCCGAGGTGGCCCTGCCCATGCGCTTCAAGGGCGAGCTCAAGGGCTTCCTGGTGATGGGCGAGAAGCGCTCCGGCGAGACCTTCTCCGGCGAAGACCTGGATCTGCTCGAACCGTTGTGCCACCAGGGCGCCGTGGCCATCGAAAACGCCCATGCCTACCAGGCGCTGCGGCAACTGAACCGCACCCTGGAGGCGCGCGTGGCGGCCCGGACCCACGATCTGCAAGCCGCCCTGGAAGAAAAGGAGCGCTCCCAGGAGCAGTTGGTGCGCTCCGAGAGCCTGGCCGCCATCGGTATGCTGGTGGCGGGGGTGGCCCATGAGTTGAACAACCCGCTCACCAGCGTCACCAGTCTGTTGCAATCGGCCGTGGAGGAGCTGCGCCGTTGGTCGCCGGGTCAACCCCTGGAACCGGAGCTGCTCGACGATCTGCAATTCGCCGACAAGGAACTGGTCCGCGCCCGCGGCATTGTGGCCAGCCTGCTGGGACTCTCGCGCCAAACCCAAACCTACGAGGAGTCGGTCAACCTGAACCTGGTGGTGCGCGACACCTTGCGGGTGCTGCACAACCAGTACAAGCACGCCGCGTTGGAAGTGGTCGAGGCGCTGGACGCCGAACTGCCGGCGCTGCGCGGCAATTTCGCCAACTTAGGACAGGTGGTGCTCAACATCGTCCAGAATGCCATTCAGGTCGCGCCCGGTCAGCAAGGGCGGATCGTGCTGTCCACGGCCTATGACGCCGGTCGGCGCGAGGTGCTGTTCCGCTGCCATGACAACGGACCGGGCATCGATCCGGCCATTCGGCAGCATGTGTTCAAGCCCTTTTTCACCACCAAGCCGGTGGGCCAGGGTACCGGCCTGGGGCTTTATATCTGTCACCAGATCGTGCAAAAGCACCACGGCACCATCGCCATGGAATCCGCCGAACCCCACGGCACGGCGATTACCGTGCGTTTGCCGGTGACCAGCGACCCTGGATCTGTTCGGCATTCTTGACAATCTTTGGCGGTTGATACTAAGAAGTGGCCTTCAATGATTGTTTTTTAAGGAGCTGTCATGCCGATATACGAATTCAAATGCCTCGATTGCCATGAATATATGGAGATCCTGGTGATGGGCGCCCAGGACGACCAGGTGGAGATGAAGTGCAAGCAGTGCGGGTCCGAGCATCTGGAGCGCATTCTGAGCACCACCAATTTCAGCGTGGCCGGCGGCGGTGCCGCGGCCGGCGCGGCGGGGCCCTCCACGGAATCGCGGAGTTGCTCCGGCGGTTCGTGCACCACCTGGAATCTGCCCGGCCACTCGAGCTGATCGGGATCGATCCGCATTTTTAAACAGATCTGCATCGGTGTCGCCGGGGTACGCATGGCCTCTCAGACCATCCATCGTCAGGAAAAAGAACAGTTCATCAAGCTCTTCGAGCAGGACCGGATCGACCGTTTCGAGGATCGCTTGGCGGTGCTCGAGCTTTTCCTGGGCAGCGACGACCATGTGACCGTGCCGGAATTGGCGGCCCTGGCCAGGCGGGCGGGGCACAACTTCAGCGATGATTTCGTGCTCGAGACCATCGAGCTGATGTGCCGCTACGGTTTTGCCCAGGCCAACCACTTCGACAACGGCCAGGTGCGCTACGAGCACCGCCACCTGGGGCAGCATCACGACCACCTGATCTGCACCAAATGCCAGAAGATCATCGAATTCGAAGACGCGGACATCGAGCAGTTGCAGTTGAAAGTGGCCGCGGCCTACGGCTTTCACATGCTGCAGCACCGCATGGAGCTCTACGGCATCTGTCGCCAGTGCCAGGATCAGCGCGAGCAGGTGCTTTGCCTGGACGCGGCCCGGACCGGCGAGCGCCTCAGGATCGTGGCGTTCAGCGGCGGCTCCCAATCCAAATTGCGGCTGCTCAGCATGGGGCTGCGGGTGGGCGACGAGATCGAAGTGATCACCAACATCCACCAGGGCCAGGTGGTGATTGCCCTGGATTTCAAGCGCTTGGTGCTGGGCAAGGGGTTGGCCCAGAAAATCCGGGTGGAAACGATCCGCGGTGCTGCTCATCCGGCCGCCCCCAAGGGCCGCGCTTAAGCGCTTTAACCAGGTTCAGGTGAATGCGATGCATGCTTTGAAAGCGATATTTGTCGTGCTCCTTACGCTGATGCTCACCGCCACCGCCGTTGGTGCCGCCGAGCGCATGGCCGTGGCGGCCGGCACAGCCAATGTGCGTTCCGGCCCCGGCACCAAAAACGATCAGTTGTGGCAGGTGGAGAAATACTACCCGGTGATGGTCGTCGAAAAGAAGGGCGGCTGGTGCCGCATCAAGGATTTCGAGGGCGATGAAGGCTGGATCGAGGCCTCGCTGCTGGATAAAACCAACACCGTGATCGTGCGCGTACCGAAATGCAACGTGCGCTCGGGACCGGGCACCGAGCACGAGACCCTCTTCAGCGTCACCAAGGGGATCCCCTTTAAAGTTTTGCAGACCAAAGGCCAATGGTTGCAGGTGGAGCACGCCGATGGCGACTCCGGTTGGGTCATGAAAAATCTGGTGTGGTGAGGCGATGACGATTTACGACAAATTGGATCCCCGGCGAAACAAGGTCACGGGCGTGGGGTCGGCCCTGATGGACATTTTGGCCCATGCGGATGACGCTTTTCTCGAACGCGTCGGTGCCGTCAAGGGCGGCATGACCTATGTGGACAAGGCGGTGATCGACCAGACCATCGACCTGATGCCGGCCGCGCCCCAGGTGGTAGCGGGCGGATCGGCCTGCAACACCGTGGTGGGCGTCGGCCGCTTGGGCGGCAAGGCCCGCTTCGTGGGCAAATGCGGCAACGGGCCCATGGGCAAGCGCTTCCGCGAGGATCTGAGCAAGCAAGGGGTGGAATCGGTGATCTTCCCCTCGGATTCGCCCACGGGCCGCGTGCTTTCCATGGTCACCCCCGATGCCCAGCGCTCGATGTTCACCTTTCTGGGTGCCTCGGCCGAGGCCCGGCCCGAAGAGATGACCGCCGCCTGCTTCGAGGACGCCGCCGTGGTGCACATCGAGGGTTACCTGCTGTTCAACCGCGAGCTGCTCGCCGCCGTGGTTCAGGCCGCCCGCCAGGCCGGCGCCTTGATCTCGCTGGATCTGGCCAGTTTCAACGTGGTGAGCGAAGCCAAGGATATCCTGCCCGACCTCATCGCCCAATACGTGGACATTCTGATCGCCAACGAGGACGAGGCGGCAGCCTACACCGGCACCCGGGACGAAGCCCAAGCCCTGCGGACCCTGGCGGCCGATGTGGATTTGGCCGTGCTCAAAATCGGGGCCCGGGGCAGCCTGGTGGCCCATGCGGGTCAGGTGCTGCGTTTCGCGGCCAAGGGCGATGGCGCGGCCGTGGATACCACCGGGGCGGGCGATTTGTGGGCCTCCGGGTTTCTCTACGGATTGGTGAACCGCCGGCCGCTTTCCCAGTGCGGTGAACTGGCATCGATGTGCGGATATGAGGTGTGTCAGGTGATGGGCGCGAGCATACCGGATCAACGCTGGACGGCAATACAAAATTACATGGAGGCGCAATGGCCAAGAAAAGGATCAGCCGCAAAGAGTTAGTCAAGGAACCCGATGAGTTTATCACCCTTACCGGACAAGCCATCCGCTGGGCCAGGGAAAACACCCGCCCGCTGATTTACGGGGTATGCCTGTTTTTCGGGATCATCGTGCTGGCGTCGGCCTATCGCCTGTATGCCTCCCATCGCCAGGATTCCGGGGCCGCCCTGCTGAGCCAAACCCGGACCGCCTATCAGGCGGCGATTCAAGCCGACAAGGACCCCGCCAAGGCCCTGGCCGCCGTCAAGCCCCAGTTCGAACGCCTGGTGGCGGAATATGGCAACTGGCCCGCCGGGCGCCTGGGCCGGGTGCTTTACGCCCATGCGGCGCTGGACGGACACGCTCCGGACGAGGCCATCGCGCTCTATAAAAAGGCGCTGGACGATTTTAATGCCGACCCCAGCTTGGCCAACAGCATCCTCAACGGCTTGGCCGCGGCCTACATCGAGAAGGGCGACAGCACTGCCGCCATCGGCTACCTGGAACGGCTCGTGGCCGGCAGCGGCAAGGTACTCAAAGATGCGGCCCTCTTCCAGTTGGGCGCGCTCTACAAAGCGGCCGGACAGGCCGAGAAGAGCCAGGCGGCCTACAAGCAGTTGAGCACCGATTACCCCGATTCCATCTATGCCAACATCGCCAAGGAAAAAGCGGCGGGTTAACGTTCATTCCTGATAATCGGCCACATCGATATTGTACTTCTTCAGCTTCTGGTTCAATCCGCTTTTGCCGATGCCCAGCAGGGCCGCGGCGTGGGCCTGGACATAATCGGCCTTTTGCAGGGCGTGTAGAATCATCTGCTTTTCCACGTGGGCCAACGCCTCGTACAGCGTGGCCTGGGACGGCAGGTCATCCAGGCGCAGGGCGTTGTCCATGGAGATGTTTTTGCGGAAATCCTTGGGCAGATCGTCCACCCGGATGGTGTCGCCGGGACACATCACCATGGCGCGTTCGATGACATTCTCCAGCTCGCGCACATTGCCCGGCCAACTGTATTCGAAAAAGAGCCGCTCGACCTCCTTGTCCATGCGGATTACCGGCTGGACCCCGTGGCGCTCGTCGGCATATTTGGCGATGAAGTGGGCCGAAAGGGGCCGAATGTCTTCCATGCGTTCCTGCAAAGGGGGCAGCACCACATGCACCACGTTGAGGCGGTAGAAGAGGTCTTCCCGGAAACGGCCCTTGCGGATCTCCTCGCGCAGGGATTTGTTGGTGGCGGCGATCAGACGGATGTTGACCGAGACCGGCCGCGTGCCGCCCACCCGTTCGAAGATCTTTTCCTGAAGCACGCGCAGCAGTTTGACCTGCAGCGGAGAAGAGAGTTCGCCGATTTCGTCTAAAAACAAGGTGCCCTGGTCGGCCAGTTCGAACCGCCCCTTTTTCATGGAGATGGCGCCGGTGAAGGCACCCTTTTCGTGGCCGAACAGTTCGCTCTCCAGCAGGGTTTCGGCCAGGGCCGAACAGTTGACGGCCACGAAGGGCTGGTTGCGGCGCGGGCTGTTGAAGTGGATCGATTTGGCCACCAGCTCCTTGCCGGTGCCGCTGGCGCCTTCGATGAGCACGGTGGCCGTGGCCGGCGCCACTTTGCGAATGGTGTCGAAAACATCCTGCATGGCCTTGCTCTTGCCGATCAGGTTGCCGAAGCTATAGCGGTTGGCCACGGCGCTGCGCAACTGGCGGTTCTCTTTGACCACGCGGTACATCTCCACGGCCTTGCGCACGTAGAGGATCAATTGTTCGTTGTCGAAGGGCTTGAGGATGTAGCTGTAGGCCCCTTTCTGCATGGCCTCCACGGCTTTTTCCACGGTGCCGTAAGCCGTCATCATGATCACCGGCAGTTCGGCGTCCTTGGTTTTGATGTTTTGGAGCAGTTCGATGCCGTCCATCTTGGGCATCTTCATGTCCGTGAGCACCAGATCCACGTCGGAGTGCGTCAGCACTTCCAAAGCCTCCTGCCCGCTGTTGGCGGTGAGCGTCTCGAAGCCCTCTTCCTGGAGCACCGCGCTGAGGATCAAGGGATAATTTTTTTCATCGTCGACGATCAGGATCGTATCCATGGTCACTCTTCCTTCTGGATGGGCAGGCGGATGGAAACCCGGGCGCCGCCTTCGGGGCGATTGTCCATGCGCACCTGGCCCCCGTGGGCCTCGATGATGTTGCGGACAATGCCCAAGCCCAGCCCGGTCCCCTTATCCTTGGTGGTGAAGAACGGGTCCCAGATTTTTTCCATGGCCTGGGGCGAGATGCCGTTGCCCTGGTCCTCGACGGCGACCCACAGGCTGTTGTTGGCCGACTTGGCCCACACGGCGATCTCGCCGCCGTCGGGCATGGCCTGCATGGCGTTGATGAAGATGTTCAGGAACGCCTGATAAAGCATGTCGGCATCGCCCTGGATGACCGGCAGGCCATTATCGAAATAGGTGTGGATCTTATATCCGCGGGATTCGGTCTGGGTTGCCAGGAAGCGGATGTTTTTATCGATCACGTCCTCGATGCGGCAGGCCAGCAGGTTGGGCGCCTTGGGTTTGGCGAAGTTGAGAAAGTCGGTGATGATGGCGTTCAGCCGCGACGACTCCTCGATAATGATACTGGGGATCTTGCCCATGGGATCGTCTGGGGCCATCTTTTTCTGGAGCAGTTCGGCCGAGCTGCTGATGATGCCGAGCGGATTGCGGATTTCATGGGAGACGCCGGCCACCATCTCGCCCAGGGATGACAGATGCTTGGCCCGGCTGAGCTGCTCCTTGAGCTTGAGCTGCTCCTGGGCCCGCTTCTGGATGATCCCCTCACCGCGCTTGACCACGAAGATCATGATCACGAAGAGGATCAGCATGACGGCGCCGACCGTGATCAGGGTGAGCACCTGAAACCGAAAAATGCCCTTGTAATCCCCCGACAGATCCTGCTCGATCTCCACCACCCCCAGGACCGGTCCGGCCACCGGGCTCAACGGCTTTTCGGCGCGCAAGGGGGCGAAGGTGACGATCTTGATCTCCTTGGGCACCCCCAGGAAGAGCTCCCAGAAGCTGCCTTTTTGCACCAGTTTGGATGAGGCGCGGCCTTCGAGGGCGTTCTGGAAACTGGTGCCGCCTTGATTCTCCAGGCCCACCAGTTCCTGGGAGAAGCTGTAGGCGATCACGTCCCGGGTGCCATAGATATTGACCAGGTCGACCTTGAAGCTGTGCAGGGTGGTGCGCACCACGCTGTCCATGCGGTCGAACTGATCCTTGTTGCGCAGCTCGATCTTGCCGAACTGCAAGCCCACCGGCAAAATGAACTGCATGAAGACCTGGTGGTTCAGATTTTCGATCAGCAGCAGGGCGTAGGCCTCGCTCTTGGTGAACTGCATGCTGCGGATCCAGTGGGTGTTGAACATGGACAGGACGATGGTGCCGGCAAAGATCAGGATCAGGCTCGAAAAGGAAAAGTATTTGACCAGGCGAAAGGGCTTGGTGCGCTCGGACAGGGGTTTGGACGTCATGGCAGGCCTGTTTTTCAGTGGTGTTCGCTCCTCGTCCTGGCCCTTGGCTGGGGCCTGGCTGCTATGTCGGCGGCGTGCTTTTGACGCTGGTCCCGGGCGCGACGTCTTAAACCTGACACTTTTTTTAATCGGGACGGTTTCTCGACGGTGTCACGGATGTATCCAAGGCTTTATCCGATTTTATACATTGGAGGCATCTATTTATATATAACTGGATAACACAAGGCTTAATTTCGATCCTCCGAAAAAAAGAGGCGCTTCTTTTGGAATCGGCCTAAAGTTTGCAGTGCAACCCGTCGATGACTTGTTTGACCGCGGCCGCAAGCCTTCGATCGAACGCTGAAAGCGGGACGGATCGATGGTCACCTCAAATGGGCGATTTATAGAAAGAGCGGCAGTTAAAGTCAAGGCAGGGGGGGAGAGGGATGGTTCCACCACGCGGCGTCTTGGGCGGGATTTGCGAAAAGCTACCATATGTTGTTTGTGTCGAAAAATTTGGCACAATAGGTACTAACTAAGCTTAATTATATATAAATTATACATAATTTCACTTGACACCCGGAAATGCTTCGATGAGGATGGAGTCCAACACCAAGAAAAGGTCCAAGGAGAAGATGTCGCACCATGATGCACTTCCACATCCAAACATCGGGATAGGCAGACAATCGAACATGGCGAAGAATTCACTTAAAAAAATACGAGAATCTCTTTTGATGAGCAAATCCGAACTCGCCAGGGAAGCCAATGTGTCACCGATCACCATTACGCGCATCGAAGAGGGCATGCCGTGCCGCATGGAGACCAAGCGTAAAATTCTTTTGGCCCTCGGATACAGTTTGTCGGATGCCAAAAAAATCTTTAGCGAATGAGAGTGGACTATGTTTGGTACCAAGAATCGATTGGTAGGACTCGATATCGGCTCAAAGGCCATCAAGGCCGCTGAAATCATCGAGAACAAAAAAGGTTACGCTCTGGCCAAGTTCGGAATGGTCGAAATGCCGCCCGGGCTGATCGAGGACGGCGCGATCAAGGACCCCGAGGCTGTGGCCGAGCTGATCCGCGGGCTGTTCAAAACCTACGGCATCAAAAATCGAAGCGTCGCGGTGTCCGTCGGCGGCTATTCGGTGATCGTCAAAAAGATCAGCGTGCAGAGCGCCACCGAAGCGCAGCTCCAGGACACGATCCACTTCGAGGCCGAGCAATACATCCCTTTCGACATCAACGACGTGAATCTGGATTTCCAAATCCTGGGAGAAAACGAAAACAACCCCAACCAGATGAACGTGTTGCTGGTGGCGGCCAAAAAAGAGATGGTCAACGATTACGTGAACCTGGCCGAAATGGCCGGTTTGGACCCGAAGATCATCGACGTCGACGCCTTTGCCCTGCAAAACGTTTTCCAGATGAACTACGAACCCTCTCCCGAGGAGAACATCGCCCTGATCGACATCGGCGCCAGCAAAACATCGCTCAACATTCTCAAGGGCGACAACTCGGTCTTCATGCGCGACGTCTCCCTGGGGTGCGGCCAGATCAACCAGAAGATCGCCAGCCTGGTGAACTGCAGTACCGAAGAGGCCGAGGCCATGAAGTTCGGCGAGGGCGGCGACAGGATCTCGGCCGAAGATCTGTCGGAAATCATATCGTCGGTGGTCACCGACTGGTGCACCGAGATCCGGCGGGCATTGGACTTCTTCTACTCCACCTATCCGGACGATCAGATCAAGCGCATCATTCTCAGCGGCGGCGGCGGCAATATTCATGAATTGCGCCAACTGCTGGCCGTGGAGACATCGGCCGAAGTGAGCACGATCAATCCGTTCCAGCGATTCTTCCTGGACGGTGCAAAATTCGACACGGAATATTTGGAAAAAATCGCCCCCCAGGCATCCATATGCATGGGGTTGGCCACCCGCAAAGTGGATGACAAATAATGATACGCATTAATTTACTTCCCTATCGGGCAGCCCGTAAGAAAGAGAACATCCGCTTCCAATTGAATGTTTTCATCGGATCGGTCGTCTTCGCGCTCCTGGTCGTCTTCTGGTACAATTCCATGCTCAACGGCAGCATTTCGGATTTGAACACCGAGATCGCCTCCACCCGGGAGCAGGTGGCAAAGTACCAGGCGATCAACAAGGAGATCGAAGAGATCAAAAAAACCCTGGCCCTCATCGAGAAAAAGATCGAGGTGATCAAGTCGCTGGAGCGCGACCGCAAGGCCCCGGTCCAGAACCTGGACAGCATTTATCAACTTCTGGTGGAAAAGCGCATGTGGTACTCCCAGATCGAAGAGAAGGGCGATACCTTCAAGATCAGCGGCGTGGCCATCGACAACCAGACGGTGGCCGACTACATGACCCGCGTCGAAAAATCGGAGCGCTTCCAGAACGTGCGCCTGGTAGCCAGCAAGCAGTATAAATTGCAGGGCAAGGAAGATATGAGCCTCAAACAGTTCGACATCAATTTTCAGAGGAAGACGACTTCCAACACTCCGGCAGAGGTTAAAAAGAAATGAAGAAAGGCAGCACTCCCACCAGCGCCGTGGCGCCCTTGTTGTCCAAGATCGAGGAGCTGACCAAACCCCAGCGCATCGGCATCTTCGTGGCCGTGCTGGTGTTGATCTTCGGCCTCTCGATCTACTTCCTGTTCTGGCCCAAGCACGAGCAGATCTCCGGCTTGAAGACCCAGTTGGCCAGCGTGCAAAAAGAACTGGAGACGGCCAAGAAAAATGCCGCCCAACTCAACGACTGGCGCAACAAAAGGAGCCAGAAAGAGGCCGAATACAAGCAGGTAAGCCGGGCGTTGCCCGAAAAAGAAGAGATCCCCTCCCTGCTGGCCGGCATCTCCCAGGCCGGAAAAGAGGCCGGATTGGAGTTTCTGCTTTTCCAGCCCAAGCCTGAAGTCCCCAAGGATTTCTATGCGGAAATACCGGTGGATATCAATGTGAGCGGCAGCTATCATCAAGTGGCGATCTTCTTCGACAAAGTGGCCAACCTGCCGCGCATCGTCAATATCCGCGATGTCAAAATGGCGCCCCAATCCCAGAAGGAAAATAATGCCCTGACCACCTCGTGTCAGGCCGTTACCTATAAGTTCATGGAATCGGCCCCCAAGCCAAAAACGGGGCAACCGCAGCAAGCACCCAAATAGATAGGTAAGGTTGCGAATGAAAAGGTATTTGATCATTTTACGAAAGAGCGTTTGGGTGGTTCTCCTGGCAGGTTTGCTGGCCTGCGGCGAAGAGCCGCCTCCCGCCCCCCAACCCAAAGCGGTGAGCAAGAAGATCGCGGTTCAGCAGGCCCAACCGACCCCGGCCACCACGATGCCCTCGCCGGTCTCAACGCCGAGTCCGGAGACGGGTCCGGCCGCACCCTTGGGAACGGCGGTTTCACCGACCCCGGCCGCATCCCCAGGCGCAGTTCCTGTTCCGGCCATACCGTCCGCTCCGGGGAGCCCGGCAGTAGAGTTGGAGAAGGTCGCTTCCGGCGTGGCATCGACGGAAACATCGGGCACGCCCCAAGGCACCGCGGCATCGGCCGCACCGGCACCGGCCCCCACGCCTCCGGCCGGCGACGCCTCTAGCCTGGTGAAAGAGTCCATGCAGTTGGCGGCCGCCTACGATGCCGAAGGCCGATTCGATCCTTTCGAGCCGCTGTTCAAAGAGCAGCAAACGCAATCCATATCGAGCTCAAAAGACAAGCGCTCCAAACGTATCCCCCAGACTCCGCTGGAAAAGGTGGCGCTGGCCCAGCTCAAGGTAACCGCCATCATCCGCGCCGCCAGCGGCAATCGTGCCCTGGTGGAGGACGCCACCGGCAAGGGGTACGTGGTTCAGGTGGGGACCTACATGGGGCTTAACGCGGGTCAGGTGACCCGCATCGACAACGACCGCGTGGTGATCGAAGAGGAAATCGAGAACATCAACGGCGAGCTTAGCGTCGAAAACCAAGAGCTTAAACTTCAGAAACCTGCTGGAGAGCTATAACATGAGAACGATACAAACGTACATCGCGGTCCTGATCCTATCCACTTTCGGTTTGACGGCCCTGTTTACAGGCTGCGCATCCCAAACCGGCTCCGGCGGCACAACCGGCGCTTCTTCCGCGCCCGGTCAAGCCACCATTACCGCCGTGACGGCCACCCAGGCTGCCGACCAGGTGGTGGTGGTCGTATCGGCCGACGGCCCGGTGACCTTTTCGTCCCTGAAGCAACCCGACCCGCTGGCCGTGGTGCTCTATTTTCCGGAAACCGCGGTGGACCAGGCCCGGGTGGATCTGCCGGCCGACATCGACCTGGTGCCGCGCATCACGGCGCGTCAAGGCAACGGCAACCGCACGGCGCGCGTGGAAATTCTGTTGAGCGCGGACGTGCCGTATACTGCCGTCCCGGAGGGCAACACCGTCCAGATCCGCTTCCAGAAGGCGGCTGCGGTCGCGCCGGCCCAGGCCGCCGTACCGTCCGCCGCGAGTTCGTCGACCGCGACTGCCGGTGCGCGCGCCTCCAGCCCGCCGATTCCATCTTCGAGCAAGGCCGCCTGGGTTAATAAGGTGGATTTCGTAGGCGAAGAAAACGGCAAATCCACCCTGGTGGTGGGAACGACCCAGACTGCGGAATATCGCATCACCAAAATCTCGCCCCAGCGCATCGAAGTGCGGCTGCTGGGAACCAATATTCCTTCTTATCACCAACGGCCGCTGATCACCACGCGCTTCAACAGCGCCGTGGATCGCGTCACCCCCACCCAAACCAAGGGTAAAAGCGATTCCTCGATCCTCATCGATATGCGCGAACCGGTGCCTTATGTGGCCGAGCAGGCGGGCAACCAGTTGTTGATCCACTTCGAAGCCTCCGCGATTCCTCCCAAACCGCTGGAGCAGGCGGATCTGCCGGTCTGGAAGCGGGTGCTCAACGAAAACGATGCGCAAGGCGAAGCGGCGACCACGGCCGTGGCAATGCCCCTGACTGCGCCGCCGCCCCCCCCCACGGGCGATGCCGGCATGGCTCCGGCCAACCGGGCGAATTTGGATCTGGTCGCCCTGGACGCGGCCGCGGCCCAGGAAGAGGCCGACATGCAATCCATGCTGGGGCCGCGCAAGAAGAACTACACCGGCGAGAAGATCGCCCTGGATTTCTACGAAACCGATATCAAAAATGTCTTTCGCATCCTGCGGGAGGTGAGCGGCAAGAATTTTGCCATCGACAAGGATGTCACCGGTAAGGTGACCATGACCCTGGACGAGCCGGTTCCCTGGGACCAGGTGCTGGATCTGGTATTGCGTATGAACCAGTTGGGCATGAGTCAGGAGGGCGACATCGTGCGCATCGCCACGCTGGAAACCCTCAAGAAAGAGGATGATCTGCGCAAGGCCAAGCTGGAAGCCTACCGCAAGGCGCGCGAAGAGGTTAAAGCCTTAGAGCCGCTGGTGACGCGCTATTTCCCGGTGAGTTACTCCAGCGCGGTCAACGAAGTCAAGCCGCACATCGAAAAGATTTTGACCAAGGAACGCGGCAACGTGAGCGTGGACGAGAAGAATAATCAAGTCATCGTCACCGATACGGCTGCTGTCATGCGCCAGGCCGAGGAGATCATCCGGCGCATCGACAAAGTTACCGCCCAGGTGGTCATCGAGGCGCGCGTGGTGGAAGTCAGCGACAACTTCTCCCGCGAGCTGGGCATCGATTGGACCATGAACTACGGCCCCGGCTTGCTGGGGGATTGGGTTACCGGCACCGACATGGCCATGAACTTTCCCTCCCAGGCCAACTCCTCCATCGGCGTCAGCTTCTCGCGCTTGACCGGTGTGCCGTTTGTGCTCAATGCCCAGATCAACGCTCTGGAGACCACTGGAGAAGGCAAGATCCTCTCCTCACCCAAGATTCTGACCCTGGACAACAAGAAGGCCAAGATCAAACAGGGTGTGGAGTATCCTTACCTGGAGCGCGACTCCTCGGGCGGCTCGTCGGTGAAGTTCAAGAACATCGATTTGCTGCTGGAGGTGACGCCCCACGTGACGCCGGACAACCGCATCTCGCTGGTGATCTTCATCACCAAGAACGATGTGGCCGGCATTACCGCCGGCGTACCCTCGGTCGCCACCAACGAAGCCCAGACCGAACTGCTGGTCAATGACGGCGACACCATCGTCATCGGCGGCATCATCAAAGCCTCGGAGAGCAAAGGCTCGGACGGCTTCCCGGTCTTGAACAGCATCCCCTTGCTGGGCTGGATGTTCAAGAATACCACGACCAAGAAGCAGAGCAACGAACTGTTGATATTCATGACCCCGCGCATCGTGCAACTGGAACAGGTGGCGGTGCAGTAGAAAATCGTCGTTCGGTTCAAAGAATAACGAAATTAACGATTAGATCAGTAAATGGAGGGATATAAATGCGACGAGCGGCCTTTAGACTGGCACTGATTATGATGGGTTTGGTGGCGGGAGCTTATGGATGCAGTTCGTCCAGCGGGCCTCTGGATGAAATCGGGCAGAGATATGTAAGCAGTGTCACTATCGAAGACAATGGTGAAGAGACTCTTGATATCGATGTAGTTCAGAGTATGTGTGATAATGAGACCGAAGAATTCACAAATGCGTTTGCGATCCTATCGCTATCGGTGGATGCAGATGCCCCCGGTTTAACGCTGCAAAGCTATTCGATCCAATATATACCTTTAGATAGCCCGGATGGTAACGGCAATCTGGTTACGCCTCCGGAACTGGTTTCGCCCGAAGATGGTTGGACGCGCTTTGAAGTTGGCGCAGGAGAAAGCGGCCAGTTGGAAGTTACCTGCATGTCCATAGATACGAAAGAAGAATTTGTAAATTCTTGGCCGGCAGGTGTAGATTATCCATTGTATACAATACGAATTACTTTCCGGTTCGAAAATACAGCTGGTGAAGATATTGATATTGTCGTCGATAAGACAGTATATTTAGGAAATTATAATAATTGTTAGTTGACAACTAATTTCTGCATTAAAAACGTTCCCACGCGCCGGTGTGGGAACGTTTTTTAGCTTCAGCGCCTCCCCCCCAACCGCTGCTTGGCTTTCAAGGCCAGATCGCTCTCCTGGGGGGCCAGATCAATGACCGTCTCATAAGAAGCCCGGGCCTGGGCAGCCTGACCGTTAGCCAGGTAGGCTTCGGCTAGGTAGAAGTGGATATCGGCTGTTTTGGGCGATAGCTTCGCGGCATTCTCCAGGTAGCGTAGCGCTTGGCGGCCCTGGTTCATGGCCAGATAGGTCCGGCCGCTGCCCACCAGGGCGTTGACCAGGTCGGGCTGCAGCTTTAAAGCCTCTTTGTAATAATTTAGGGCCGTGTTGTAATCCTTTTTCTTGAAGTATGCGAAGCCCAAATTGGAGAGGGGGAACTGGGGTGTGGCATAGAGAGCGTCCTTGGTGATCTCCTTGAAAGTGGCGATGGCCAGGTCCCACTCTTCCACCGCCAGGTAGGCGCTGCCCAAGTTGTTGCGCGCCGGCGTATAGCTGGGTTTAAGCGCGATGGCCTTCTTGAAATGGCTGATGGCTTCGGGCATCATTTTCTTGGACATGTAAACCAGTCCCAGATCGTTGTGCACGAAATGGTCGTCGGGATTGAGTTGTTCCGCCTTGATCAGTTCCCGCAAGGCGGAAGTATAATCCCCCTGGTGCATATAGGCCTCACCGATTTCCCGGGTGGCGGCGCCCAGCTCTGTGTTGCGCTGGGTCTGCTGTCCGGCGCATGAACAGAAAACGGTCAGCAGCAGGATAGTGACGACTACGCCCCATACGTTCGCTTTGATTTTCTTCATTCTAACCTCTTATTCCCTTGATTTGCGATGCTTGTCGGATCGCGCTAATTCTTGGATTGCCAGACGACCAGGCCGATGCCTTGGGCGCTGAGCAGGTCGGTAATGGCCGAGTGCAGCGGTGCATCCGACAGCAGCGTGGGTTTGTTTTCGGCATTGGTATAAAGCAGGCCTGGCAGGGTGACCGTGGTGTTGTACTCGGCCGGCCGCGGTGCCGCAAGGAACGAAGGCTTTTCGGCCACGCGCTCGCCCAGCCCGACCAGGAGCTTGGCTGCGATGGTCATGTTGGTGTCTTCGGCGCCGATCTGCACCAGGGTGAGGCCGCCCTCCTGGATGGCCTTGGCTGCCCCGCCGTAAAGCTCGCCGAAATCCAATAAAACTTCCTTGCCGTCCATGGTGGCCACCAGGTTGGCGAAAGCTTCGATCTGCTCCCCTCCAAAGGAAAAGGTGACCGGTACATTGGGCGCATACGAGAAATGCAGGGCCTTTGACAGGTGCTGCACGAACTCCCGCTGGCTGGTCGGCGTCAGGGCCAGGATGTTTTTGACCGCGTGCCGGCTCCCGCCGGTGGGCGCGGTTGCGGTCGCGCCGCCGGGCAGCACCTCCTTGAGCACCAAACCGTTTTGCTCCAGATAGCGGCGCATGGATTCGGGGGTCTGTTCGTCGGCCGTTTGAATGGGGGTGATGCACAACTGGCGGCCGTCGCTTGCCGGCTTGACCCATTTGGCCCGCACGGCCACGTGCACCCCCTGATCCTCGAAGTCCACCGAGGTGGGTGTGTTGGCCTCATCTTCCACCGAATCGAAGATGGCGGCGATGATCTGCTGGGCGGAGTCGTCCTTGCTATAGGCCACCACCTTGGCTTGGGGCATTTGCTTTGCGAGCAGCTCCGGGGCCTGGCCCATGATTTTCCCGTCCTGGGAGAAGAAGAGCCGGTGGCGGTCCAGTTCCATCAGGGGATGCCGGGAGAGGTCGATTTCAAAGTCGGTGCGCCCCTCCCGGGGCACATAATAGGTGCCCTTTGCGATGAGTCGGCCGCCCACGGTGGCCGCGGCGGCGGCCAGGGGGTCTTGGGGCGTTGGGGTGGCGGCCGGCGGCGGGGCGATCTGCGGGGATCGGCTCGCTGCACCGGCCTGGAGCTCAGGCGGCGCGTCGGGAGCCAAAGGTTCGCCTGTCCCGCCGCCCTCTTTGGCGGCCAGCGCTTCCCACTGCTTCTCGCGCGTGGCGGGATCGGGCAGGTAGATCTTCTGTCCGGCGTAAATGCGGTTGATGTCTTTGATTTCAGGATTGGCGGCCTTAAGCAGTTCCACGCCTTCCTTGTACGCCTGGGTGCCGAGACGGCCGTAGCGCCGGGACACGATCTGATTGACCGTGTCGCCGCGCTGGATCTCGTAGGCCTCGGTCTTTTGCTCGAGCGCATCCAGATCTTTGTCTTTGGACAAGTTGACGATGGGGATGGTCACCACGCCGCTGTCCTGGCCCGGCAAGGCGCCATGCTCGAGCTTGCGCAAGGGAATGTCGATGGCCTGACCGGGCCGCACCAGGTCGATATCCGGCACATGCGGGTTCAGGCGCTGGAAGATACCCAGAAAATCGCGGAAATCCTGATTGGCGATTTCGCCTTTCTGGCGGAAGATCTTAAGAACCCAATCGCCCCGCTGCACCACGTACGGTTCGCACAGGATGTCCCAGCCGCGGTCGTAGCGCACGATGTAGTTCTTGTACACCAGGCTGCTGGCCTGGGCGGCCGGCGGTCCTAACATCCAGACGAGAAGAAAGACGGCCGACCCGATTCCCCGCAAGCATTGGGTGCGCATCCAGCCGGCGTGCTTCCTGGTGGCTTTGCCATGGGGTTCAATCATGATTGCTGCCGCTCGTTATTCCTTTTTCTTCACAAGCTTCAAATCGAGGGCGATATCCCGGCTCACGGCCTGCACGAAGCTGTCGAAGGCCTCGCCGGACAAGGGCCGCCCCGGGGCCGGTACCTGTGACAGGTCACCGGGGTGGATGTAGATCGGCGCGTTCATCAGCGTCGGCTGCGGTGCCACTTCGAACTCGGCCGGAAATTGATCGGAGAAGTAAAGATCCTGGAACCCGGCGAATTTCAGGGCGTGGGCCGTGGAATCGATGATGGCCGTTTCGGTTTTGTTGGCCAGGCCCATCTCCACCGCACGTTTTAAACCGGCCAGACACTCGCCGCCATGGGTGCAGGCAATATGGCCGTTGCGGTTGGCCTGCAACTGCCAATCCATGATCTCCTGTTCGGCCACCTGCACGAAATGCACCCGCTGGCAACCGGCCCGGGCGTTGTACTGCTCCACCAACTGGATGACGCGGGGCATGGAGACCGGGTTGCCGATCATGGCGGCCTGGGCCACCGAGGCACGCACGTTCTGGGGCACGAATTTTCGCCGGTCGCGGTCGGGCTCGCGGTAGTATTGGTAGACCGGGTCGGCATGGGAAGATTGCACGCCGATGATCTTGGGCAAGGCCGTGATCAGGCCGATCTGGTGGAACTTGAGAAACCCGCTCATCACGGCCGTGATGTTGCCGGCGTTGCCGATGGGCACCACTACCACCTTATCGGCCACGTCATACTCGAACTCCTGGGCGATCTCATAGGAGTAGGACTCCTGTCCCAGGACGCGCCAGGCGTTCTTGGAGTTGAGCAGGGCCACTTCGTACTGCTCGGACAGGGCCTCGACCACTTTCATGCAATCATCGAAGACGCCCGGAATCTCATACACCTTGGCGCCGCTGCCCAGCGGCTGCGACAACTGCTGGGGGGTGACTTTTTTGTGGGGCAGCAGCACGGCCGACTGGATGTCGGGGCGCAAGTAAGAGGCGTAGAGCGCGGCCGCGGCCGATGTGTCGCCGGTCGAAGCACACACCGCCAGCACATTGGAAACCTTGCCGCTTTTGATCAGATGGTTGATATAGCTCAGAGCGCTGGCCATGCCGCGATCTTTGAACGAAGCGCTGGGGTTCTGGCCATCGTTCTTGTAGTAGAAGCGCAGGCCCACATCGCGCTGCAAGCCCCGATTGGCTTCCACCACCGGCGTGTGGCCTTCGCCCAGGTAGACCACCGCATCTAAGGGAATATTGGGTCCGATGAACTCGTGGTAGCGGTAGATTCCCTTGAGGGCCGGCAGGGTCAGCATGCGCCGGTAATCGAAGATCCGCCGCCATTGGGCGGCCGGGATCTCTTTGAGTTGTTCGAAGTGGGCGTCGTGGAGCAGCAGCACTTGCCCACACTTGGGGCAGGTGTAGAGCAGTTTCTGGATATCGAATTGCGCCGCGCAGGAGAGGCAGCGGTAGATCAGCCGCCCCGAAGGCCGCGGAATCAGATGGGGTTGTATGTCCGGGGGGAACTGTTCCGGTTTCATGGTACGATGCGTTCCTTTCCGCCCATATACGGGCGCAGCGCCGGGGGAATCACGATCGATCCGTCGGCCTGCTGAAAGTTTTCCAGCAGGGCGGCCACCGTGCGCCCCACGGCCAGGCCCGAGCCGTTGAGGGTGTGCACGAGCTGGGTGCCCTTTTGACCCTTGCGTTTGAAGCGGATGTTGCCCCTGCGCGCCTGGAAATCCTCGAAGTTGCTGCACGAGGAGATCTCGCGGTAGACATTCTGGATCGGCATCCAGACTTCGATGTCGTAGGTCTTGGCCGCCGAAAAGCCCATGTCTCCGGCGCAGAGCAGCACCACGCGGTAGGGCAGTTCCAAGCGCTGCAAGATCGTCTCGGCGTTGGCCAGCAAGCTCTCCAACTCGTCATAGGAGGATTCGGGCGTGGCGAACTTGACCAGCTCCACCTTGTTGAACTGGTGCTGGCGGATCAAGCCGCGCGTGTCCTTGCCGTAGGAGCCCGCCTCGGAGCGGAAGCAGGGCGTATGGGCGGTGTAGCGGATGGGCAGCCGCTCTTCGGCCAGAACCTCTCCCTGGTGGATGTTGGTCACCGGCACTTCGGCCGTGGGGATCAGGAAGAAGTCCCGGCCGTCCAGCTTGAACAGATCTTCTTCGAATTTGGGCAACTGGCCGGTGTTGGTCATGGTCTGGCGGTTGACCATGAATGGCGGCAGCACTTCGGTGTAGCCGTGTTCCGTGGTGTGGATGTCCAGCATGAAGTTGATCAGGGCCCGCTCCAGGCGGGCGCCGGCGCCCAGGTAGAGCGGAAAGCGCGCGCCGGCAATCTGGGCGGCCCTGGCAAAATCCAGAATGCCCAGGCGCTCGCCCAGGTCCCAATGCCCCTTGACCTCGAAGTCGAAGCGCGGCGGGGTACCGACGGTTTTGACCACCGGATTGTCTTCCGCACTGTGCCCCAGGGGTACCGAGGCATGGGGGATGTTGGGGATGTTGAGCATGAACTGCTGGAGCCGCTCATCGTGGCCCGCCAACTCGGGCTCCAGCACCTTGATGCGGTCGCCCACCGCGCGCATTTCGGCCATCATCTCTCCGGCCTCCTGCCCCTGCTTTTTGAGCTGGGCGATCTGTTCGGAGGCCACGTTGCGCCGGTTGCGCAGTTGTTCGATTTCGGAGAGCACCGCGCTGCGCGCACGATCGGATTCACTAAAAACGCTCCAATCGATGGTGCCGTGGCGTTTGGCCAGGGCTTCCTGGACGGCCGCTAAATTTTGTCGTACAAACTTGATTTCCAGCATACCATACCTATATTGATTCAGTTTTTTTCTTAAAGCCGGCAACTACCGTCCAATAGGGGCTTCTGGCCCGCCGGTGGGCCGGAAAGACAAAGCGAAAGCAAGTGCACCGTGGCCAAAACTGTACTGCAAGCATGTGATTTGGTCAATGTTTAATATGAGTTGAGGCCTGTGCCCGGTTGCGGTAGAACGTCCTTTAGAGATGCGGACACCCTTATGGAAATCGGAGAGAGCGATGGAGGAAATCAGAGAGAAGAAGCAAGAGTTGCGTAACGAGATGGTGCGGAAAATAACCGCCATGCCCCAAGAACAGTTGGCCGCCAAAACCAAGGCCATCGAAAACCGGCTGTTCGAATTCGCCAACTTCCTGGAGTCGCGCATCGTATTGCTCTATACGCCGGCCCAGGTCGAAGTGAATACCATGGAGATTCTCAAGCGCTCCTACCTTTACAACAAGATCGTTGTATTGCCGGTCTTCGATCCCCAGAACCGCGCCACCCGCCTCTATAAAGTGGACGATCTGGCCAAGGATCTGGTCACGGGTCTGCGCGGCAATCTGGAACCCAATCCCAAACGCTGCAAAATTGTGCCCATGGATTGCCTGGACATCGCCATCATTCCCGCACTGGCCATGGACGAAAAGGGCGGACGGCTCGGCCTGGGCAAGGGGTGCTACGATCGCCTGATCCCGGATCTGCCCATGACCACGCGCAAGGTCGGCCTGGTTTTGGAAGCCCAGATTCTTGCCAACGTGCCCACCGAAGGCCATGACAAACATGTGGACATCGTGATCACCGAAGAGCGCATCGTCTACAAGATTTAATCGGCGATGGCCTTGGCTCCAGGGGCGGCTGGATTGAGCACCGCTTCCAGCCGCTTGAGATTGGACGGCTCCCCCACCGCGATAACGGTATCGCCGGCTCTCAACTCCGCTTCAAACGATGGATTGAACAGCATTTGGTCGTTGGCCTTCTTGATGGCGATGATGATCAGTTGATATTGCTGGCGGATACCGGAATCCTTGAGCATCAAGCCATTGAGGGCCGAGGCGTCGGCCACGGGGATCTCTTCCATCTGAATGTCGTTGTGATGCTGGGTGAAGGCCAGCTCCAAAAAGTTGGTCACCGTGGGGCGGATGATGCGTTGGGCCATGGTGGCGGCGCCGATTTCGTAGGGCGCTTCCACCGTATCGGCGCCGGCGGCCGTGAGTTTCTTCTTGGCCGCTTCGTTGCCGGCCCGCGCGATGATCGTTATACGCGGCGCCAATTGACGTGCCGTGAGCACGAGAAAGACGTTGTCGATGTCGGTGGCCAGGGCGGCGATCAAGGCCTTGGCGCGGTGCAATCCGGCTTTCAGCAAGACGGCCTCTTCGCCTGCGTTGGCGCAGAGGTAGATCATTTTCTTCGATTCGAAGGTGTCGATAAATTCCGGGTTCTTATCGATCACGACCAAATCGAAATTCTCCCTGCGAAGCTTGTCGCAGATCACTTTACCGATACGGCCGTAGCCGCAAATGATGTAGTGATTTTTCAAACGGTCGATTTTTCGATCCAATTTTCGTCTCCCCAGCAATAAGAGAATGCGCCCTTCCACCATGAATTGAATAACGGCGGCGGCCACATAGAAAAAAAAGCCGACACCCAGCACGATGAGCGCCATGGAGAAGATTCGGCCCGGGTTCGAGAGCGGGTGGACTTCGCCATACCCCACCGTGGCCAAGGTGGTGATGGTCATGTAAAGGGCATCGATGGCGTTCCAGCCCTCGATGAGCATATAGCCTGCGGTTCCAAGGCCTGCGAAGAGGATGGAAAGCAGTACCGACCATGCGAAACGCGCAGTGGTTTTCATTCAGGATATTGCCTGGCTGCTTGCGGTGGTGTTACCCCCGGCGCAGATCGGCCGCTGTTGACGTCCAGCCGTTCAGCGCTATCTTCGTATCTTCATTTTTATGAAGAATCGAGATAAATTGCAAGTTCCAGGATAAAACCAGAACCGAAGGGCGTGGTGCCGACTATCCGCTTGACCGTGCTGGCGGGCTCTGATAGACGGTCGCCGGGATGGGGGGTAGAGCCTCGATGAAATTCGATCGCCTGCGTCAGGACATGGTAGAAAAACAGATCGAAGCCCGCGGCATTCGCGATGTCAACGTGCTGGCCGCCATGCGCAAAGTGCCGCGGCATCTGTTCGTCAGCGAAGCCTTGATGGACCAGGCCTACAACGATTTCCCCCTGCCCATCGGCGAGCAGCAAACCATTTCCCAGCCCTACATCGTGGCCGAAATGACCCAGGCCCTGCAACTGGGGCCGGACGACCGCGTGCTGGAAATCGGCACCGGGTCCGGCTATCAAGCCGCCATCCTGGCCCAGATCGCCTTCCGGGTCTACACCATCGAGCGCATCCACTCGCTCTACCTCAAGGCACGCAAGCTCTTCGACCAAATGGGCTACCACAACATCGTCATGCGCTATTCGGACGGCACCACCGGCTGGCGCGACGAAAGCCCCTTCGATGCCATCATCGTCACCGCCGGCGCGCCCGAAATCCCCGAGGTGCTGGTCAATCAACTGGCCGTGGGCGGGCGCCTGGTGATTCCCGTGGGCAACCAATACGTTCAGGAGTTGATCCGCCTGGTGCGCAATGAAAAAGGCGTGCAGCAAACCAACCTGGGCGGCTGCCGCTTCGTCAAACTCGTGGGCGAGCACGGCTGGAGCGAAACATGATGATCGCGGTTGTCCTCGAATTCCTCCCTTAAAGGCCAATCTGAAATCAGCGAAGCAGGCTCCCCCAAAATTGTCCTTTGACCTGGGCGTCAATTCTCTGTCGGCGCGTCCGCTTTGGTTTCTGATGATATCCATAATTACAGTTGGTTAGAACGGATGGCAGCCGGCGAAAGCAAGGCATGGCTTTTGCTATCAAGGTCCCAGGCGGCGCTGCCGCCGATGGAACTAATTGATGGGCCGGAACCAAGATGTTTACCAAAGGCCGACGTCGATCAGATCCCAGAGAGGCCATCCTCAGGGGGATCTATCACGATAACTTACGGATCACCGGCAACGCCATTGCCCTGGGAAGGTGCGCCCGCCAGCGGCTGGGATGGGCGCGCTGGGGCGGCATCGGCGCCTTGATGTTGACCCTGATCCTGGGGGCCAGCACCGCGCTCAATCCAGCGCACAGTCCCAAGGAGGCGATGCCCGCGTTGATCCGCTCGAGCGCTCCGGCCGCCGGCCACGATCTTGGCGTCCCTGCCATCCATTCGGCGCAAGCACAGCCGCCCGCCGAACCGGGAGGGGCGAGCCTGCTGGCGCAGATCCCCATTTGGGATTATGCGGCCCCCGGCGACCCGCACCGCGAAGACTACCGGCTGTTGTTCTCGCCGGATGACCGGGTGCGGCTCTCGTCGCTCTTCGGGCTGCAAGTCAAAACCATCGTCATCGATCCGGGCCATGGCGGGCACGATCCCGGCGCCATCGGCACCCTGGGCACCCCGGAGAAGGAGATCACCCTGGATGTGGCCTTGCGGCTCAAAGAGCGCTTGATCAAGCAGGGGCGCTACAATGTCCTGCTGACCCGCGCGGGCGACCAAAGCCTTTCCCTGGCCGGCCGCGTCGCGTTCGCCCGGCAGCATAAAACCGATCTCTTCATTTCGGTGCACGTAAACTCATTGCCCGACCAACGGCTGCATGTGATCGAAACCTACTACTTCGGGCCGCCGCTGAACTCCGACACCTTGCGGCTGGCCGAGCAGGAGAATAAGGAGTCCGGTTATGCCCTCGGTGAGATCGACGCGATCGTCGAAGATATCGGCAGCACCGTCAAACGCCAGGAATCGGCCCGGCTGGCCGCGGCCATCCAGACCAGTCTCTTTCGCAACGTGAAAACCGAAGACGCCAAGGTGCGTGACGTGGGCATCAAAATGGCGCCCTTCGTCGTTCTGTCCAAAGTGGACGTGCCCAGCGTGCTGGTGGAGATCTCCTGTCTGACCAAGGCGACGGAAGAGGCCAAGCTCAAGTCGCCCGAGTACCGTGAAAAAGTTGCCGCCTATATGGAAGAAGGTATTGCGGCTTACCTGGATATAAACCACGCAATCGCGTTACATGGAGAAAAATGAGATGACTGAAAAACAAGAGATCCTGAACGTCGGCATCGACCTGGGCACCTCCCGCAGCGCCATTTCGGCCAGCAACGGCCGCCGCGACTGGGTGGAGAGTTTCGTGGGCTGGCCCAAGGACTTCGTGGCCCGCAAGGTGCTGGGCAAAGCGATTCTCTTCGGCCAAGAGGCCTTGGAGAATCGGTTGTCCCTGGACATCTACCGTCCCCTGGAGCGCGGCGTCATCAAGGACGGCTCCGAACGCAGCGCGGCGGCGGTCAAGGAGTTGATCCGCCATCTCATCGAGACGGCCAAGGGCGATAACGGCTACACGCAGACCCGCGCCATCGTGGGCGTCCCGGCCGAGTCGTTCAAGGTCAACAAACTGGCCATCATCAACCTGGTGTCCGATTTCGCCGATACCATCATGGTGGTCTCGGAACCCTTCTCCGTGGCCTACGGGCTCAATGCCTTGACCAATGCCATGGTGATCGACATCGGGGCCGGCACCATGGATTTTTGCATCATGCGCGGCACCATGCCGGCCGAAGCGGATCAACGGACGATTTTGACCGCCGGCGACCATATCGATGCGCACTTGGACACCCTTTTGCGCGAACGCTATCCCGCCGCCGATTTTACGCTCAACATGGTGCGGCGTTTCAAGGAGCAGCATAGCTTCGTGGGCCAACCGCCTGCGCCCGTGATCGTGGAGCTGCCCGTGGCCGGCAAGCCCACCCCTCACGATATCACCCAGGAGATGCGCCGGGCCTGCGAAAGCATTCTGCCGGCCATGGTAGAGACCACGTTGGAACTCATCGCGGGCTTTGACCCCGAATTTCAGAAGCAAGTCCGCAACAACATCATCCTGGCCGGCGGCGGCAGTCAGATCCGCGGCCTGCGCCAACACCTGGAAGGCGTGCTCAAGGAGTACGGCCCCTGCGCGGTACAAACCACCGCCGATCCGCTGTTCGGCGGCGCCGACGGCGCCTTGGCCATGGCCGTGGATATGCCGGATGAATATTGGGAGAAGAGATAAAGGATTAGCCGAAGGCTTTAAAGGTCTTTAACTAGTACATTGGCCGTGCTCTTGTGCGCGGCTGCTTCCAGGGCCTCCACCGCCTGGTCCACCTCGCGCAGGGGGCGTTCGGCCGCCTCGGGCAGATCGTTGCGGCCGACCTTGTCCAAGGCCTCCAGCACCTGGGCCAGGCGCAGTCCATGAATATCCCGCGCCGGCTGATAGGCCGTGTCTTCCCGGCGCGGGTCCTCGACGGCCGATACCATCCCGCCTGCGATCAAATGCGCGAGCTCCTCGACCACCAACCCATGGGGCAAACCGAGGTGTTCCGCGATCTCTTCGGCCGTCACGGGCGGCCGGCCGTCGCGGAAGTTATCGAGGATGCGCCGCAGCACGCAGACGGCCAATTTCTTTCGGAAGTAAAGACTGATGCCCTGGTAGTCCATGCGCAGCAAATGCTGGCCCATATGCTGGTGGGCATAGGCGATTTGTGCCCCGAACAGCGCGATGGTCCAACTGACTTGCAGCCAGATGAGAAAAAAAGGCAGCGCCGCGAAGCTGCCGTAGATGGCGTTGTATTTGGAAAGCAGCACTTGGGCGTTGATGTAGGCCCCTTGGGTGATCTGGAAGGTGGTGCCGGCGACGACGCCGCCGATGATGGCCGACACCGGCCGCACGCGGGTGTGGGGCATCACCAGGTAGATGAGGATGAAGAGCAGCCAGATCAAGCCGAACGGCAGCAGTTTGAGCAGGGAGAAGATCAAGGGGTCGGCGATTTTGAGCACGGCCATCCTGGAGGTCATGGCGGTCACCTGGGTGGTGATATAGACCGTGACGCTGCTGGACAGGACCACCAGCAGCGGGCTGATGATCATGATGGTCAAATAGTCGGTGAATTTGCGGATGAACGACCGCGACGGCACCTTCCAGATTTCATTGAGGGCCGCTTCGATGTGACCGAGCACCTTGACCGCCGCCCAGATCAGCAGCAGCACGCCGATGCCGGCGATCAACTCTCCCTGGGTGTTTTCCAGCAGCGTGCGGGCAAAGCGGATGATGCGCGCCACCACCTCTTCCTGGCCGGCCAGGCGCTGGTAGAGCTGGCTTTCCAGGCGGTCTTGCAGTCCGAAACCCTTGGCGATGCCGAAGGCCAGTGCCATTACCGGCACCACCGAAAGCAGGCTGAAAAAAGTCAGGCTCGAGGCGCGCAGGGCGCAGTTGTCGCGTATGTAGCCGCGAATGGCCAGCAGCAGCATTTGCGCCGCGCGCAGCAGCAGGGTGCGAGGCCTGGAAATCTCTCCACGTCCGGCGCGCCAGATATCCGTGGACAAGAATTGGATGACCTTTTCCTTGATGGTGCGTATGGGCGGCATGCCGCGGTTCCTTCCATGGCTGGGGTGGCGGAAGCGAACCTATTCTATGGCAGATAGGCGGCCGTTATCAAGGAATTAAACCGGCGCGCCCTCACCGAACACGCCGGCTTCCGCGCTATGGCACCAGGCGCACGTTGTCGATGTAGATGACTCGCGGCCGGGCCAGGCGGACGGCGAAGATCGCGAAGTTGTCGATCTGCTCCATTTGCATGGGCCGCTGCGCGGGCGCGTTGCGGATCTCTTCCAGGGCAATCGTGATGGTCCGCCATCCCGGCTTCAAGCGGTAGGTGCGGTTGAAGCGGTCAGTGTAATGGTAGCCCCGGCGGTTGTGCTCGGTGTCGTTGACCCGGCAGGTCAGGTCGATGGGCTCGGGTTCCGGATTGAAAACATCGATGCTCAAAAAGGTGAACCCCCGCCAATCCCTGGGAAAATAATTAAGGCTCACGCCGCTGTACATTTCGGTTCCCAATGCGACGCCAAGGGATGCCTGGCCCTGGGAGTATACCCGGCGCTGGACGAAGTACTGGGCGCCGCCCGACCAGCGTTCGCGCTCGAAGGGCGTCTCCAGTCCGCTGAGGAGCGGAAACTGGCGGCCGGCGGCGATTTCATCGAACAGGGCGCGCCCGACCGGCGCCGCCTCCCATAGCAGCAACCCGACGAATACGAATTTCAATCCCCAGTGGAGGGCTTTGGGAAGTTCTTTGGCCGCGGGCGCGCAACAGAGGAGACCCAGGGCCGCGCCGATCATATCCTTGCGCAGGTCCAGCCAACTGAACATGCGCCCGATCCGCAATTGGACCAGCTCGATGCCCAAACCCAGCAGCGCCATCCCGCCGAGCACCACGAGCAGTTGGGTGCCGAAGCGCCTCGCAGCCAACCGCTTCCAGCGCGTGACCAGCATATAGGCAAAAAGCCCGAAGGCCGGGATATGGCCCAGGTCCCAGAGCCGATTCAGGGAGCGCACTCCGTATTGGCCATCGCCCAGGAAGAAAAGGGCCGCGCATACCCAAACCGCGGCCCAAAGCAGAAAAGCGGCTTTTCCGGATATCATTTGGCGGGTTGGCCCAGGGGCCGGGTCAGTTGCACGGCCACCACTTCGCCCCGGGCGCACACCTCCCCCTTGGACGAGAGCGCGGTGCTGACCACCACCTTACGCCCCTTGATCTCCTTGACCCGGGCGCGCAGTTCCAGGGGGGCGTCGATGGGCGTGGGCCGCAGGTAGTCCACATGCAGGGAGGCGGTGACGAAGCGAAATTCCGTGCCGCTGTCCATGGGCAGTCCGGCGGCGCGGTAGGCCGCGGCCGCGGCCGTGCCGGTGCTGTGGCAATCGATGAGCGAAGCGAGCAGGCCGCCGTATACAAAGCCGGGTATGGCGGTGTGGTAGGGCTGGGGGCTGAAGCGGCAGACCGATTCATCGCCGTCCCAATAACTCTTGATCTGGAGGCCGTGGGGGTTGAGCCGTCCGCATCCATAGCAGGCGCTGTGTTCGTCGGTGTAGTAATCTTGGAATGCTTTTGCGGTCATCGCGGCTCCTTCGTGGGTTAGGGTAAGTGATGGTTGCGACCATTCCGGTTATAGTCAAGCGGCAGCATGGGTGTCAATGCACGGGTGCCCGGCAAAATAACGCCGGCGGCATCGGCCCGTGACCGCGAGTCGATGCCGCCGGCGTGTTTTGTTTCGGCAGACGGTTAGAACTGGCTCTCTTCGGTGGAGCCGGTGAGGGCCGCCACCGAGGACTGGCCTTCGGTGATGCTGTTGATGACCCGGTCGAAATAGCCGGTGCCCACGAACTTCTGGTGGGTGGTGCCCATGTAGCCGTCTTCCTTGCCGTGGGCGAACTCGGTCTGCTGGAAGCGCGAATAGGCGGCCATACCTTCCTTCTTGTAGCTGTGGGCCAGATCGAACATGCCCAGGTTCAGGGTATGGAAACCGGCCAGGGTGACGAATTGGAACTTGTAGCCCATCTTGGCCAGCTCTTTTTGGAAGGTGCCGATGGTCTTTTCGTCCAGGTTGGCCTGCCAGTTGAAAGAGGGCGAGCAATTGTAGGCCAGCAGCTTGCCGGGGAACTTGGCATGGATGCCTTCGGCGAAGCGGCGCGCCTCCTCGAGGTCGGGCTTCCCGGTTTCGCACCAGACCATGTCGGCATAGGGGGCGTAGGCCAACCCCCGGGCGATGGCCAGATCGATGCCGCTCTTGATGTAGTAAAAGCCTTCCGACGAGCGCGGCTGATCTTCGAGGAAGGGCCGGTCGCGGGGGTCGATGTCGCTGGTGATCAAGCGGGCCGCCTCGGCGTCGGTGCGCGCCACCAGAACGGTGGGCACGCCGGCGATATCGGCCGCCAGGCGCGCGGCAATCAGCTTGGTGATGAACTCCTGGGCCGGCACCAGCACCTTGCCGCCCATGTGGCCGCACTTTTTGGCCGAAGCGAGTTGGTCCTCGAAATGCACGCCGGCGGCCCCGGCCTCGATCATTTCGCGCATCAGTTCGAAGGCGTTGAGCGGCCCGCCGAAACCGGCTTCGGCATCGGCCACGATGGGCGCGTACCAGTAGGGGCCTTTCTTGCGGCCGTCCAGCACCTGGATCTGATCGGCCCGGCGCAGGGCGTTGTTGATGCGCTGCACCACGTTGGGCACGCTGTTGGCCGGATAGAGGCTCTGGTCCGGGTACATCTGGCCGGCCAGGTTGTTGTCGGCCGCCACCTGCCAGCCGCTCAGGTAGATGGCTTTCAGGCCGGCTTCCACCTGCTGGACCGCCTGGTTGCCGGTCAGGGCGCCCAGGGCCGGAATAAAATCTTCGGTGTGCAGCAGGTGCCACAGCCGCTCGGCGCCGGCGGTGGCCAGGGTGTACTCGATTTTCAGGGTGCCGCGCAGCTTGAGCACCTCTTCGGCGGTATAGGGGCGGACGATGCCGCTCCAGCGCGGATCGTTTTTCCACATGTATTCGAGGGCCGAAATCTCATCGGGAAATACTTCATGGCAGGTGAGACGGTCACACAGGGCCTGGGCTTTTTCAGCGACGGTTTGCATAAATGGCTTCTCCTTTTAATCCAGTTGTTCGTGGGCTTTTAAAGTCAAGCGCGTTTCGCCGGCACCCAGGCGATCTTCCAGGCGCCGTCAAGGATACTCATCTCTTCCCTCCTTTTTAAGGAGACATCGTTGTGCGAGGGTCTGGTGCAACGTTTTCGTCAAAGGGGTCGATTGCCACTTGGGGCTGCCGTGCCGGGCCGCGGCGGGTTGCAAGAGATGCGGCCGACCGGCGTTTTCGGTAATAATAAGGTATGGCGATTGCTTGTCAATGACAAGCGAAGAAAGTGCAAAGCAGCAGGTCGGGAAGCGTTCTTTCAGGGGTGATAGTACTGGCCCGGCCGCAGGCGCTGGGCCTCGCTGTAGGGCAGAATGGGCGTGATGACGCCGGCGCGGATCTGGGCCTGGGTCGCCTGCCAGAAGGCCGGCGTCAGCAGGTCGCCGTGGTGCTTCAAAAAGATCGCGCGCAAGTCGGGCGAAAGGGCCAGGAACGAGGCGAACTCTTCGGGAAACACATCGTTTTCGCCCACCATGAACCACGGCTCGTCGGAAAGTTCGTCTTCGTACCCCCGGGCCTGGGGCAGCCAGCGAAAGTTGCAGTCGGTCAGGGGGCACAGTTCGTCGTAGTCGTAGAAAACCACTCGGCCCAGTTGGGTCACGCCGAAATTCTTGATCAGCAGATCGCCCGGAAAGATGTTGATGCGGGCCAGGTCTTTGATGGCGAACCCGTAATCGATGACCGCCGCCTTGGCCGCTTCGGCATCGGCGCGCTGCAGGTAGACATCCAGGGGCACCATGCGCCGTTCCACATAGACGTGGTGCAGGATCACCCGCCCTCCTTCGATGGAACTGGAGTGCTGGGCCTCGTTCTGAATCTCGGCCAGCAGCTCGGGGGTAAAGCAGCAATCCTCGATCTCCAGGTTTTCGAACGTCTGCACATCCACCAGGCGGCCGGCCCGGTCGTGGCGAAACACGTAGTCATATTTTTCCATGACCTGTTTGGCCGTGGCATGCTTGGGCGTGGCGAAGCGGTCGCGGATCAGCTTGTAGACCAATTGGTCCTGGGGCATGTTGAAGACGATCATCACCATGCCGCGCTGGCCGACGGCAAACCCGAAGCGGTCCAGGCTGCATACGCGCTGGTGCGCCAGCAGCTCGCGGTACAGCTCGGTCTTGCCGTGCTTGTGGTACCCCAGGCCGATGTACAGCTCGGCCGTGCGTTTGGTGGGCATGAGCAGTTTGAGAAAGCGCACCAGCGCCTGGGGGCAGGGCGTTTGCACATGAAAGTAGGTGTGGGTGAAGCTGAAGAGCACGCGGACTTCGGCGCTGCGCAGCAACAGGGCATCCACCTCGATCCCCCGGCTGGTGTTGGCCAGGGCGAACACCAGGGGCACGGATTGTTCGCGCCAGGAGATCCGGCCGATGAGGTAGGCGCCGGTTTCCCTGAAAAAGGGCACGTGGATCATTTCGATGCGCAGGCGATCGCCGTTGGCGCGTTTTTTTTCCAGCATCAATCGGATGCGTTCGGCGCACAGGCGGCTGTCCACCGCCAGATCCGCGAAGGGGGTGCGAAAAGCGAAGCAGCCCAGGATGCCCTGGATGTGCTCATCGGTCACATGCTGCATTTCGATGTTGAATATCAAGGGGGGGTGGGCCGGGCAGGCTTCATGGGAGGGCTCCGGCGCCACGAATTCCAACTCCGGATCGATGCCCACGGTCTGCAGGATGCGCCGGTTGATGGAGTTATAAAAGGTGCAGGCCAGTTCGGCGTCGGGCCTTGCATCCAAGGACGCCGCAAACCCGGATTTGATGGCCAACCACAGCCGCGGGTTCTGGGCATACAGACCCAACTCGTCCACGATCCGGCGGCAGGTGGCGGCCACCACCTGCTGATAGAGGTCCAGGCGCTCCACCGTATCGTCATGCATGCCCTTCCACTCGCGTTGTTCGAAGCGCTCGGCGGCCCGCCGGGTGATGGCGGCGAATTCGGCGTTGAACTTCTCGTATCCGCGCCATATGCGCGCTACGGCCTGATCGGCCAGCAGCTCGAAACCGTGCGGCAGATAGCGCGGTTCCGTCACGATCTCGGGTGGGTCCATCCGTCCTGATTCCAAAAAGTGCCTCCAGGTGCTGTTCAGCCGATGGCCTCGGGCCTACACAGCAATTCGGCGTGGGTGGCGATGCGGCCGCAACCGCCGCAGACATAACGCATGGCGGTCAGCTTGGATTTGCAGACATGCCGGCTGTCTACGTCCGGTGCACCACAGAAACGGCATTTTTGGCGGTCGCCGCAGGGCTTGCACAGATGACCGGGCTCTTTGGCTTTCGCGCCGCAACGTTCGCAAGTATAGCTCATGGCGCCCTCCTTTCTTGAACCTTTTCAAATCGCGCCCAATATGACGACGTTTCCGGGGAGCGTCAAGGGTAGTCCCTGATTCCGGCCGGGATCGTCTCCGATCAATAGAAAGGCCTTGACACCGGCCTCGGTTTCATCTTTTGTGGGGGGCGAATCGCGGTCCGCCGGCCGCGTTTTTTCATCCGGTTCGTCACCCGGCGCGCATTTCGCCACGCGTACGGATATCGTTAACTAAGGAGGCTTTTAGATGAAAGCAAACAGTGTGATTCTCCCCCCCGATCAAATTCCCCGACAGTGGTACAACATCCTGGCCGACATCAAGATGAATCCTCCCCTGGGGCCGGACGGCAAACCCCTCTCGCCCGAAGCCCTCGCGCCGGTCTTCCCCATGAACCTCATCGAACAGGAGGTGAGCAGCCAACGGTGGATCGACATCCCCGAGCCGGTCCTGGATGTGCTCTCCATCTGGCGGCCCTCGCCCCTGACCCGCGCCGTGCGTCTGGAAAAGCTCCTGGATACCCCCGCCCGCATCTACTTTAAATATGAAGGGTGCAGCCCCCCCGGCAGCCACAAGCCCAACACGGCCGTGCCCCAGGCCTATTATAATAAGGTGTTCGGCATCAAGAACCTGACCACCGAGACCGGCGCCGGACAGTGGGGCAGCGCCCTATCCTTTGCCTGCTCCCAGTTCGGCCTGAACTGCAAGGTTTATATGGTGCGCATCAGTTTCGACCAGAAACCTTACCGCAAAGCCATGATGGAGACCTGGGGCGGCAAGTGCATCGCCAGCCCGAGCACCGAGACCCAGGCCGGCCGCAACGCCTTGGCCAAGGACCCCAACACCCCCGGCAGCCTGGGCATCGCCATCAGCGAAGCCATCGAAGAAGCCGTAGGCGACACCAGCGGCAAGACCCGCTACTCCCTGGGCAGCGTGCTCAACCACGTCATGCTGCACCAGACCATCATCGGCCTGGAAGCCAAGAAGCAGATGGCTATGATCGACGAATACCCGGACATCATCATCGGCTGCGCCGGCGGCGGCAGCAACTTCGCCGGTCTGGCCTTCCCCTTCGTGCTCGACAAGATGAATGGCAAAAAGATCGAGATCATGCCGGTGGAGCCCATGGCCTGCCCCACCCTGACCCGGGCCCCCTTTGTCTATGATCACGGCGACACGGCGCGCTACACGCCGCTGATGCCCATGTACAGCCTGGGCCACGCCTTCGTACCGGCGCCGATCCATGCCGGCGGCCTGCGCTACCACGGCATGGCGCCCACCGTCAGCCAGTTGGTCAACGAAGGCTTGCTGGAAGCCAAATCCGTTTCCCAAACCGAAGCCTTCGAGGCCGGCATCATGTGGGCGCGCACCGAGGGGGTCATCCCGGCGCCCGAAACCACCAGCGCCCTGGCCCAGGTGGTGCGCGAGGCCAAGCGCGCCAAGGCAGAGGGCAAGGCCAAGGTGATCGTTTTCACCTTCAGCGGCCACGGCCTGCTGGATCTGACCGGCTACGAGAAGTTCCTGGCCGGCCAGTTGACCAATTACGCCCTCAGCGACGACGAGATGGCCAAGTCCATGGCGGTCTTCAAGGATTTCCCCAAGCCGCAAGCGGTAAAGAGCCGCTAAAATTGTCGAGGCAACAAAACCCGGCGGCCACACTGGCCGCCGGGTAAATCTGATGACCATGGATACTCTGGAAAGACGCTGCCCCCGCCTGGGCAGCACAATTCATTTCGGCTACTGCCGCGCCTGCGAAGGCGACCGCCAGCCGTGCTTCAAGGTGCTCGACTGCTGGTGGGAGCAGTTCGACGTGGCCGATTACTTCCGCCAGCGCCTCAGCCCCGAAGACTTTCAACGCCTGGCCAGCCCGCCGCCCCCCAACAAAGTCGCCAGCCTGGTGGATCTGATCCGCCAGGCCCAGGAGCGATGCAAAGGGTAGCGCAAGTTGTTCTTGGGCGATCCGTTAAACCTGTAGAAGAAAACTTAGCGGATGGTGAAAGTCGGGCTTGGTAAGCGGATGCACCAAGGCCCAATATTCTATCCGACCGTCCTGGGCGCGGATCACGGCGCTCACGCCGATTTTAAAATCACCGGAACCGAAAGTCTCCAGATCCACTTTCGTGCTCAGCGCGAGCGCACCCTCGACCTTCCGAACGGTGACCGACAGCTCGGTCGCCGGCGTCGCTTCACGCATGCCCTGGCGATACCCATCGAAGCGGTACAGATTCCAGTGGCCGGCCGGCGAGAGGTTCAGCTCCCAATAGGCGCTCGAACCTGCCGGCTGGATGAAGCCCTCGAAGCAAGTCTCTTTCCAGAGTTCGTGGCGGCGCTGGGGGTGTGGGGATATGGGGGGGATGGCGAGGATATCCAAACGACCCTGGAGGCGGTATGCCAGATGCAGCGTGCCGCCGTCGCGCTGGACGGTTCCCTCGATCGACATGCCGGCGTCGCGAGGGGCGATCGAAAAAGGATGCAGCTTGAAATGGGCTACGTTCATGGGCCGCATCATAATTCACCGATTTGGCGACGGCAAACCAATTTCCGACGTCCCGATACGGCGATCCGGCTCTTGACCCTGTCGGCCGGATTGCATATAAAGTTTCGATTTTTCAAAATTCAGCACCCGGACGAGTGGCCGGTGAAAGAGGGAGATGACCATGGGTAAAACATACAAAATTGCAGTGATTCCAGGGGA
>JAKAFO010000242.1 GCA_021819735.1 Deltaproteobacteria bacterium
TGCCGCCTTCCACGTAGGCGAACAGGGTCACCTTGTGGGCCAGGGCCGTCCCCGCCAGCAACCCGGCCAGCACGACCGACAGAATCAAAATGTTCCACTTTTTCATCACCGCCCTCCTTCAACTTCCGTACTCGTACTCGAAATCCGCGAAAGAATCGAGTACGAGTACGCGGTCTATGGCCTTATTTCATGTCCCGGGTGCGCACCCAGATGACCGCCCCAATCTCCACGCCTTTGTCCTCGTCGCCGTGCTTCAACTTCCAGTCGGCTTCGCTCAACGCCGCGAATCCCCACCAGCCGGCCCGGGGCATGGCGTAGCTGAAGACGCCGTTGCCGTCGGCCTTGACCACCTGGGTCACGTAGGGATCGGCCGGCGCCTTGACCACCGAAGCATTGCCCGGCGATTCGTTCAAATACTCCACCTCCACCTCGGCCCCGGCCACCGGCTTGCCCTTGAGCAGCACCTGGCCGGTAAACAGGTTGTTGGTCCACAGGCCGTAAGGCCGGGTCAGGGGCACGATCTCGGTCTCCAGGCCCACGGGCTGGTCCCAGCCTGCTTCCAGGCCCAGGGCATTCACGCACACCTTGGTGTAGTGCACGATAAAGCAATCCTCGGCCGGCTCCCAGTAGGGCGTGGGTTCGACAAAGAAAGTATAATCCCCGGGCCTGCGGATCGGGTAGTCGGCGGCCCAGAAGGTGAACTCTTCTTTCTGGTCCGGCGCGTGGCCCTTGACGGCCTTGAGCGCGCCCAGCAAATCCTGCTTCTGCCCCTTGTGCACCACGCCGAACTGCTTGGGCTTGGCCATCTCCATGTAGTGCATCTCCATGGGATGGATGAACTTGACCTGGAGGCTCAATTTCTTCTCGTCCGCCTGGCCGACGATGTCGTCCGAAGGAACGATGGTGCCGAAGTGGGCCCAGGCCGGAGCGGCCGCCAGGGCGATGAGGGATAAGAAAAGAATCGAGAGAATGAGACGAAATGCACGCATGATAACTTCCTCCTTTGAATTAAAATTCTACGGCCAGTTGGGCCGTGACCGCATCGGTCGTCTGGGTATCGTCTTCGTACTCGCCGTGCAGGTACTCCAGGGCCAGGTTGGTGCTCTTGAAAAAGCCCCAGTTGACCACCGCGCCGCATTGGGTCTCGGGCAGAAAATCCGCTCCGTCGTCCGCGCCGCCGTAGCGCACGGCCAGCTCCAGGTTCTCCAGCAGGGCCAGGCCCAGTTCGGTGTTCCAGGCCGAGGGTTTGCGTGCCTGGGTGTCGCCGGCATAGATCTCGCCGGCTTCGAAATCGTCCACGGCCGCGACGTACTCGCCGACCAGCTTGAAGCGCTCGAGGAACCGGAGGGTGACGAAGGCGCTCCAGCCGGCCACCAGGGCGTCGAGGTTTTCCGGGTCCACCACCACCTCGTTGAAGCTGTCCGCGCCGGCCAGGTTGGAGATGTAGGAGACGCCCAGGTCGAGCCCTTCGAAGGGATTGGCCTTCACGGCGGCCACGAAGCTGTTGATATGGTCGTCGTCGCCGGCTTCCTGGGCATCGCCGTTGAAGGCGCCCGCGGAGAGATCGAGCTTTTCGTCGAAGAAGCGGTAGCCCGCCACGGCGGCCCCTTCGTTGGTTTCGCCCAGGACCAGGGTGTTGGGGTCGGTGACGAAGTGGGTCTCGAAGTTGCCGAAGGGCACGTACTGCTTGCCGGCGATGAGGTAGGCCGGCAGCGCTTCACCGCCGTTGAGGGCGATATAGCCTTCGTCCACGAGCAGGTCGTCGTCCTCGTACTTGAAGAGCACATGGCCCTCCACGTTGGCGTGGATCTTGGCATCCACGGCCAGCTCCACGGTGGCCAGGTCCACGTCGCTGCTATCCTCGTCCTCCAGGGCCGGATCGTCATAATCGACTTCGCCGTACCCGGCCTCCACCTCCACCAAGCCGCTGACGCCGATGCGGTCGAACCAACCGGGCCCTTCCACCTTGCGGCCCATGCTCTCCTCCAACTGCGCCACCCGCTCTTCCAGGCTCCTCACGCCGCCGGTCTTTTCCTCCGCGGCCCGCGCGGCGCCGATCCAAACCATGCTCAGCACCAGACAACCCCACGCCACCACCGATCTTCTCATCGTTCACTGCCTCCTTTGAATGAAGTCGCCATACCATTATATATATGCGTTGTCCGGCACGGGCCGCGTTCAAACCCCGCACGCCGGAAACAATCCCTAAGCGACACAATCCCGATGAGTTGAGCGGCCCAACGAAAAAAGCCAAAAAGGCCTGGACATCCCATGGGGACCCGCCTTCTTGGCTTGGTTGACAACGCTCGCGCTAAATTCAGATGGAAACTTCAGTTTCCGAATGCGCGCCACTATAGTGAGATGCGCCACCCGAGTCAACAATTTTGCGCCACCCGCCCCCGTAGGGGCGACCGGCGGTCGCCATTCCCCTGCCCGCCCACGCCGTATCCCAGCCCAAGCAGCCACCGGACGATCCGAAAGCGGCATAATTACGTTGACATACCCAAAGCAAAGCGCGTAATTTAGCGTCAAGCCCCCACAAGCATAAGATCGAAACGAAAACAGCCCGAAAAAGGCTAAGAAGCCATGCTTGCGCGGTAGGCTGTCTATTCCGAAATGTTCGATATCCAGATTGCATTTTCTACGTCTGACGACTGCTTAGAGAGGGACGTTGGCAAAGCTGCCGCTTTGTAAACGCCGCCCAAATCAAGCAGGCGTTATGCAAAAAAGTAAAAGGAGGATAAAATGAAAACACTCACAACTTTACTTGTCACATTCATCTTTTCGATCATCACATCAAATGTTTGGAGTGCATCTATTTACCCTGGCGATATCTTCATCAGCGTCGCGGCGCCCGGAAATGGCGCAGTCTACAAAATCAACGAAACCGGAGCTGTGTCTACTTTTGCGACGGGTTTGGCCGATCCGGTGGGTTTGTCGTTCTCTCCCGACGGACAACTCTACGTTGTAGAGAGAGCGAGCGGAGAAGTCACGAATATTTCCACGGGTGGGGATTTCAGCTCTGCCTCGGCTTATTCCTGGGGGTTTTCATCCAATGAACTGCGCAACCTTTTGATCGACAGCAGCGGCCGCATGCTCGTTGCGAACAGGCAGGCCGGCACCGTCGTCGACATCACAGGGGGTGGCAACCAATTATCCGCTCCCATCTTCGCATCAGGGCTATCGGGAACGAGAGATATTTTCCAAACCAGCACCGGCAGCATCTATGCCGTGGAAGAATATTCAGGAGAGGTAACGGACATTACGGCCGGCGGAAACCTTGTGGATGCCATCCCCTTTGCTGGTGGTTTTAGCATACCCTACGCCCTGGCAGAGTCGCCCAGCGGCTATCTCTATTTGGCCGAGGCTCTCTCCGGGAATGTTTATGATATCACCCTCGGAGGCTTCGGCGCCTCGATATTCGCATCCAGTCTTGGGATCGTCGATGAAATCATATTCGCCAACGACGGAACTTTTCTCGCAGTACAAGAGTATTTATCTACCATAGTCGATATTTCTGGCGGTGGTGCCAGTCCGTTCGACATCGTTGCCTCCGGACTCGGCCAGTACCCCCAACAAATTGCCATTGCACCATCGCCGGTGCCCGAGCCTGGTACTATATGGTTGATGCTTTCCTGCCTTTTGCCAATGTGCCTACGCAGTGCTTTTCGCTTACCAAAAAACTTGGCGCGGCATACTGCTGTTTCACCGGATTAAGCCCGGCAGCCACAAGGGCAACCTGGCCAGACAAACCTCCTCGGATAAGAAAAAGCACCGTTGCTTCTAAAGCCGGTCACGGTCCCGTGGGCCATCCCGGCTTTGCTTCTCGTTATCCCTTCCATGCTGAAATATTTCTGTTGACACCCGTAACGTACCTGGTTACGCTTTGGCCTATGATCCAAAGAATCAAACATAAAGGACTGAGAGCATTATTCGAATCCGGTGTTTCAAGTGGCGTCGATGCTCAGCATATTGCACGGCCTAGAAAGATTCTCGCTCTGCTTGAAACCGCCGAAACACTAGAAGATATGGATTTGCCAGGTCTCGGATTGCACCCCCTCAAAGGCAATCGTAAGGGTGATTGGGCGGTCAAAGTCAGCGGGAACTGGCGCATTACGTTCAAGATACAAAATGGCGATGTCTTTGATGTCAATTATGAAGATTATCATTAGGGAGGTAAACAATGACCATGCATAATCCGCCGCACCCCGGCGAAATATTAAGAGAGTTTTGTGTCGAAGCGCTTCATATCAATGTAACTGAAGCCGCCAAAGCCCTTGGTGTTACAAGAAAAACATTTTCAGCAATCTTGAATGGGAGGGCGGGTATCAGCCCTGAAATGGCATTGAGATTATCTAAAGTGTTTGGTCGTACACCCGAAGGGTGGCTCCGCCTGCAGCTTCAATACGATCTTTGGAATACAAAACGATCGGTCGATATTGGGGACTTAAAACGAATTGAAGCCGCATGATTACAATTTTTGTATCTATTCACACGCCTAAGGAAATTTTCCACCATGGACATCCCACGGATCTTCAACATCACCGAAAGTGCTCACCGCATCCATAACCCATTCACGCCCGAAAAGCTCGCCACTCTCGGCGCGGCCCTGCGCCTGGAATCGGGGGCTCGCGTGCTCGACCTCGGTAGCGGGTCGGGGGAGATGCTGTGCACCTGGGCACGCGATCACGGCGTCATCGGCACCGGCATCGACATGAGCCGGTTGTTCACCGAGCAAGCGAAACTCCGTGCTGTAGAACTCGGCGTCGCCGATCAAGTCAAGTTCATCCATGGCGATGCTGCCGGCTATGTCTCTGACGAGAAGGTCAGTGTGGCGGCCTGTGTCGGTGCCACTTGGATCGGCGGGGGCGTCGCCGGCACCATCGCGCTTCTGGCGCGGAGCCTGGTCAGCGGAGGGATCATCCTCATCGGCGAGCCCTACTGGCGGCAGTTGCCGCCGACCGAAGATGTCGCCAAGGGGTGTCTGGCCCACGCCATCGCCGACTTTCGCATGCTTCCCGAACTTCTCGCCTCTTTCGGCCGCCTCGGCTACGACGTCGTTGAAATGGTTCTGGCCGACCAGGACGGCTGGGACCGCTACGAGGCGGCCAAATGGCTCACCATGCGCCGCTGGCTTGAAGCCAATCCTGGCGACGCGCTCGCCAAAGAGGTTCGCGCCCAACTGACCACGGAACCCGAACGCTACGCCGCTTACACGCGCGAATACCTGGGCTGGGGTGTGTTCGCCCTGATGCCGCGCTGATGCGTCGGCGCATCCGGCGGTTCGCCACCGGCCGGGGGCTTTGGAACAGTTGACTATGGTATCTTTCGCCGCGGCCCCAAAAACAGGTCCCGATAGCTTTCTGAATTGACTTAACGGAGTGTTACGTTAGAGTTAAAAAAGTCAGTCTACATAGGGAGGTTGCCGAAAGTTGCTTAAATATGTCGAGGCCGTGCCGCGCCATGCAAAATATGGAATTCTTTCGGATGACAAAAGTTATTACGGCGAGATAGCCGTTTGACAGCACGAGACCCAATTATGGCGGAATTTAGCGTAATCATAGAGAAAGATGAAGATGGCTATTTTGTCGCCACGGTTCCGGCGCTTCGTGGATGCCACACGCAAGCAAAATCGCTCGACGTTTTAATGAAGAGAATTAAAGAGGCTATTGCGCTATGTCTTGAGTTGGAAACCCCCAGACTGGGCGTTGAGACGTAGTTGACTATCATGCCTTTCGCCGCGGCCTCAAAATAAGTCCTTTTTGTCAACTACGTCCCGCTAATCCCGCGAATCTATATTTTAAAGAGGTCATGGTACTATGGTGCGTTTCGAATGGGACCCGGAAAAGGCCAAACAAAACCTCAAGAAGCATGGTGTCTCTTTTGATGAGGCGGTTACCGTTTTCTACGATCCTTTGTCCGCTACCTTCGATGACCCGGATCACTCTGTAGGTGAACAGCGTCTCATAACCGTCGGCACCTCGTCTCAGACGCGATTGCTTGTCGTTGCCCACGCGGAGAGAGGAACCGTTGTTCGCATTATAAGTGCCAGACTTGCAACTGCACATGAGAGGAAAAAACATGAAAGATAGGAAAAAAAAGAGCAGCGACGAGTTGCGTTCCGAATATGACTTCGACTACTCCAAAGCCGTTCGAGGCAAGTATTACAGGCGATTGATCGATGAGGGATCAAACGTGATCATCCTTGATCCGGACATTGCCAAGGCATTCCGCGATTCCGTTTCGGTCAACGAGGCCTTAAGATCCCTTTTGGATCTGACGCGGTCTACCAAGCGACTAACAAGTCGCTCAACCGGCCGCGAAAAAAAGGTTCGAGCCGGTTAGCGCGCCGTCCGAGCAGAAGAATAGTCGGAGCATTCATGAACGAACCCGGCCCGCGTTTCTGTGAGATCTTCTTCGAGGTGTACGCGCACCTGCTGCGGCAGGGACCGGGCAACCGGGCCTGCGCCGCCCGAGCCCTGGCTTTATGCCGCGACCTGCCTGAGCGCCCGGCGATCCTCGACCAACTGGCCGAGGAGCCCGAGATGCACCGCCGTTACGCCGACTTCTATGCTTACGGGTTCTTCGTCGCCCGCCGTCCTTTGAAAAGGAGATCTGCCGCATGCGACCCATCAAAGAAGTACTGGAATCGAAAAACATCGCCATTTTCGGCGCATCCCAGGATCCCGCCAAGCCCGGGTCCCTGCTGATCAGCACCCTTCAGCAGAACGGATTCAAAGGGCGCATCGCCGGCATCAACCCCAAGGGCGGAAAATTCCAGGGGGTTCCGTTTTACCGCACCATCGAAGCGGTGCCGTTCGACGTGGGCCTGGTGTCGATGATCATTCCGCCGGCGGCGGTGCCGGAAGCGCTCCGGGCCTGCGCGCGCAAAGGGGTCAAGGGCGCGGTGATCTCCTCGGAAGGGTTCTCCGAATCCGGTGACGACGGCCGCGCCATTCAGCAAGAGATCCGCACCATCCTCCGGCAAGCCGATATGCGCGGATTCGGCCCCAACACGCTGGGCCTGGTGAACACCGAAACGGGATTGACGACCTCCTATTTCGCCAACCGCAACATGCTGACACCCGGCGCCGTCGGATTTGCCGCCCAGTCCGGCATCTTCGTGGGGGCCCTGCTCATGCACATGAGCGCTTTTCCCGTGTACCGCATTTCCAAGGGCTTGGGATTGGGCAACAAGGTCGACGTGGACGAAAGCGATGCCCTGGAGTACCTTGCCGAAGACGCGCAGACCCGCATCATCGGCCTGTATCTGGAAGATATTCGCGACGGGCAAAGGTTTTTCGAGGCGGCCCGCCGGGCGGTCCGGCAAAAGCCCGTGATCCTGCTCAAGGGCGGGCGAAGCCCGGCGGGCAGCGCGGCCACCGCGTCGCACACCGCGAGCATGGCCGTCAACGATGCCGTGCTCGACGTCGTCCTGCGCCAGACGGGCGTGCTGCGGCTTAAAGGAATCGACGAGATGCTCTCCTTGTTCATGGGCTTCCAGTGGGCGCCCCTGCCGCGGGGCAACCGCATCGCCCTGGTCACTTTCAGCGGCGCCCAGGCCATCATGTCCATCGACCGCGCCGCCGAAGTCGACCTGACCCTGTCCCGTTTCAAGGCCCAGACCATGGATCGGCTGGCAGCGGTGATCGCCACCGCGTCGAAACGCAAAAATCCCGTCGACACCTACCCGGACATGAACGTTCACGGCTTCGAGAAAACTTCGCTCTCTATTCTGGAAGCCCTCTTCGACGACGACGGCGTGGACGGCATTCTCTTTATCTCCTTTGCCGCCTACGGCGCCGAGATGCTCGGGCCCCTGGCGAAGACAATCAAGGCAAAGGCGAACAAACCGGTCTTCGTTTCCCTGTTGGGCGATCCCGGCCAGGAGAACAACTGCCGCTCCTTTCTCATGGAACAGGAAATTCCCTACTTCGATTACCCTGAAAAGGGCATCGAGGTTTTCGCCCGAATGTGGCAGTACGCGAAGCATGCCGCCACGTACCGACCCTGACACACCGCGTTATGCTTCTTAGGCATGGGGAAGGATACTATAAGAAATGAAAACTGTAGTGAACACGTTGATTATTAGTTCTATTCTTTTAATATTGTACCTTTTTATAGGCCATGGCTTCGTCGAATTCTATTTCGGTGGGAAAAAAGAGATACTCCAAACCGCGGCCCTTATCGACAAGCTATGCAATGCGAATGGTGCTTGTCCTTTAATTCT
>JAKAFO010000243.1 GCA_021819735.1 Deltaproteobacteria bacterium
CCGAAACTGTGCGCGGTTCATCCCCACGCGTGTGGGGAAGTCGGATTTTAATTTTTTAAGAAGCGCCTCTAAATCGGTTCATCCCCACGCGTGTGGGGAAGTCTTTGAAATAGTCCTCAATAATATAGCGGAGGGCGGTTCATCCCCACGCGTGTGGGGAAGTCGATCCGCACGGAGCGCCCGATAACCCGGCACCCGGTTCATCCCCACGCGTGTGGGGAAGTCTCCATTGTCATAACTGCATATGATCTTTTCGCCGGTTCATCCCCACGCGTGTGGGGAAGTCTAGAGGCCGCGGTTGAGGCCGACTATGTAATTCGGTTCATCCCCACGCGTGTGGGGAAGTCATGATCCCGGATGATGTTTTTCAGCAACAAATCGGTTCATCCCCACGCGTGTGGGGAAGTCTCTTCCTGGAATCCTCTGAAATTATTACAGATTCAGGAAGGCTGGTTTTCCACCGATAAAATGGAGCGCCATTGTTGTCCTAAATCGATTTGTCAAAAAGCGATTTTCCCTTCTCCCTTGTCCGCTCCCAAGGGCATAAAGGAGACGAGCCTGAGCCCGTCGTAGTCGATGGGTATCCGGCGGTTCTCACCGAACGTTTGGAAATCGAAGCCGGATTCGGTGTTGGTGGCCCACGCCATGGCCACATTGCCGGTTTCCGCTAAAAGCGTCACTTGCTCCCAGATCATTTCACGGATGCGTTGGGAGACCTCGCCTACATAAACGCCCGCGCGTATTTCAAGGAGCCAGATCGCCAACCGGCCACGCAGTCGGGGCGGCACATTTTCGGTCACTATTACCAGCATGCTCATCTCACTTGCTCCTGTGGCCTTGGTCGCCGATGCTTGCGGGTTCGGGGATGGCCGGAGGCTGGGCGTCTTCCGGTGGCGGCGGCGGTAGGATTTCGCCGGCCGCCAGAATATCCTCGATGGCCGGAATAATCCGCCTTAAAAGGTGTGTCTGGCGGAAGGCATCCCGGCAGGCGATGCGCACCTCTCTGTCCGGTTGGGCCGGATTCTTTGCCGCGATTTGAAACGCCACCGGCACGACGGTTTCAAACTTGAAGACATCGGCAATGTCGTAGACAAAGGACAAAGGCTTGCCGCTGTGCAGGAAGCCGACGGCCGGAGCGTATCCGGCCGCCAGAATCGCCGCCTCGGTGACGCCGTACAGGCAGGAGGTGGCCGAGCTGAGGCACTTGTTGGCGATGTCGCCCTTCTCCCAATCCTTGGGGTCATAACGCCGGCCGCGCCATTGGACACGATATTGCTGGGCCATCAACTCATAGAGTTTTTTAACGCGGATACCCTCGATGCCTCTCAACTGGTCTACGCTGCGCCGTTCGGGCGGCTTTTCGCCGAAGCGTATTTCGAACATCTTGCGCACCACCTTCAAGCGCAGATTCTCATCCAGGGCCAGCTTGGCCTGATAAAGCAGTTTATCGGAACGCGCCCCGCCCGGCTGTCCGGCGGAGTAGAGCCGCACGCCGGCTTCGCCCACCCAGATAAGCAAGGTGCCCACCGTGGCGGCCAGCTTGACGGCCGCATGGCTGATGCGCGTACCCGGTTCCAGCATGATGCAGGCCACCGACCCTACCGGGATGTGTTTGCGCTCCAGATCCTGGCCATCCACTTCGTTAATCACCACGAAGGCGCCGTCCTTTACGTCGATGCGCCCGTAGTAGACAAATATCATGGAGACGCGATCCTTGATGGGGATGGGCTTCAATGGGACGAAATCGGCTTGATTCATGCCCCTGACGATCTCCTCTACCGGCTACTGATCGGCCGTTCCTATTTTTCCTTCTTGCCCTTTTTCATCGTCAATCGTTTCCGGCTTTCCGGCTCGACCAAATAATTTTCTGATGTCACCACGCTTTTGCCGGTTTCCGCCTCCAGCTTTTCGCGGGCCTCACCGGAAATCCGCCCTCCCTTATGAGCCGCAACTTTGTTCTCCACGAATCCCCTGGCATCCTGCTCACGGGCAATCTCGGTGGTGGCCGCTTCACCCAGCATGGAGAAGATCAACTCCAGATCGGTCATATGGTCGCGCAGGTTTTCTCTTTTCAATCCCTTGAGCTTTTTGTACTCACCCGGCGTCAGTCCGAACGCCGCCTTGCTGATCTCCGAAGTCAAAATGGCGTATTCCGGCTCTCCATTCACGTCGCGCTTTTTCCACTCCTCGGTCAGTTCGGCCCGGATGGCGATGCCCCGCATCCGCTTTTCGATCCATTCATCGGAATAGCCCTTGGCCTTGTATAGCTCCCGTGTGCGGCGACTGGCCAGCTCCGGGTCCTCGATCTCCTGCACCCGTTCATAGCCCACCTTAGCTAGCCAGCGCTTGAACGGTTCGGCCTTGGGCGAGGGGATGGATTGAACGATGCGGAAGATGCCTTCGGTGTTGGCGCAATTTGTTTCCCGCATTTTGCCGTCGAGCGCCAAAATTTCAAGGGGGGTACAAATTGTACCCCAGTAGGCATTCAATTCCGAATCGCGTTGCCGCATTTTCTTAATGTATTGCTTTGGGTCGGCGCTGTCGGTTAGCGCCTCCACGACATCCGCGACCGAAAACCACCATTCGTTGTTGTGAATCGTCTTCCTGATTTTTCTTCCACGAAATAGTGCTATTTTTGTCTCCATTACCCCTCCCCTCTTTTTCTCACCCGCCCTATTGAAGCCTACCCTGTGTATGTGATCGGCGCTATGGACAGCAGGCCAAGTCCCATGGACTTGCCATGGCCGATGCCATCTTGCACCGCGGCTCTGAAGCGCTCCGGGTCTGCAACCTCCAAAACCCCATCATACAAAACGGAAAAGATAGAAATAGCATTGCCGTCGCGTTTGCGGCCCGTAAGCATCTGCTCTTGGCTAACCTTTACGTCCACACGCTTTGCGGGGGTTTCAGAAAGGTCGAAGGATACCGATCGCGGCAATGAAAAACCGTGCTGACCGCCTTTGCGGTCGATCCATTCTTCCTGTTCCTCCAGCTTCAATAGTCCTTTTCTTTTGCCATTGCGGGTCACGCATGGATTGGCGCGCAATCTGAATCGAAAACGCCGGCCATTTTGAATGGAAGCAAGCGAGAGCCGTGCGTTCAAATCGATGGCCGGGTCAGCCTTAGCAAGCCAGCCCTTGATGTCGATGCAGGACCAATCCGGGAGCATCTTGCTTTGCAATAGAATGCATGGGTGGCCGGTGGGGGCTGCTTCCGGCTCAATTCGCCACAAAAACATACCTTCGGGGCATTTCCGGTCCGGTGCGGCAAAAGCACGACACAAGGTGGAATGGAGCTGATAGGGATCGGAAAGATCGCGTCGCGCTTCACGGCATCTGGGATCGAGGTGGATTCTATGCAGGAACATGGGGCACCTCCTTGGGAAAATGAATCCACTCCGAACTCACGAAACGCGCGCCGAACCGGCGCTCGGCAAAAGATGAGAGCGGCTGATCCATTTTGAGGACGCCGGTTCCGTCTTTGGATTCATAAGAAATTAGAAGTTTTTCGGGGGGTGACTCCCACTTGCGTTGTGTGGCGATCCATGGCCATCGCGCGAGAACATCTTTCAAGGAAGAATCTTGCACGCCGTTCTCGATAGCAATCGGTTCAGAAGGTAGATACGATTTACGCCCCAAGGCGAGGGGCCAAACTGGATTTTTCAACCTTGCATCAACTTTTTCTAGAAGTGCGCGTTCCTCTCCTTCAACAGCCACCAGAAACGCTGCGTCTGCGAGGTAATGGCGATATGACTGAATCCCTTCACCAAGATGGTCGCCTGAGGGGAACTTGCCATCTGCAAGAATCATACGGCTTCTGATTTTAACCTCTCCCTGATAATTGGTGACCTCTTCGACCCCTTGCCCAACTGTTTGATAGTCGTATTTTGGCACACCAGGCCGATCATGACGAACCCCTATGGACAATTTCGTGAGAGGCTCCAGGGCTAACCAGTTATCGCGGTCAATGCCCATGGCCGCGGCCATGAGGCCGATCACTCCGGACTTGCTCGGCTCTTTACCAGTATCACGCTGGTTAAAACGGCTGGTGGTGCCCCACGATTGCATGGGGCCTACCAGGCGTAGCAACAGTGTCGGCATACATTACTCCTTTATCTCGGCCATGCTGTTTTCTATCAACTCCGATAATGAGGCCGCCTTTTCGCCGAATTCCTTGATATCTGCGTTTACAAGATTAAGAACGAAAGTCTTTTCTTCGCCTCCAAATGCAGTCTTTAATAACTTTGCCTTAGTAACCAGCGATTGCGCCGACTTTTGGGTCAACGACTCATCCTTTTTTGTGCGGATCGCGGTTTCAAATGCATTGGCCAGGTTGCGTGGTGAGCCGTTCCTGCGAATCGAGATCGCAACGAACTCCGGCGGGTTATGCGCCGCAAAGGTGTTCTGCTTGCCGGTGGGCTCGGCCACGATGAATCCTTCCAAGAAGGCACGCAACCCCTTTCCAGCAAGTTCTTTTTCATATTGCAAATTCTCAATAAGCTTTTCCCAATCCACCACAGCGTAACGATAGAAACAAGCCGAGTTGAACTCGACGGTTCCAATCATGTCGGCCCCGGCAGTATCTTCCGGCTTTAGGTCATCAACGGCGGTATAGTAGTCAAATTCCCGTTCGACGGCATGCGTGGAAATGGCGTGGGCTACCTGGCAGGCAGCGTGCTGGTTCTTTTCTGGCATGACTGCCAGCATACGGCCAAACAAAGCGACATCCACGCTTAAGCGTGACCTGTTTTCTCCGTCAATGGCATGGTTCAGACTTTCAATCACCTTTTCCGAAGGCTTTGCCTTAAGGAGGTCGGCATATGAATCTTGAATTGACTGAGCAAGCGAATCAATCTCTTTCGGGCTCAGGAACAGCAGGACATCCGTTTTTCTTTCCTTGTCAACCTTGACCTTCTTTTTGCTTCCTAGACTGGTCACGGCTACCTCAATCGCTTTAGCCAGATTTTCTGCCGAGAAATCCCTATGGTCCTTCAGCACCCCAGAAAGTCTATCATTTAGCGCATCCACTACCCGTTTTGTTCTATCGGCCACCCATTCTTTGTTTTGGGCCTTAAAATACTCCCGTATTGCCCGCTTGAGGCACTGGCTGGACAAACGGGCGCGTCGTGTACCACCGAAAAGAGCATCCTTGGGGGCGCCGGTATCGTCACGGTTTAGGTTGGATGGGGCGAAGTTTTGCAGGGCGTGTATTTCGACAAAGGTCTTCATTTAGATTCCTCCTTCTGGGTAGTGGTCTCTGTTGCATTTTCAGAATCAATATTCCGGTAGAAATCGCGCGCCCAAGCGTTTTGGGTGCGTTTCTGATCGCCATTCCAATACAAGAGCCCTTTGAGCAACGCCTCAAAGTCGATAGCAAACTCCTTTAGCAGGGTGATCATCTGGCGCAGGCGGTGCGGCAGTTGCTCCGCGTCGGCATCCAGCAGGGCTATGAAACGGCGTTCGGTGCTCGTAGACCCGCTTGCCGCCTGGAGCGCGGCACAAGCCTCCCCCAGCGACATCGGGTGCCCCCAACGTTCGTCGCGCCAATGTGCGGCCCACAAGCCGGCCACAAGATAGTGCGTCTCGCGTCGCCAGAAGTTATCCTCATTCCTCAGGAAGGGTTCAACGTAGGGATATGCAGGTACGAATTGCCCAGGTTCGAACGCGAGGCTGCGTCGCAAAATCGCCCGCACCTTGCTGTCCTTCTTGTTCAGGCTATCCAGCCATTCGATAAAACCGCTCATACACCCTCCTTTTTTGGTTCGAGTTTCATAATCTCATCGCTCAGCTCTTTAAGTTTGCGCCGCACCGGCACCTCAGCTTTTACGGTTGCACGGATAGACCAAGCATCACCAGTGCTGACTGCTACGCGATGTTGTTCCCAGGCAACACTTAATGTTTCCCGAATGGATTTTAACCACTGACACCGGATATCGTAGGGATCTCTTTCAATGGTGTATTCAAGCAGCATTTCATGGAAACGTGATTCCATAGTAGACCAGTACCAGGCATTTACAGGCATTTGCTCCACAAACCTACTGATGTCTTTTTTCGTAGGTTCCCGCTCCCCTCGGCCCATTAGATCTCGCGCGAAAGAACAGCAGGCAAACCAAAGAGATTTTTGTGCATCCTCTGCAGCGCAGAGCAACTGTCGGATCTCGGTGCGAATGAAGCGGTCCCCTGCTAAAGCAGTTGGCAAGACTAAACGTTCCATTCGCCAAAAATCCACGTTTGCGCTCGGTGGTTCATATCGTAAGCCAAGAACCAAGATCGACTCAGGCATGCTGGCGGCCCTATTTCCTGACAGCCGTAAAGCGTTCTGAACCGTAAGGGGCGCAAGGTCGCCCCCATCAGGGATCAATGAATCGAAATCTCTCCAGGTTCCTCGATTTTGTCTAAACTGGATAGGCATCTTCCCATTGGTATTGTCAATCTTATAAGGTTGCATCGGATCTGGCGTTTTGGTGGGGTTTTCAAATCCCTGCCCGGCAATAAACCGCATGTGAGCAACATTATCCGCCGATTGTGCTTCAAGGAAGATCAGCCTAGAGGGCCACGTGTAGAGGTCGGCATAGCCCGCCACAGTTTTCTTTGGCGTGTCGAGTGGAAGTGTCTTTGGTTCAAGTTCCCACAATGCCGAATCGGCCTTCGCTATCTCTCGGTTTGGGTATGGAACCAAGTTGTAACAGAGTGTTTCAAATAGATTTCGTCCTATAGGAATGCACATCATCGCGTTCGGAGATGGCGACGGGTAATAGCCTCGGCCACCAGCGATAGAAAAACTCATAGTCGATAGAAGCCAACGGGCACATACCTTTGGCTCTTTCGCACCAGGCTTCTTCGTGTTGGTATGATCAAAAAGCACCTTGTTGGTCGTTGCGTTATACTCGGCCGTTAACTTGGTCCAGGGTTCAATTTTGTTTTCAGGGACATTCGGATTCTGCCCAAACGGGTACTTCTCGTCAAACAGCCAAAACCTATCCCTCCACTTTTCCAGATATGCTGGTATTCTTTCTCCCGGCAACCCATTCCTGAATAGCTCCTTGGCCTGCTCGATATCGGTCGGCCCTTCCAATGCGCGGTACAGCACCGCAAGCAGAAAGCGGTGCAAGGCCGCTACTACCAGCGGCGAAGGGTCTTCAATGCCGGCGATCTCTTTGCTTCGTAACAAGGTATCGCGGATGCCAAGCTCATCGCGGGTGCCATCCGGCATTCGCACTGGAATCCATTTTTCGTCAATCAGGTTGAATCGGCTCATTCGGCCTCCTTTGTTTCGTACAATATGCCAAGGTCGTCATCCAGACGCACCATTGCGTTCTCTGTCCAGCATCCTTCGGCATCCATCACAAGCGGAAAGCAGTTGCGCAAGAGGGGTGACTTTCGCCAGCCTTCGGGTACTCCCAGCGAGCGAAGTTTATGGACGACATTCTTACGCGATAGACTTACGGACCTCATAAACCAGACCTTGGCCTGCTGAAAGGTTGGGGCTTCTTCAGCGCTGAATCCGTCGTGCGGCCATATAGGGATGGCAACGACCGATTCTTGCCCAAGGCGAGTCTGGGCCATCAGGGTGCGGTGCACGCCGGGTTCATCTTCATCGTATAGCACAAGACGTGCTGTATCGTTCCAAGAGGCATCGTCCGGAAACCCTATGATCGCCTGGTTGGCCTGCATCTTCAGGGCGAAGGCGTCGCCTTCGCCTTTCATGAGCGCGCTTTCCAACCGTTCCCGCAAAGCATCCGGCATGTTGACTTGTTCTTCGTAAACCGCTTGCACCAGAACATCGATGTCATCCGGCAGCGTAAGGCTTTGCTTCGGGTGCAAAAGAACCCACGTGCGCAGCAAAAGGTCTTCCCGGTATACAGCCCCCCACCAGAGAGGATCATCGAACAGAGGCGGCTCATCGCCGGCAAGGCCGGCTATCAGTAAAACCGGTTTCGAAACCGGTCTGGAACCCGATGCATGCCGCCACAATCGGCCGGCTCTTTGAAGCACAAGGTCGATGGGCGCAAGATCGGTTGCGATCACGTCGAAGTCCAAGTCCAGACTCTGTTCGGCCACCTGGGTGGCGATCAGGATTTTACGCCCTGCCCGATTGGCGTTCGGACCAAAAGCCGCTATGGCATGATTCTCCCGCTGTTGCCGCCCATCGGCCGGAAAACGGGCGTGAAAGAGAAATACTTCCGTTCCATCGGAGAGGTGCTTGCCTATCCTTTTTCCTGCC
>JAKAFO010000244.1 GCA_021819735.1 Deltaproteobacteria bacterium
AAGAAGGCGGTGAAATGAAGATCGAGGCACCTTTTCGTCTGGCGCCGGAGATGAGCGTCCACCGAGCGGCCCAGGCCATTTTCGGGCACTTGATCGCGGTGATGCGCGCCAACGAGCCCGGCATCCGCCAGGACAGCGATATCGAATGTCTCCACGATTTCCGGGTGGCGGCGCGGCGCTCACGCTCGTTGCTGACCCTCTTGAAAAAAGAGCTCGATCCGGCGCAACGGGCTGAATTGAGCGCCGGCCTGCGCGCCCTGGGTCAGGCCACCAATGCCCTGCGCGATCTGGATGTGTATCTGGCCCAGCGGGCACGCTATCAAAAGATCCTGCCCGCGGCGCTCCGGCCGGCCATCGCGCCGTGGTTCGATGCCCTCGGGCGTCAGCGCGGCCGGGAGGCGAAAAAGGTGGCGCAGTTTTTGTCGTCCAGGCCGTATGGCCGCATCATGGCGCGGCTGGAACGCTTCGCGACAGCCGTTCCCGATCCCGATACAGTGAACCCGGTCGAGGCATCCGGTGACACCCCCATTGTGGCGGTGGCCCGGCGGGAAATCGACCGTTTGTTTGCAAAGACCCTGCGCGTCGGCCGTCGCATCGACGCAAGCTCGGCGGATGACCGCTTGCACCGCCTGCGCATCCAGTGCAAGCAGTTGCGCTATGCGTTGGAGTTCTTCCACGGCCTCTTCGCCCCCGGACCGGTGGGGCAGGCGATTCGGCAGGTCAAGTCGCTTCAGGAGTATTTGGGGCTTTTCAACGACCGGTCGGTCCAGCAGCGTTTTCTCTTCGATCATTTGAAAGGCATCCCGGCCCCCCACGGCCCCCGGCGAATGGCCCGGGCCGCGGCCGTCGGCGCTTTGATCGGCGTTCTCTTCATGGAAAAGGAGCATCAGCGCGCGGGCTTCGAAGAGGTCTTCGACCGCTTCAGCGACCCGGAGCAGGTCCGGCGTCTCCGGAAGCTTTTTTCTCCGGCCGAAGATTGAGATGACGTGCATTCATGAAGGCCATTGAGCTGGATGACCCATCGGTGGCGCCAGACGGGCCGCGAAATTACGTATGCCGCGTTGCGCGCGTGAGGTGGTTCTCGCCTATCGTTAGGGGCTCCGCACCGGGGCTTGCCGACGCAATCCCCGGGCGGGCAATGGCGCATGGTTGGTCGTTTATAGAGCGCGCTAATCCACCTTGAAGAATGCTTTTTTCTTAGCCTTGCAGACCGGGCATTCGTCCGGGGCGTCCCCCTCCTTCGTAAAGCCGCAGACGCTGCAGACATGGATGTCGGTTTCTTCCAGGTTGCCCATTTTATCCAGGGCCTTCTGGTAGAGCGAAGCATGGATCATCTCGACTTTATTGGCGTAGGTGAAGGACTGTTCGGCCTGGCTGTTGCCTTCCGCCTTGGCGGCCGCGATCATGGGAGGGTACATGGATTTGAATTCGTAAGTCTCGCCGGAAATGGCCTCCTTGAGGTTGTCCGCCGTGGTGCCGACGCCCTTGAGTGCCCGAAGATGAGAATGGGCATGCACCGTCTCGGCGGCAGCCGCGGCGCGGAACAGCCGGGCAATCTGCTTGTAGCCTTCGCGGTCGGCCTTTTCGGCAAAGGCCAGGTATTTGCGGTTGGCTTGGGATTCGCCGGCGAAAGCCTCTTTGAGATACTTTTCGGTCTGACTCATGATGTTTTTCTCCTTTCTGCGGCTAAGGGTTGGCAAACAACGTTTCGTCCCCGCCCGGGATAGCGGGATTTGGGATGAGGCCACGCCACTGTGCCAAAATCCCAATCGGATCGTCAAGGCAAAAGGCCCTCATCAATTTCTAATATGCACCCTATAGCCGGATGATTATTGTGGGAACCGAGACATTCGAAAGGGAACCGAACTATGGACAAATATGCACAATTTCCCGATACCGCCATTCAAGGCATCGGCCAGGTATCCCGGGCCTTCATGGCCCTTGGAATCGCGACCTTTCACCAGGCGTGCCGCCATGTCCACCAGATGCCGTACGGCTACAACTCGGACCGCGACGACCTGATGATTCTGTTCAAGGAGAAGATGGGGACTTGCACCACCAAACACGCAGTCATCGCCACCCTGGCCCGGGAGCTGGATCTGCCCGTCATTAAAAGGGTCGGCATCTATGCCATGACCGAAGCCCTGGTCACGGGTACGACCGCTATTCTCGATAGGTACCGGTTACCTTACGTGCCCATGCTTCACTGCTTTTTGGAGCGTGCCCCGGTGCGGGTGGACCTGACCGAAGGCAACCGCAACGGCAAGAACGGCCCCATCGACGAATTTCTTTTCACCGAGCGAGTGGCGCCCAATATCTCCGAAAAAGAAGAGTACCTGATCTACCGCAAGGCGCTGTCCGAGAAGATACTCGTTCGAGAAGAATTTAAGGACATGGATCTCCGGCGCATCCTGCAGGCCCGGGAAGAGGGGCTCAAGCTGCTCAAGGCCAATCAAAGGTTCTCCGTCGGCGGTGCCAGGGCCGGCAGCGCCAGGTAGGTCAGGCGTTTCATCTCGCAGCGGCCGCGGGTCACGGTTTCCAGGATCAGACCGCAGCCGAAATTCAAACTGGCGAGGATCATCAGACCCGTGGAGAGAATGGCCGTGGGAAAGCGCGGCACCAGGCCCGTCTCCAGGTAGGTGACGAAGATGGGATAGGCCAGGATCAACGAGGTCAGCGCCAGGGCCGCGGCGATAATGGAGAAGAAAGCCAGGGGGCGCTCTTCCTTGAAAAGCTTGAGGATCTCCAGCAGGATGCGCCAGCCGTCCCGATAGGTGCGCAGCTTGCTTGCCGAGCCTGCCGGCCGGGCCTTGTAGGGCGTGACCACCTCGGCGCTGGGCATGTGCAGCTCCAGGGCGTGCACGGTCAACTCGATTTCGGTTTCGAACCCCGTGGCTAGGGCCGGGAAGGATTTGACGAAGCGCCGGGAGAGCACCCGGTAGCCGGAGAGAATGTCGCTGAAGGTCCGGCCGAAGAAAAGCCCCAGGCAGCCGGTGAGCAGATCGTTGCCCAGGCGATGGCCGCGCCGGAACGCTTGCCCTTCGTAGTCGGTCAGGCGCGAACCCACCACCATGTCCAGCCCCTCTTCCAAAAGCTTTGCGATCAGCGCGCCGGCGCCGGCCGCGTCGTAGGTGTCGTCGCCGTCGGCCAGCACATAAATGTCCGCCTCCACGTCGGCAAACATGCGGCGCACCACATGGCCTTTGCCCTGGTGGGCTTCCCGGCGAACGACGGCACCGGCCCGGCGAGCAACCTCCACCGTACGGTCGGTGGAGTTGTTGTCGTAGACATAGATCGTCGAGTTCGGCAGGGCCGCGCGAAAGCTTTTCACGGTCTGGGCGATAGCCGTTTCTTCGTTATAGCAGGGTAGGATCACCGCCACGCGATAGCGGCTGAGGTCGATGCTCATCTTCTCTCCTTCGTCACGGGACAAAAATAATAAGGTTGGCTCCGGTCCGGTTCTATGGCCGGAAGGAAGCTTTGGCACCCTTCCTTGGTCTGCGTCAGGCCATAGGCCGCCAGCGCGGCCTGGCCCGTGGCTGCTTCATGGGCACGGTAGAGGATGAACAGCGCGCCCCGATGATCGGCGATGATCTCCTGCATCAACCGGTCGGTGGCGTTGGTCTGGGTTGAAGGCCCGGTGAAGTAGCTCTGGATGCGCAGGAAACGCACCTCGGGCGGAAAAAAGGGAATCATATAGGCTACGGGTTCGAGGCCGGCGGCCAGCACCACGGTATCGGCCGGCGCCTGAACGGCCGGCGCCTGGACGCCGAAGTAGTCGTTCCCCCACGCGGTGCGGCCCCAATAGGCCGGCCGCACGGTGACCAGGATCAGCGCCAGGCACCCCAGGACGAGAGCGGCCCGGCGATGAGGCGTCTTGACCAGGCGGCCCAGAACCAGCATCAACACCAGGGGTGCCAGCATTTCGCCCACCATCAGGTAGCGATAGATGGCAAAGAGCTTCATCCAGACGACGAAGGTGACGACCATGAAGAGCACCAAGAAGCCCAGCATGGGCGCCGGCGCTGGATGCGTCGGGCCCATCGTCGGGGCCGCCGCCGGTTTGCGCATCCGCGCCACCAGCCGATGGATCGGCCAGCAGATCAGCACCAGATACAAGAGCGCCAACCGCAGGTCGCGGAACGGCACCTCGGCCACCCGCAGAGGGTCGATGGTGAACCAGATGGGAAAGAAAAGGTGGGTGCCCAGCCCCGTGGGCAAAAAGCGTTCGTCCCGATAGGGAGCCGTTGCGCCCCAGGGGGATTGAAAAACCTGATTGAAATAGGGAAAGAGCGGGTTTTGATACCGGCGCCACAACGCCAGCATCCAGAATCCGCCGGTCAGGGCCGCGCCGGCCAGCACCCCCAACCCGAAGACAAAGGCCAGGACGAATCGCCGCCGCCAGGGCAGCTTCAGAGCGAAGAACGCGACGCACAGCCCGACGGCATAGATGGCATATGGCTGTTTGAGCCCCAAAGCAGCGCCGACCAGCAGACCGGCGGCGGCGGCCACTCCCGGGCCGGCAACTCCCGGCGCCGACAGCAAGGTGCGCCATCGCACCAGAAGCCACAACGCCGCCAGCACCAGCAGGCTGACCATATTGTCGGCAAAACTGGTGCCGATTTCGGAGAGATTGCCCGCCCCCAGCAGGCCCATCAGGGCCGCGGCCAGACACCACCATGGGGCCCGGTCGCCAAAAGTGGGCCCGATGGTCTGGCGGGCCAGCCCGTAAAGCAAAAAGATGTTCAACCCGGGAAGCAATCCCAGAAGAAAACCCACCACCTTGGGCGGCCAGTTGACCACCGCCGCGTAGAAGGGCAGATGCAGCAAGGGGTTGTAGTAGGTGGCCACCTGGGCCATGGCGATGTCGTGCCCCATGCGACCGGTCAGGAAGGCAAAAGGATTGTAGAAGTGATAGTTACGCAAATCCCAGGAAGCGTCCTGCCCGAGCAAGAGGGCAACCAGCCCCAAGGTGGGCGGGACCGATAGCAGGAGGAGGCGTATGGAAAGTTTGGTTCGGTCGCCCGGGGGCATGGTCGGCTGCTCCTTTTCAGATTCAGGCTGTAAGTAAGAAGGCCGAGAGCGCTCCCCGCCGGCCATCATTTCCTAAGAAGCGCAATTAGTATGAAACAATGGTTAGGCGAGTGTTAGGATCGACTCTTATTCATGTTGAGAAACTCGCGCAAGTGCCGGCATCAAAGTTGGCGATACGGTGTGGTCAGCAGCATTTTCAATGGTCACTGGATTGACGGCGAGGGACGTGAAGGGGTGGAGGAAGCGCCCGCGGCTGGCAAGGTTGTACCAAGTGGTGGCGAAAAACTGCATTTTCCCGTATCTCAAAATGCAAAAGCCCCAGCAATTGGCTGAGACCTTTGCAAAGAATTGAATGTGGTGCCGAAGGCGGGACTCGAACCCGCACGCCTTTTGAGCACTACCCCCTCAAGATAGCGTGTCTACCAATTCCACCACTTCGGCACGAAGCGGTTAAGGATTGGCCTTTTCCGGTGCTTGGGACGCAGGCGCCGGTGCGCCCTGGGGCGCTGCCGGGGCCGCCGGTGGGGCGGCGGGCTGTCCTTCACTCGGTTGGGCCTGGGCCGCGGGCGCTTTCTGTTCGGCGTCCGTGGCCGGAGGTGCCTGACCTTCCGGGGCTGTCTGGCTCTGGACTGCCGGCGTGTCGGTCACAAGGTCCGAATCGTGCCGGGTGCCGGCCATGTAGGCCAGGATCAACGAGGTCAGCATAAAAACAATAGCGGCCGCGGTGGTGGCCTTGCTCAAAAAGGTGGAGGCGCCGGTTGTACCGAACAGTGTCTGGCTGGCGCCGCCGCCGAAGGCCGCTCCCATATCCGCGCCTTTGCCGGTCTGAAGCAGAACGATCATGATCAGCGCGATACAAACGATTACATGAATGACGACAATCAAAATAGACATGTTTTACCCGTATCAGCCTTGGTAGTGCACAAGCTGGCTAAAAGTTTCCGGGTCGAGACTGGCACCGCCCACCAGGGCGCCGTCTACGTCCGGCATGGCCATCAACTCTTTGACGTTGGATGGCTTGACGCTGCCTCCGTACAGGATCCTCACTTGCCGGGCGAAACCGTCGTCTACGATGGCTGCAAGCTGCCGGCGGATGTAGGCGTGTGCTTCCTGAGCCTGTTCTTTGGTGGCGGTTTTCCCGGTGCCGATGGCCCAGACCGGTTCATAGGCCAGTACCAGCGACTTTAGATCCTGAAAAACAAAGCCCTCTAAACCTTTTTGAATCTGTTTGTCAAGTACAGAAAATGTCTTGCCGGCCTCGCGTTCGGTCTCGGTTTCACCAATGCACATTACGGGGCGCAGCCCGGCATTCACGGCCGCGCGAATCTTGCGTTGGACGCTCTGGTCGGTTTCGCCGAAGTACTGGCGGCGTTCGGAATGGCCGATGATGACATAGCGGCAGCCGGCATTGACCAGCATGGGGGCGGAGATTTCACCGGTGAAGGCGCCCTGGGTTTCCCAATGTAGGTTCTGAGCCCCCAGGGCGATGTTGCTCGATTGGATCACGGCGGCTACCGGGGCCAGGGCCGTGAACGTCGGGGCGATCATGATCTCCACCCCGGCCGCATCGGCGGCGAGCTCCTTCAGACGCTTGGCAGACTGGACAGCCTCCTCACCGGTCTTGTACATCTTCCAGTTCCCGGCGATCAGGGGAAGGCGGTTTCCCATCGCGGTTCTCCTTCCATATGCTTAGATTTACAGCGTGCTTCCGATCATCGCGGCCAGGTCGACCATGCGGTGCGAATAGCCGGTTTCGTTGTCGTACCAGGAGAGGACTTTCACGGTTTTGTCGATGACATAGGTGTTGCCGCCATCCACCACCGACGAAAGGGTGCTGCCGTTGAAATCGGAAGAGACCAGCGGCAGTTCGGTGTAGCCCAAGAAGCCGGCCAGAGGACCTTCGGCCGCGGCTTTCAAGGCGCTGTTGACGTTGGAGACCGTCACGCCGCTTTTGTTGATATTGACCACCACGTCCACCAGGGAGACATTGGGGGTGGGGACGCGAATGGCCAGGCCGTTCAATTTACCGGCCAGCTCGGGCAGCACCAGCGAAACCGCTTTGGCCGCTCCGGTGGTGGTGGGGATCATGGAGAGGGCTGCGGCCCGGGCGCGCCGCAAATCCTTATGCGGGAAGTCGAGCAGGCGCTGATCGCCGGTATAGGAATGAATGGTGGTCATCAAGCCGTTCTGGATGCCGAAATTCTCCATCAACACCTTGGCCACCGGCGCCAGACAGTTGGTGGTGCAGGAGGCATTGGAGATGACGTGATGCTTTTTAGGATCATAGGTGGTGTGGTTGACCCCCATGACGATGGTGGCATCCGGTTCCTTGGCTGGGGCCGAGATGATCACTTTGCGGGCGCCGGCGGTCAAGTGTTTGGAGGCGTTGGCCTTATCGACGAACAAGCCGGTGCACTCCATGACGATATCGACACCCATGGCTTGCCAGGGCAGTTCGGCCGGGTCTTTGAAGGCCGTGTAGGCGATTTTGCGTCCGTCCACGTAGATGGCTTTGTCCTCGGCCCGCACCTCTTTGTCGAGTTTGCCGTGGACCGAGTCGTAGGTCAGCAGATGGGCCATGGTGGCGGCGCTGGTCAGGTCGTTGATCGCCACGACCTGGATGTTGGGGTTCTTCAAGGCAGCCCTGAAAACCACGCGACCGATTCTGCCAAATCCATTGATTGCAACTTTGATGCTCATCTTTCCTCCTTCATGATTGTGAGACCTTTATGCAAGATCCGGTTTATCCCTGGCTGCGCTTGTTGCCTTTTAGAATTCCGCTGGCCAGAGAGATGCTCTTCTTGCCAAAACCTTCCAGCGATTCCGCCAGTTCGGTTAACCCTTTCGTGTTACGCAGACCTACTGCTTTGATCACCATGGGCAGGTTTACACCCGAGAGCACTTCGATTTGGCCCTCTTCCAGAAAGGCGTAACTGAGGTTGGAGGGGGTTCCGCCAAACATATCCGTCAGAATCAACACCCCTTTGCCGTTGTCAACTTGTTTGATGCCTTTTTCGATTTTGGT
>JAKAFO010000245.1 GCA_021819735.1 Deltaproteobacteria bacterium
GCCTCGACCGGAAAACAGCGCTTTGCCGGCCTGGCGGTGACGGCACCGGAACTGGTGCGCCTCACCGTGGATCAGCCGGCCAAGGTGCAACTGCATTTACAAAAGCCCGGCACTCTCGATCTGGAGTTGGGCCTGGGGCTGGCCTTGCCCGAAGCGCTGGTCAGCGATGTCCCTGTACAACGCCTGCATCTGGCCCGGGGTCATGAACGTCTAACCCTGGCCTGGCCCTGCCGGGCCCAGCGGCGCGGCCGGTTTGCCCTGGAAGCCTGCCACCTCGAGATCTCCTCGCGTTGGGGCCTGTGGGGCCTGCGCCGCCGCTTCCCCCTGAACAGCGAAATCCGGGTCTATCCCAACCTGGTGAGCGGCCAGAAGCACATCCTGGGGCTGTTCAGCCGCCGGGAGTGGGGCTGGCGCAGCGTGCGCAAGGTGGGCAAGGGCCGCGAGTTCGAACAGCTCCGGGAGTACCTGCCCGGTGACAGTTACGAAGATGTGGATTGGAAGGCCACGGCCCGGCGGCATGCACCCGTCACGCGGGTCTACCAGGTGGAGCAGTCCCAGGAGATCTATGTGGTGCTGGACGCCTCGCGCCTGAGCACGCGCAGCGCCGAATTCGGACGGGACCGGCGTCGGCGCGACCGATCCAATGCCACCGATTTTCAGAGCACCATTTTCGAGCGCTACATCATCGCCAGCCTGGTGATGGCCTTGGCCGCCGACCGGGCCGGCGACCGTTTCGGCCTGGTCATCTTCGGCGCCCGGCCCGACTGCCTTATCAAGGCCGGACGGGGCAGGGCGCACTACAACGCCTGCCGCGAGGCGCTCTACAACCGCATGCCCCGGATGGTCTCGCCGGATTTCGACGAGCTCTTTACTTTCATCGGCACCCATCTGCGCAAGCGGGCCCTGCTGCTCTTCCTGACCCACCTGGACGATCCCTTGATGGCCGAAGGCTTCGTGGGCGCATTGCGGGCCTGCGCCCGCCAGCATGTGGTGCGGGTCAACATGTTCCGGCCGGCCGGGGCCTACCCGCTCTTCTCATCGCCGGATGTGCACTCGGCCCAGGGGATCTACGAGCATTTGGCGGGCCACATGGCCTGGAGCGCCCTGAGCGACACCCGCCGCCGATTGCGTCAATACGGGGCCGAGCTGACGTTGCTGGACAAGGAGCAGTTGAGCAGCCAGTTGATTGGGCAGTATATAGAGATCAAGCAGCGACAACTACTATAGGCGTACGCGTACGAAATAAGAGAAGTGTATGATCATCGATCTTCAAAAATTCATTGCCGCCGAGCAGCCGTTCTGGAATGAACTGGAGAAGGTGATTGCACGCCAGGAGCAGGACCCCTACCGGCGCATGTCCTTCGACGAGATTCGGCGGTTGCACTACCTCTACCAGCGTGCCTCGGCCGATTTGGCCAAGATCGATACCTACTCGGCCGAACGCTCCATGCGCCTCTACCTGGAATCCCTGGTGGGCCGTGCCTACAGCTTCATCTACGGTGCGCGGCAGGAGACAGTGCGATTCAGGCCGTGGCAATGGTTCTGGCGCACCTTTCCGGTGGCGTTTCGACGGCATTGGCGCGCCTTTGCCCTGAGCCTGGCCGTGATGCTGGCCGGAGGTGTTTTCGGCAGCGCAGCGATTATAATCGACCCCGAGGCCAAGGCGGTCCTGATGCCCTTCGAACACCTGCAAATGGACCCGGCCGAACGCGTGGCCAAGGAAGAAAGCGGTGCCAACGAAAAGCGCCTGGGAGAAGGCAAAACCACCTTTTCGGCTTTCCTGATGACCCATAACACGCGGGTCTCGATCTTCGTGCTGGCCTTGGGCATGACCTGGGGTATCGGCACCGTACTGCTGCTCTTCACCAACGGTGTTATGCTGGGGGCCGTGGTGGCCGACTACCTGCGAGCCGGCCAGAGCGCGTTTCTGGTCGGCTGGCTGCTGCCCCACGGCGCAGTGGAGATCCCTTCGATCCTCGTGGCCGGCCAGGCCGGCCTGCTGCTGGCCGGGGCGCTGATCGGCGGCGGGGCGGCCAAACCCATGGGCGAGCGGCTGCGCGCCGTGGTGCCCGACGTGGTGACCCTGATCAGCGGGGTGGCTTTGATGCTGGTGTGGGCCGGGCTGGTGGAAGCCTTCTTCTCCCAGTACCATGAACCCACGATTCCTTATGCCGCCAAGATCGCCTTCGGTATCCTGGAGTTGATTTTGCTGACGCTTTTCCTGCGTTATTCCGGCCGGCGCGAGATCGGCCTGGCCGTGCGCAAGCGTCTCCTGGGGCGTTATAGGAAAAGACCATGAAGCCGGGCCCTTCCCCCACCGCGCGCACCCATGTGCGCACCATACGCCCCCCAGAAGGGGTCAGCTTCTCGTTGCCCCTGGCCGGCCCGGTCAGCCGCTGCCTGGCCTGGCTGCTGGATGCCCTCTGCCTGGTGGCGTTCGCCAAGGCCGCCCAGGTGGTGGCGGCCCTGACGGGCTTCATCAGCCAGGATCTCTCCCAGGCCATCACCATGCTGCTCTACTTCCTGTTCTACCTGGGCTATGCTATGGCCCTGGAGTGGTATTGGAACGGACAAACGGTCGGCAAGCGGCTCTTCGGTCTGCGGGTCATGGATGTGCGCGGGCTGCGCCTGCGCCCCAGCCAGATCATCATCCGCAACCTGCTGCGGGCCGTGGACAGTCTGCCGGTGTTTTACCTGCTGGGCGGCGCGGTCTGCCTGGCGAGCCGTTACGCCCAGCGCCTGGGCGATATCGCCGCCAACACCATCGTGGTGCGCAGCGCCAAGGTGGCGGTGCCGCGCATCGATGCCGTGCTGGCCGAAAATCGTTACAACTCGCTGCGCGCCCATCCCCACCTGGCGGCACGCCTGCGCCAACAGGCGACGCCCATCGAAGCCGATGCGGCCCTGCAGGCTCTCATCCGCCGGGACAGCCTGGACCCCGAGGCCCGGGTGGCGCTCTTTGCCGCCATGGCCCGGCATTTCAAGGGCAAAGTGGCCTACCCCGAAGAGGCCCTGGCCGGAATTTCCGACGAGCAGTATGTGCGCAATGTTGTCGATCTGATCTTCCGGCGTTAGAGTTGCTGTTATGGAAACCGTCATCTTCACCTACGACCCTCAGCAGTCGCGCAAATACGGGCAGTTCACCGTGGTGTTGACGCCGGCGCTCTTCAACCGCGGGCGTTGGGTGATCCCCCAGCGCAGCAAGATCTTCTTCGTCAAGGATCTCGAATATGTCGCGGCCCACGTGGCGGACAAGGCCCTGTTCAAAACCCTGCTTGAAAGCGAAATGACTTTCAGAAAAAACGAGGGCCGGTTTTTCAACCCCGATCAGGAGTTCACCCGCCTGCGGATGGCGTCGCGCCATCTGTTCCGTTTCGTTATTGCCAGCCAGAAACAGCGGATACTGGTGCATGCCGATGGTTCGCCGACAGACTTCCGCATCGATAAGGAGGTCATTCCCGAAATCGGCCTGCGCGATGACTGCCTGGAACTTCACCTGGGGGGCCTCAGCCTGGCCGAGGCTGAAATCGTGGTGCAGGCCATGCCGGTGACTTTGATCCACGGCCGGCGCATCGTTCAATTGCGGCCGGAGATCGCGTTTGCTTTTCTCAGGGATATCCCCGTGGGCAGAGCCCTGGGCGAAGCCGAACGAGAGCGCCTGCTGGCTGGATTTGCAAGGCAGCCGGATAAGGTGCGCATCCGGCGCATCGAAAAGGAAGAAATGCAGTGCCTGCGCGATATTGTTCCCCAGGCGGCGGTGAGCCTCGATGAGCCGGCGGCCAAGGCCCGGCTCTACTTCGTCTACGAAGGGCACCCGGTCAAGGACAACGACGATCTGGCCGTGCTCGTCGATGTTCGCCGCCACCTGGAAATCCGGCGCAACCGCGCGGCGGAGGAAGGTCTCAAGGCAGTGCTTCTGGCCAACGGCTTCCTGCCGCGGCCGGACCGCGATTTCAACTGGCGCGTGCCGGAAAAGCCTCTGGAAATCCTAGTGCCGGCCCTTGAAAACCATGGGTTCGCCGTCAGGATCGGCCAACGCAAGATCACCGACCCGGTGACGGTCCACTGGAACGTCCAAACCCAAGCCCGGCACTTGCAGGTGGGCGCAACGGTTTTTTCCGGAGATCTTCCGCTGGACGCCGGCGAGCTGTTTCAGGCCTTCGGGCAAGGCAAGCGCTATGTGGCGCGCTCCGACGGCGCCCTGGGGATCATCTCCGGTGACGTCCGGCGGCTGCTTGCCGAACTTTCAACAAGCGGAACCGTGGCCGGGGATTTCTTGACTTTCAACAAGGCCGATTTTCCCAGGGTGCGGGCCTGCCTTGCGGATCAACCCGAGCTGCGCACCGATCCGGCCTTCGAAGCCCTTTGCCAATTCGGCGGCCGCCTGGAAGGGGTCCGGCATTACCCGGTCCCCAAGGAGCTGGAGAGCGTGCTGCGGCCCTATCAGCTCCTGGGCTTCAACTGGCTGCGGACCTTGAAAACGCTGGGCTTGAACGGCATCCTGGCCGATGACATGGGCCTGGGCAAATCGCTTCAGGTGCTGACCCTGATCAAGAGCCTGAAAGCAGAGGGTACCCTCGCGCGGCCGGCGCTGTTAGTTGCCCCCAAAACACTGCTCTTCAACTGGGAACTCGAGATCCGCAAATTCGCGCCGGACATTAGCGCCTATGCCTTCGCCGGACCGGCCCGCATCAGAAGCGCCGAACACCTGCGCAAATACGATCTGATCCTCACCTCCTACGGCATGGTGCGCAACGAAACGCCGCTGTTGTGCAGCCTCGAATGGGAGTATGTGATCCTCGACGAGGCCCAGGCCATCAAGAACGCCGACACCGTGACCTCCCGGGCCGTCAAGCATCTCCCGGCGGCCGCGCGGCTCTCCATCACCGGAACGCCTGTGGAGAATTCGGCCGCCGACCTCTGGAGCCAGTTCGACTTTCTGATGCCCGGATTCCTGGATGACCTGGACGCTTTCAAGGAAAGGTATGATACGCCCAAGGCGCTGGAACGTCTCCGGGAAAAGACCAAACCCTACATCCTGCGGCGCTTGAAATCCCAGGTGCTGGCCGAGTTGCCGCCCAAGACCGAGGTGACCCTTTACTGCGATTTCGCCGACGAGCAGAAAACCATTTATGATCAGGCCCTCGCGGCGGCCCGCGACGAGATGGATGGCCTGCGGGGCGCGCGCGCCTTCCACATTCTGCGCCTGATCCTGCGGCTGCGGCAGATCGCCTGCCATCCGCGCCTGGCCCTCAAGGAGAGCCGGAGAAATTTGACCAGCGGCAAGACCGAGGAAGTATTTCACGCGGCCATGGAGATTCTCTCCGAAGGCCATAAGATATTGATCTTCTCTCAGTTCACGCGCCACCTGCGATTGATCCAGGAACTCTTCCTGCGCCTTAACATCCCCACCTTTTATCTCGACGGCCGCACGGCCGACCGGGCCGCCGCGGTCCAAGCCTTCAAGGCATATCCGGGCCCTTGTCCCTTTTTCATCTCCCTCAAGGTCGGCGGCACGGGGCTCAACCTCAGCGAAGCCTCCTACGTCTTCCTGCTCGACCCCTGGTGGAACCCGGCCGTGGAAAACCAGGCCATCGACCGCAGCCACCGCCTCGGCCAGCACCAGCCGGTCACCGTCTACCGCTTCATCACGCGCGGCTCCATCGAAGAAAAAGTAAACGACCTGAAAGCCATCAAGAAAGAGATCGAATCGGCGGTCATCGACGCATCGGCACCCAAATACCTTCCATTCGACGAAAGCACATTGAAACGTTTAATCGCCGAGGATTCTCTTTGATTCCATCCCTGGATGGGCACTACCTATCGATCTCGAGCAGTTTCCGCATCGCTTCCGGTAACCCGCCGGATTTGAAAGTGGTGTCTTGCGTTTCACCGGGAAGTCGGAGGGTAAGGCAGTGGGCATGCAGGGCGAGTCGATTGAAATCGTGGTGCCGGCTCAGGTAGGCCAGCGAACTGGCCGATCCATAGCGCCGGTCGCCGGCAATGGGGTGGCCGGCCAGCTTGGCATGTCGCCGGATCTGGTGCTTACGGCCGGTAAGAGGTTGGCACTCGATCAAGGAGTAGTGCACGCTGTGGGCCAGCACCCGGCAATGGGTAGTGCAGGGCACGCGTTTGCCTTGGCCCATGGGATCTTTTCTGCCGGCGGCGGCTTCGGTCAGGGGCCAGTTCCACTCGATCCACTCCTGGCCCGCGACGGGCTCTTCAAGAAGGCCATGGACCACAGCCAGATATAACTTGCCGACGCCCTTGTCGGCGAATTGGGCGCCAAAGTAGGCGAGGGTCTCGGTGTCGCCGGCCAGCAGCACGATGCCGCTGGTGTCCCGGTCGATGCGATGCACGGCATGCATGGCGGAAATTTCGGGGTGCAGGGCCGGCAGGCGTCCCGCCCGCACCGCTGCCAGGGCAACGGAGCACAGGTCGCTGCCCGGGTCGTTGTGGATGCTCAGGCCGCAGGGCTTGTCCACCACCAACCAGCGGGACCCACATGCAATAACGGGAATACGGGCCTCTCCGGCGGCGATGACGATTTTTGGATCGGTTTGTTCCTGCACGGCGCGACCTTTCGGATCAGGCAAGAGCATCTCTACTCAAGCAGCCTATGGGAAACCGCCCAGACCGAAGCCTGGGTACGGTCATTAACCCCGATTTTGTTGAAAATGTGGACGACATGGCTTTTGACCGTATGCTCGGAAATGTGTAGTCGGTTTGAAATTTGCCTGTTGGTGAATCCGCCGGCCAGCATCTGGAGAACCTGGATTTCACGCCGGCTCAGCGGGTCGGGCAGCCTTTGGTTTGTGTCCTGGATTTGGCGCGTCTGTTCCTGCTCGAAACTTTCGAGCCGGGAGCGCAGGGTTTGAATCTGGGTCTCCTTTTGGTGGATGCTTTCGCGCAGGGCCGACGAGTCGATCTCCAGGGCGATGGTGCGGATCAAGCGGCCCTGGGCGTCGAAAACTGGAAAGAGGGCCATTTCTTCGACCGGCCGGCCCAGGTGGGGGCAGTCGGAAGGCGGCGACTTTTGGCGGGACACGGCTGCGGCAAAAGCCAGGCAGGTGGCATGGCCGCAGGCCCGGCAGTTTGTGCGGGGCAGCAACTGAAATATATCCAGTGCGGACGCCGGTTTGAATTTTTTGTAATTGGGGGTGATTTCGGCTCTGCGCGCATGAACGTCTTTTATGAAGGCGAGCAAGTCGTCCAAAAAGGCCACCGCCTCGGCATAGCCTTTCACCGGCGAGAAAGCGCCTTCATGGGGATAAAAGGCGCATAAGTGCGCGTTCAGCGCGAACTTGATATAGATCGGCGTCTCATACAAGCGGGCATCGGGCACGATCGCGTTGATCAATGGAAACAGGGGCGATACGTCCCAATCCAGAAGAAACTTGGCGCCGTAGGCGTGGGCTCGGCCTTCGTGCGTCCAGTCGCCCAACGGACCGGACTGAAACAGGCGCAGGGTCGCATATGCCGTGGAAAAGTCCAGGGATTTGCAGTCAATAATCATGTTCAGCCTTAGCCCTCCGCATTCCTATTCCCACTATTCCGCCAGGAAATGCAAATTTTTTATTTCTATTTATATTGGAACGAAAATCCCCCATTTGGGTGATTTCATATGAAAGCAGATGCGCTAAGAGGGTTGCATCGATCTCCACACATTCATCGCATCCGGTATTAGGGGAAGGTCTGACCAAGAGCAGGAAGGAGGGTCGCGCGTGTCCCGGTTTCAAAATATCATGGAAATCCTGAAGGTGTTGCCCAAGACCAATTGCCGTCAATGTCGGGAAAAAACCTGCATGGCGTTTTCCGCCGCGGTTTTCAAAGGCGAAAAGGAGCTGGCCCTTTGCCCCTATGTACCCCCCGAGATCATCGAAAAATACGGGACCCAGAAGCTTAAGACCCGAAACATCGATGAGGACCTGGACAATGCCGTCAACCAGCTCAAACAAAAGATACGGCAAACCGATCTGGCAGCCGCGGCGGGTCGAACCGGCGGT
>JAKAFO010000246.1 GCA_021819735.1 Deltaproteobacteria bacterium
CCGATCTAAGATCCGGTTTATCCCTGGCTGCGCTTGTTGCCTTTTAGAATTCCGCTGGCCAGAGAGATGCTCTTCTTGCCAAAACCTTCCAGCGATTCCGCCAGTTCGGCTAACCCTTTCGTGTTACGCAGACCTACTGCTTTGATCACCATGGGCAGGTTTACACCCGAGAGCACTTCGATTTGGCCCTCTTCCAGAAAGGCGTAACTGAGGTTGGATGGGGTTCCGCCAAACATATCCGTCAGAATCAACACCCCTTTGCCGTTGTCAACTTGTTTGATGCCTTTTTCGATTTTGGTACGCAGATCGGCGGCGTTCTCGCGCAGGTCGATGGAGATGGACGCCAGCGCCGCCGGTTTTTCATTCAAGATGAATTCGACGCAATCGATCAATGCGTCTCCCAATTGCCGATGGCTGACGATGAGGATTCCGATCATGATAAGGTGTCGTCCTTTTACATTGAGGCTCGGCTTGCGGCCTTGCTTTAGTCCACGGCGTCCGCGCCGCCCTTGCTCCCCGGGTCTGGAGGTCAGGTAATTTGAATGTCCCGGTGAATGAGGCGAACCGTGGGTTGGGATCGCTGGATATGGTCAAAAATCTTCTGGGCGATGACCACTGAACGATGGCGACCGCCGGTGCACCCGATGGCAATGGTCAAGTAGGCTTTGCCTTCTTTTTCATATAAAGGAACCAGATGGTCGAGCAGCTTCAGGTATACGCTCAGAAAGAGCTCCGTTTCCGGGTCTTTGAGAACGAAATCCTGGATCTCCTTGGACCCGCCGTCCAGGGCTTTGAGCTCGGGCACGAAATAGGGATTGGCCAAAAAGCGCACGTCCATCAGCAGGTCGGCTTCGACCGGCATGCCGTGCTTGAACCCGAAAGAGACCACATTGATGGCCATGCCTGTGGTGGCCGTATGGCGGCGGGCGATATTGAGAATGGCGAATTTCAGCTCGTGGATACTGAAGCGCGAGGTGTCGATGGAATACGCGGCGGTGTCCCGCAAGGGTTGCAACTGTCTCTTTTCTTCGCGGATGGCGTCCAGCAGACTGCCGCGTCGACCCAGGGGATGATGCCGGCGCGTCTGGTTATAGCGCCGCAGCAGGACCTGCTCGTCGGCATCCAGGAAAACCGTCTTGATCTGGTAGCCTTGCCGGGTCAGTTCATTCATCAGGGTACTGTAGTGGTCCAGCAGGCTTTTGTCGCGCAGGTCCATGCCCAGGACCCAACCCGCGGTGGCGTCCTCTTTTTGGGCCGGAGTGGGCATTTGCAGGAAATTCGGCACCAATTGGATGGGCATGTTGTCGATGCAGTAGAACCCGGCATCTTCAAAGGCAGCCAGGGCCGTGGTCTTACCGGAGCCCGAAGTGCCGGTCACGATGATGATGGGACGCTGTTTCATCGCTAGAAAGGTTCATCCTTTTCCTGGATGATCTCTAAAATTTCTTCAGGGCTTTTGGCCCGCATGAGCTGGGATTTGAACTCGTCGTTTTTCAGCAGCCGGGACAAGCGCGCCAGCAGCCTCAGGTGCAGACCGGCCGAATCTTCGGGCGTGAGCATCAGGAAAAAGAGGTGGGCGGGTCTCCCGTCCAGGGAATCGAAATCCACGCCGCGGCGGCTCAAACCGAATCCCAGGATCAGGGAGGCCAGGTTCTTGAGTTTGCCGTGGGGAATTCCGATTCCACCGCCGATACCCGTGCTGCCCAGGCGTTCGCGCTCCATGAGAACCTTGACCAGCGCTTGAGGCGCGGCACCCGTGAGCCGGGCTACGGGCGCCGCCATTTCATCCAAAACCCCTTTTTTGTCCGTGGCCTTAAGATCGAGGCAGATGGTTTCCTTGCTCAAGACATCCAGTATCTTCATGCTATTTCACCACCAACCGCCCCACAATAGCTATTAAATTTCTGCTTTCCAACGCCTCGACGGCCAAGGCCGTCTTAAGGATTGGGCTGAATCAGGCCATAGTGGCCGTCCTTGCGGCGATACAAGACATTGACGCGATCCGAACGGGCGTTGGTGAAGACCAGAAAGTTGTCCTCCACCAGATCCATCTGCATGATGGCTTCGTCCACGTCCATGGGCTTGTACTCGATATTCTTGACCATGACCCGGCGTTCACCTTCTTCGTCCAGCCCTTCGGCCTGACCAGTGGCGGCCTTGGCTTTGCCCTTGCCGGGCCGGTGGTCGCGGATTTTCTGTTTGTTCTTTTTGATCTGCTTGTCCAGCTTGTCCAGGACCATGTCGATGGCCGCGTACATGTCCTCGGTCTCTTCCTTGCCGTTGATCGTCAGGCGGTCGCCGGTGATGTTGACCTCGGCGATGTGCCTGAACTTTTCCACCGAAAGCACGACGTTGGCTTCCCCCGGGTTGTGAAAATATTTGTCGAAACGGTTTAGCTTGTCACTGACATAGGATCGGATACGATCGGAGGGTTCAAGGTTCTTGAAAGTGACCGATGTCTGCATAGAGGATGCCTCCTTGGGATAAGTGGATCGATGCAATTACTCAGATGGTTGCCGCCGTCCGTCTGGGCACGCTGAAAATAATCCTTTTAGGGTGGAAAACAACTTTTTCCCTAAGCATGGCTACGAGTACCGCTTGCGTTTGCTCGACGGCAGCACCCCCATCATTTCTCGATACTTGGCCACCGTACGCCGGGCAATGTCGATGTTCTCCGCCTTGAGCATTTCCGCCATCTTGCTGTCGGAAAGGGGTTTGCGCGAATCTTCGGCTTCGATCATCCGCCGGATCTTTTCCTGGACGCTGGCCGAGGCGATGGCTTCGCCGTGGACGCGCTTGATGGAGCTGTTGAAGAAGTATTTGAGCTCGAAGATGCCTTGGGGCGTGTGGGCATATTTGTTGGTGGTGACGCGGCTGATGGTCGATTCGTGCATGCCGATATCTTCGGCCACGTCGCGCAGGACCATGGGCTTCAAATGGGCGATGCCTTTGTCGAAAAAGTCCCGCTGATATTTAAGGATGCTCTCCATGACCTTGTAAATGGTCTTCTGGCGCTGGTGGATGCTGCGAATCAACCAGGCGGCCGAGCGCAACTTGTCTTGGATGTAGTTGCGGGCATTGCCGCCTACCTCCTTGTCCCGGGTGATGGCCTGCTTGTAAAAGGAGTTGACCTTGAGCTTGGGCAGGCCGTCGTCGTTGATCACGATGGCAAAGTCGTCTTCGGTTTTATAAACGTAGATGTCCGGGGTGATGTATTGGGGTTCGTCTTCGCTGTACTGGCGGCCGGGTTTGGGCTCCATGCCGGTGATGATCTCGACGGCGGCGATGACTTCTTCCAGGCTCACTTTCAACGCCCGGCAGATGGCCTTGTAATTTTTGTTCTCCAGGTGGTTGAGATGTCCCTGGATGATTTTGGTCACCAGGGTGTCCTGCAGGCCCAGAGCCTTGGCCTGGAGCAGGAGGCATTCGGTCAGGTCCCGGGCACAGACGCCGAGGGGGTCGAAGCTCTGCAGCAGGAACAACACCTCTTCGATGTCCTCTACGGTTACGCCGGCCTGCTGGGCCAGCTCTTCGAGGGTCGTCTGCAGGTACCCGTCCTTGTCCAGGTTGCCGATGATCAGGCTGCCGATGTCCTTTTCTTCGGGCGAAGGCCCGGCCATCAGCAACTGCCAGAGCAGGTGATCGCTGAGGGATTCCTTGTGGGAGATGAAGGCTTCGTATTGGGGGCTGTCACGGTCTTCGGTCTCGAGCCGGGCACGGCTGGCCGAGCCGTAATCGTCCATGTAGTTGCTCCAGTCGATGTCGCTGGGGATCTTTTCATCGATGGTGATCTCTTTGGGCTTTTCGGCCTCCGGCAACTGCACCGGCTCTTCCTGGCTGAGGACGTCCCGGGAGAGCGTTTCCTGGGACTCTTCCAGGGTCGGGTTCTCTTCCAACTCCTGGCGGATAGCATCCATCAGCTCCAGGCGGGACAACTGCAGCAGCTTGATCGCCATCTGCAATTGCGGCGTCATGATGAGCTGCTGGGTCAGTTTAAGCTGTTGTCGTAGTTCGATGGCCATTTTATAACCTGAATTCGTCTCCCAGGTAAAAGCGCCGTGCCACGGGGCTGTCCGCGATGGCTTGGGGCGGCCCTTTTTCGATCACCTCTCCGTCGGCCAGAATGAATGCTTCGTCACACACTTCCAAGGTTTCGCGCACATTGTGATCCGAGATCAGGATGCCGATGTTGCGTTTTTTCAAGTGGCCGATGATCTTTTTGATATCGGCCACCGCCAGCGGATCGATGCCGGCAAACGGCTCATCCAGCAGAATGAAGGCTGGATTGGTGGCCAAGGCCCGGCTGATCTCCAGGCGTCGCCGTTCTCCGCCCGAAAGCACGCTGGCCCGTTGTAGCGCCAGATGCCGGATGCCCAGTTCGTCCAACAGCGCCGCGGCCCGGGCTTTCTGTTCGGGCTTGCCCAGGGGCATCGTCTCCAGGATCGCCAGGATGTTCTGCTCCACCGTCAGCTTGCGGAAGATGGAGGCTTCCTGGGGCAAGTAGCCCAACCCCTTGCGCGCCCGGATATACATTGGGAATTGGGTAATATCTTCATCGTCCAGGCGGACTTGGCCGGCATCCGGCCGAACCATCCCCACGGCCATATAAAAGGTGGTGGTCTTGCCGGCCCCGTTGGGGCCCAGCAGGCCGATGACCTGTCCCGAGGTCACCGCCAGGCTCACGGTCTTCACCACCTGGCGTCCGTTGTAGCTTTTTGCCAAATTTTCAATGGCCAAAATCGCCATGGGGTTCCCGATAACGGTAGACGAGCACGTATAACAGCTCGCCGGTTTCAGTTCAAGCCCCTTTGATCCGAGCGGATAGTTGCTTTCACCTGCCCGACCATTTCCACCTTGCCGCTGTCGCGGTGGAAGGTGATGGTGCTGCCTTCGATGACATCCGGTCCGCTGGTGATCTGTGCTCCCGGTCCGGTAATAACCAGCTTTCGGTCGATAGTAGTATAGACGGCCTTTTCACCCACGGCAACTCTGTTGTCCAGGGCGATACGGACATGGCCCGTGGCTTCGATGGTATCGATGCTTTCGGCGCCGGCTTTTGCCGGATCGGCGCTGTTCGCTTTGTAGACCAGTTTTAAACGGTCGGCGGTGATGGTGGTGGTGCCTTGCACCACCTTCACGTTGCCGAGGAACTCGGCCGTTCGTTGGGTGGTATCCGATACCAGCCGGTCGGCGTTGATGTTGACGGGCTCACCGGATTGCGTGGGGAGCTTTTTTTCTTCCGCCGGCAGCGTTGCGGCATTCATCACGCACAAGGCCAGCAGCGCCACGCACCCTATCAAGCAAGCGTTCATTCTGCGCTTGAGCTCAAAAATCGAACCCGGCATTGAGATTTCCTTCCACCCGTCCATCGAAGTAGGCCCGGTTTTCCTCGAGGTTATACGTCATTTGATCGGCGCGCAAGTCAAAGGCCGGGCCGACAATACGAACCGGGGTTTGGCAGCTCAACCGACGCGCTTTGTGCTGGTACTTGAGAGACTCGGTCTCCAATTCGTACTGGTCGTTGCGCAAGCGCACCTTGCCTCTGGCCGCCATATCATTGCTGCGGGTATCGAGAACGCCTTTGCGGGCCGTAAGGTGAACCTTGCTGCCGTCCCGCGTTGTAAAATCCACCTTGGGACCGGTGAGAATCATGCGGCCGTTTTCGGTTTCGAGTTGGGCCGAGTCGGCATCCAGTTCCCACTGGACCCGGCCTTCCTTGGTGGCTGTCTGGTGGATGCCCATCAAGGTCATGAGCGCATCGGTGGCTTTTGCGGCAGGGGTCGCCGACGGCTGCCCTTGTGGCCGGTGGGAGCGGACCAATCGCACCGCCACGGTGGCGGCGATGATCAGCACAAGGCCGATGAGCAGGTATTTGACGAGGTGTTTGCGGTCAGCCATTGAACAGCTTCTGGACGAGTTCATCCCAGCGGCCCTGGGCTTTGAGAATGGCGTCGCACACTTCGCGTACCGCCCCCCGGCCGCCCTTGGCCCGGGTAACGAGGTGGGCCACGCCAAGCACCGACTCATGAGCATCGGCCACGGCCACGGCCAGGCCCACCTTTCCCATGATGGCCAGATCGGGAAGGTCATCGCCCACGAAGGCCGTGGCTGCCGCGGCGATGCCGGTGCGCGCCAGGGCCTGGTTCAGGGATTGGACTTTGTTGCGAATGCCATCGAATATCAAATCGATCCCCAGATTGGTGCAGCGATGGCGCAAGGCCTCGCCGCTGCGTCCGGTGACGATCCCCACCTGAATGCCGGCCGCCTTGAGCATGCGGATGCCTACGCCGTCCTTGGAATTGAAGATTTTGAACTGCTCGCCGCTGTCGCCATAGATGATTTCACCGCCGGTCAACACGCCGTCCGCATCCAGGAGCACCATTCGGATTTGTTTGAGGCGTTCTTCGATCATAGACTACCCGGCTCCGCGGTGACCACCTGGCGGATGGTCTTGAGCTGTTTGAGCAGCGGTTCCAGGCTGTCGGTGGGCAGGGTGTTGGGGCCGTCGCACAAGGCCCGGTCGGGGTCGGGATGCACCTCCATGAAGACCGCATCGGCACCGGCCGCCACGGCGGCCCGGGCCAAAACCGGCGCGTATTCGCGTTGCCCGCCCGAGCTTTTACCGGCGCCGCCCGGCAACTGCACGCTGTGGGTGGCGTCGAAGACCACCGGATACCCGGTGGCGCCCATGATGGGGATGGAGCGCATATCGACCACCAGGTTGTTGTAGCCGAAGGTGGCCCCCCGTTCGGTGAGCAGAATGCTCCGGTTCCCTGTCGAGGCGATTTTATCCACGATGTTGGCCATATCCCCGGGGGCCAGGAACTGGCCCTTCTTGATGTTGATCGTTTTGCCGGTGCGCGCCGCTTCCAGAATGAAATCGGTCTGGCGGCACAGAAAGGCCGGGATTTGCAGCACATCCAGCACCCGGGCGGCCGCTTCGACTTGGCGGATGTCGTGGATATCGGAGATCAGCGCGACGCCCAGCTCCGATTTAATTTGGGCCAGAAGTGCAAGACCCTTCTCCAGTCCCGGGCCGCGGTATGAATCGATGGACGTCCGATTGGCCTTGTCGAAGGAAGCCTTGAAGATCAGGGGCAGCCCCAGAGCATCGGTCAATCGTTTGAGCGTGGCGGCAATGGCGAAAGTCGTCTCCGGCGTTTCGATGACGCACGGGCCGGCGATGATGGCCAGCGGTAAGCCGTGGCCGATGCGCAGATTTTCTATCTGGACGATGGTTTGCATGTCGGAGACCTATCCCGGTGGCGGGTAAAAGTCAAGCCGGGCCGAGCGGGCGCGAGCTGTCGCGCTCGTGATGGCTCAAATGGTCAACGGCTTTCCGTTGCCATGGGGCGGTTCGGATTCGAAGGCCGAGGTAAAATCCGAATTAGCTAATAAATGGGTTCACTACTTGGATGCCTTCGATCGTTTGTCCATTATTTAAATCTTCCGTAACGATTTTTTTGACTCTCGCATGCCTGGCTGCTGTGATGATCAGTGCATCCCAGAAGGAAAGTTGATGTCGCTCACTTATTTCGGAGGCCATCAGAATGGAATCTGGTGGCAGGTTTTCCACCTGCCATGCGAGATAATTTTCGATCACGCCGCGAGCCGTAGAGGGCGAAAGCGGCTGAGGGATTTTGCGCGTTACATTCACATAGAATTCTTGAAGCACTTGGATGCTGAGGACGCCGGTTCCTGTGTCCCAAATGCTTTCAAGCAGGCGTGCGGCTTTCTCGTGCTTGACCCCGGCGTCCAGGTCATGGGCATAAATAAGGATGTTGGTATCGACAAAAATTTTATCGGGCATGAAGTTCATCCCTGGAGGCGGTAATTTTTCCACCCATGCGGAACCCGTTTTTCAGTGTTTTGAGTGCTTTTCTCTTGGCTATCTCATACTTATCCGCATCAGAAACCATCTTTTCCAACTCTTGGCTGAGCATTTGGCTGATGGAAGAATTTCTTTGGACCGCTAGAAATTTTGCTTTTTGAAGCAGAT
>JAKAFO010000247.1 GCA_021819735.1 Deltaproteobacteria bacterium
GAAAACCGTTCATCATCAACTAACTTCAGAAGCCTGCATCAACGCGATTGGACAGAATACCGCGATATTTATAGCATGATGTAAGCGCAATTCAATTGCAGAAATTTTGAAAAAATTCCACAAAAAGAATTATTGCACAGTAAATCAAACGGTTAATCATATTTATAAAAATTTTACCGCTTATTTTTCTTGCAAAGCTATTGAACAGTGCGTTATTAGCTACCTGCATGTGCCGTGAATCCATCTGGAAACCCGGCATGGGGGGGCGCGGGGGGCGCTATCGTGTTAAATACCTTGTTTATATAGCTCAATCATCATTGCAAGGGCGCGTCGCGCCTCTTCCAGCCTTCCCCTTAATCAAACCGACCGAAAAATCGATTCAGATCTGTTTTCGGCATGAACAGCCGGCGGCGTGGGCACCGGCACAACAAATTCCAAGAGGAGCAGGAGGCGAAGATGTTTAAGAGAAACCAAACCCGGATGATGATTGTGTTCAGCATGGCGTTGATTTTCGGAATCTGCCTGGTTGGGAATGCTTTTGCGGCCGACAAGCCGGTGGTGTGGCGCTTTCAGTCGGTGTGGCCGACCAGTTCCGCGATTCACCCCATTCTGGGCGAAATGTGTAAACGCATCCAAGAGCAATCCAAGGGAGCGCTCGAGATCAAGTTGTTCGGACCCGGCGAAATCGTGGCCACTCTGGAAGTTTTCGACGCGGTGAGCAACGGCGTCATTGAAATTGCCGCCTCTTCGGGTATTTACAATGCCAGCAAGGTGCCCGAAGGTCTGGTCGAATTCGGCATGCCCTTCGGTCTGGAAAACGTCGAGCAGCACCGTGAATTCTGGGATACCTACAAAGGCGGCGAAGCCTTCAAGATCGTTCAGGAAGCCTACCGCAAACGCAAGATCGAACTGCTGCACATCAACGGCGGCACCTCCTACGGCTACATGGTCTCCTTCCCGGTCAACTCTCTGGCCGATTTCAAGGGCAAAAAGATCCGCTCGTTCGGTTTCTTCGGCAACGTTGTCCAGGCCATGGGCGGCGCTCCGGTCTCCCTGCCCACCGAAGATCAATATATGGCCTTACAGCAGGGCACCGTGGACGGGACCATTTTCCCCTACCTCGCCATGGAAACCATGAAGTTCAAGGAAGTCACCAAGCATGTCGTCATGCCGCCGATCCTAGGCTGCCCCACCAGCGACATCTATGTCTCCCACAAAGCCTGGAATCAGATCACCCCGGAAGTTCAGAAAATCGTGATCGAAAACGCCAGATGGCAGAACGTAGCGTACCTGGCCGATGAGGGCGTGAAGGAAAAAGAGATGTTGGCCAATCCGGATAAGTATGGATACACCCTGCACACCCTGCCCGAAGCCGATGTGGCTCAGTTGAAACAGATCGGCCAGAAGATTTGGGACAGCTCGGCTAAAAAGTCCCCGGGCAATGCCAAGGTCATCGAGTTGTTGAGAGGCTTCATGGCTGAGAAAGCGGCAGCCAAATAAGCAAAAAATCGCCCGCGCATGGGAGCGGTTGATCATAACAAACGGCCGTTGTAAAGCGGGTTGCCCCTCCATGGGGGGGCAACCCGCTGCCACGGCCGGACTCATGCACGGCGGATCGTTCAGATCCGCCAGACATCAAACTAAAAAAACGTTTGCGACTTAAAGATAGTGGAGTTGATCCGCGCGGGAGCGGCTTGTTGGCTTTTATCTGAACCAAATTCATGGGACAAGGACCTCGACCGAACATGCAAATAGAAAATTTTTTAAAATACATCGATAAATTAAATGAATGGGTGGGAAGGATCGTCTCCTACGCGGTTCTTTTCATGGTTTTTACCCTTTGCTATGAAGTTTTTTTTCGCTATCTGCTCAATCTGCCGACCATCTGGGTGCTGGAAGTCAACCAGTACGTGCTCTGCGCTTACGTTGCCCTGTCGGGCGGCTACGTCATGCTCTACAAAAGCCATGTCAATGTCGAAATCCTCTACGAGAAGTTCAGTCCCAGGACCAAGGCCCTCGTCAACGTGCTCACCTCGGTGTGCTTCTTCACCGTGGTGATCGCCTTGCTCTGGAAAAGCGGCACCATGGCCCTGGAAGCCTGGGAAACCAGCGAAGAGTCCTACAGCATGCTGGCTGCACCCCTGTTCCCGGCCAAGGTCACCGTACCCATCGGTGCCTTCCTGCTGTTGCTCCAGGGCATCGCCACATTGATTCGGGATATCAGAACGCTGGTTCAGGGCTCCGCGCCCTCTCCCCACGCTTAATCGGCTCAACTCTAGAGGAGATCGCGAAAAATGACACTCGGTTTGACCACCATCATATTCTTTGGACTGCTCGTGCTCTTGATGGCGCTGGGCGTGCCGCTGGTATTCAGCTTCGGCTCCGTCGCCATTGTGTTCATCATCATGCATATGGGGTTTGACGCCCTCTACCTGATCGCCGGAACGGCGTTTCAACAGTGGACCAGCCCGATCCTGCTTTCCATTCCGCTATTCATCCTGATGGCCAACCTGTTGCAGCGTTCGGGCATCGCCGAAGACCTGTACCAGATGATGTACCTCTGGTTCGGCCGCGTCCGGGGCGGTCTGGCCATGGGCACCGTAGCCATCTGCGCCATTTTTGGCGCCATGGCCGGCATCAGCGCGGTGGGGACGGTGACCATGGGCATGATCGCCCTGCCCTCCATGCTCAAGCGCGGCTACAGCAAGGACATTGCCGTGGGCTGCATCTCGGCCGGCGGCACCCTGGGCATCCTGATTCCCCCCAGTGTATTGATGATCGTTTACGGATATCTCACCGGCGCCTCGGTGGGCAAGCTGTTCATGGCCGGCGTGGTTCCCGGCATCCTTCTGTCGTTGCTCTTCATCGGTTATATCGGCATCCGCTGTCTGATCGATCCCAAGTTGGGCCCGGCGATTTCCGCCGAGGAGGATGCCTCTTTCACCACCAAATTGAAGAGCCTGGGTTCAGTGGTCATGCCCATCATCCTGATCGGATTGGTGCTGGGTCTGATGTACATGGGCGTCTGCACGGCCATGGAGGCCGCGGCCATCGGCACCTTCGGCTCTCTGGTCGTTCTGGTCGTCAACAAGCGTTTTACCTGGAAGGTGCTGCATGAATCGGTGACCGGCACCTGCCGCATGAGCGGCATGGTCATGTGGATATTTTTGGGCGCCGTGCTGTTCTCGCACATCTACAGCGCCATGGGTGCGGCCTCGATGGTGGCCGACTTTTTCACCGGCCTGGACGTCAACCGCTGGGTCATGATGGTATGCATGCAAGTGGTGATGATGATCCTGGGCTGCTTCATGGACCCGGGCGGCATCATCGTGATCTGTATTCCGGTGTTCATGCCCATCATCGAAAAGCTGGGCTTCGACCCGATTTGGTTCGGCATCATGTTCGTCATCAACATGGAGCTGGGCTACATCACCCCGCCCTTCGGCTTCAATCTCTTTTACATGAAAGCCCTGGCCGGTCCGTTGGGCGTCAACATGCAGGAGATTTACCGCTCCATCATTCCCTTCGTTCTTTTGATGGTTTTACTAATGATCATGATCATGGTATGGCCTGAAATTACGTTGTGGCTGCCGAGCCAACTGAAGTTTTAACGGCGGATGCATGATATCCCTCTGGGGAGCAACCCATATGAATGGAGATTGAAAGGTGAACACGCTCATCAAAAGAATTCTTTTCGCCACCGATTTATCGGATACGGCCCGCAATGCATTCAACTATGCCGTGGCCCTGGCCGACCGTTTTGAAAGCGAATTGATCGTGGTGCATGTGATCAAGAAAGATTCGGCCTATACCGCCGATATCGTCCGCATGGGATTGGGCGAGGATCTTTATAAGGAGATGGAACAGAAGAAGACCCAAAGCGCGCGGGACCTGCTGATCGGCAAGCGCACCGAAGCGCATGTTTTCGGCGAACAGATCCACCAGTATTGCACCGAAGCCGAACAAGGTCTGAAAAGATCCAAACCCCTGAAGGTTACGGATATGGTGATCGAGGCCCCTTCGATTTCTGAAGAGATAATGAAATTGGTCGCTGGTCAGGCCTGCGACATGATCGTGCTGGGGCATCGCAAGCACCACCTGATGGCCGGCGATCTGGGCGAAGGCACACTTAAAAAGGTGCTAAAACTCGCCACGGTTCCGGTAATGATCGTACCTGCTCCTAAGGCTAAGGCTTAATAGGGGTTCCTGAAAAATACTTTGGGGGCTCATCGCCGAGGGCTTACTGCCCGGCGGGAGCCCCCGATCTGTTTTTTATTGTCCGGATAGGCGGTTATGGCCGTCGCGCGACGGCTTGACCATCGCAAAACTGCTTTTCATATTGCCGTTCGATGGTGGACGCCTCGATCTCGCGTTCCATCAAGAGCGCCTCGGCCGCGAATCCTTCCTCCACGACGGGACCGCCGAAGATATACTGAAAGTAATGGGCGATCTCATGGGCCAGCACCGCCTCGCGCTGGCAATCGGGCAAAAAGCTGCCCACATATATGACACGGCTTTTGGGGTCAAAGAGACCCACGGCCTTGTCCAAGTAGACACCCATGAGATTCTCGGCGGTGGAAGAGCCGTGATCGGCCGTCCAGCGCGCCATGTAATGCTTGCTTCCGGCGGTAAAGATACGATTTAGTTCCTCTTTTTCCACGAACCGCACCACCGGCATAGAATACTTTTTGGTGATAATCATGCGGGTCGCCACCCAACGCGTAATCGAATCCTCGCTCTCGCAATGGGCCTGCCCTGCCCCAGCCAAAAGAATTGCCATAACCGTCATCAAATTCAGCATCCACTTGAAGTAACGTTCCGTAAGAGGTCGCATCGCCGATAGTCTCCCTTCCTAGAGGTCCAGAAGTCTTATCGGTCGATCGGTTAACACTCTTTAGGAAAGTAACATGAGCGCTAAAAAATAAAATCGGCAAACGCTCTAGACCCAAGGGTTTCGAGCGCTGCCGATGATGGTGACGTTCAGGCGCCTGTTAGCGCTTAATTACAGCCGCCGCTGCTGCTCGATGAAGAGTTGGCATCGTAGTCGTACTCGACACCGCTGTAACGATTGGCAATCGTTGAAATTTGACCGGCCGCCGTGCTGGAACAGACCAGGGTTTCTTCATAAACGGCGGTGGAAGCGAAATTGACGATTTCTGTGCTCAACGCCGGGTCCATGTACTGGGGGCCGCATCCGTCGTTGGCAACCGTGGATAACGAGCCCAGTTCTTCATCGGACTCCATAATGATGGGACAAACACTGCAGAATGCCATGTGGCCTGCATTGGGGATGAGCACCAGGCGTTTTTTGATGGTGGTATCTTCATACCCGGAACGGACAATATTGGGAGTGGCCGTCTCATCTTTAAGACCACCCATGATCAGAGCCGATTCAACCACCGAGCCGGCATCCACGCCACCCGAAGCCATGGGGATGATCACGCGCACCCCTTGCTCGCCGCCCAGCCCGGCAATGGCGGCGCCGCCGGCGCTGTGCCCGCCCAAACCGATGCGGCCGTTTGCAAGGCGGCCGGCCAGGAAAGCCAGGGAACCCGTCGGATTGCGCACCGCGCTGAGCAGTTTCTTGGTATCGCCCTCCTGATCGGCGGACAGCAGCGCGCCGCAACCGCCCTCCAGCAAATCGCCCAACATGATTCCGGGGTTATCGGCGCACAGCACGACGAAGCCGCGGCTGGCCCAGTGAGTGAACAAGGCGTGAGAGGCGGTGCGGAAAGAGCCGGTACCGTGTACATAGACAATCACGGGATAAGGGCCGTAGGCCGTATCCAGGGGCAGGCCATCATAGGAATTGATCTGGAACTTGGGGTCGGTGGCGACGGGATCGGAATCGGGCATGTACTCCCGGGTGTCGATCCAATCCTTGGATTTGCCGGCCTCGCTGCCCGGAGTGGCCGGATACCATACTTCGGTGACCAGCCCGCTGACGGTTACGGTTCGCGAACCAACGGGCCAAGGGCCGCGCACGCTCGGGTCCGTGGGAATGGTGCGCAACTTGATGCCGCTGCAAGCCGTGCCGCCACTGCTGCTGCTACTGCTGCTGCTACTGCTGCTACTGCCGCCGTCGCAGGCCAGCATGGCTGCCGATACCATGACGGCGGCCAGAAAGACGCACAAGAGAATCTGGAACCTGAACTTGTTCTTCTTCATCGTACTCTCCTCCTTATCGACTTGATGGTGATGGATGACTTAACGCCGGGATCTGCCCATGGAATTATCGACGTAATCACAAAAGGCCGCCCTAAGGCCGTGTCGCATCTGGAAGATGCCATCGCGGCCAAATTGGTATTCGGAGTTACGAGCTTGAACGTCGGCGGTATCGAATACCGCTGCGAGGGAGATGTTGTCTTACCGATTTTTATCGTTTTTACTTATAGATACAATTGAAGGCGCGGTCAATCCGGGGATACCTAATAACGGTCTTCTCAAAACCTATAAGTTCTGGAGGATCTTATTTTTGTAAACTCCGGAGGATGGCCTCGATGCGCTGGATATCTTCGGGCAGATCGACTTCGGGAGAGTCATGGGGCGTTACCACTACCTTGATGCGCTGGCCGTATTCCAGCGCGCGGAGCTGTTCGAGCTTTTCGAGCATTTCCAGACGGCCGGGGGGCAATTGCCGGAAGCTATCTAGAAAGCGGCGGGTGTAAGCATACACCCCCAGATGTTTATAGACGGTAAATACTTCGCCGCCATCCCGGGCAAAAGGAATGGGCGCCCGGGAAAAGTAGAGGGCATATCCCTGGTGATCCATGACCACCTTGCAATCCTTGGGGTTGGTATACTCCCTGCGATCCACCACAGCGAAGGCAAGGGTGCTCATGACTTCATCGGAGGCGTCCAGCAGCGGCTGCACCACGGCATCGAAACAGGCCGGATTGACCAGCGGTTGGTCGCCTTGCACATTGATGGCGATATCTTCGGCGGCCAAACCCAATTGCTCCGCCGCCTCGGCCACCCGGTCGGAACCCGAACGGTGCTCGGTCGATGTCATCAGTGCCCTCCCGTGGAAGCTCTCGACGGCATCGAAGATGCGCCGGTCATCTGTGGCCACCACGACCTCGTTCGTGCTGCTGGCCCGTGAGGCGCTTTCGTAGACCCACTGGATCATAGGCTTGCCGGCGATGAGGGCCAACGGTTTGCCCTCGAAACGAGTCGATCCGAAACGGGAGGGAATCACGGCGACGATACGCATCACGGCTCCTAAAGCATAAGGGGGTTGACCGTCGGACGGCATTGACGTACACCCATGCGACGGTTCTTAAAAATTCTAGGGAGATGCACCATGAACCATCACAGATTAACCCAACTGCTCGAAGCGGTCGCCGCGGGTCGCACCAGTGTCGGCGAGGCCAAGGCCCAGTTGAACGATCTGGCCATGGAAGACATTGACTACGCCCATATAGATCACCATCGCAGCCTGCGCAAGGGCTTTCCCGAAGTGATTTTCGGTGAAGGCAAGACGGCCCGGCAGATTGCCGGCATCATGGAGCGGATGCAAGCCCAGGAGCAGGTTATCCTGGTGACGCGCTGCGATGCGGCCAAGGCGGCCGAGGTTCTGGCCGGTTTCCCGGATGGCACGTACGACGAAGCCGCCCGCATGATCGTATGGCAGAAAACACCACTGCCCAAAACCGGCAGGGGCACGATCCTGATTCTCTCGGCGGGTACTTCGGATATTCCGGTGGCCCGGGAAGCCCTGCTGACCGCCGATGCCATGGGCAATGTGGTCAAATCGGTATTCGATGTGGGCGTGGCCGGCATTCACCGCTTGTTGGCCCACCGTGAATTGCTGGAAGAGGCCCGGGTTTTGATCGTTGTGGCCGGCATGGAGGGGGCCTTGCCCAGCGTCGTGGCCGGCATGGTAAAACGGCCCGTGATCGCGGTGCCCACCAGCGTGGGTTACGGGGTCAGCCTGGGAGGCATCACGGCCCTGCTGGGCATGCTCAACAGTTGCAGCTCCAACGTGGCGGTTGTG
>JAKAFO010000248.1 GCA_021819735.1 Deltaproteobacteria bacterium
GCGGATGGTCACCTTGCTGCGAGACATTATCGATCCGCTGCTGGCCCAGGACCGCTTTCCCATCGTGATCGGCGGCGACCACTCCATCTCCAGCGGGTATGCCCGCGCCCTGGCCAAACATCATGCCGATTTCGGTGTCATTCAACTGGATGCCCATGCCGATTTGCGACCCTCTTATGACGGCAGCCCCTTGAGCCATGCCAGCGTCATGGCCCGCGTTCGCGAGATTACGCCGCACACCCTTCAGATCGGCATCCGCAGCTTGGATATCGATGAAGCGCGCCTCGTTCGGGAAGAAAAGCTGGCCTTTTGCACCATGCGCCAGTGGCGTCAGGGCCGATTCGATCTCCAAGCCGCATTGGCCGCCCTGCCTGAAAAAGTCTTCATCACCTTGGATGTGGATGTCTTCGACCTGAGCGTCATCGCCAGCACCGGTACCCCCGAACCGGGCGGCCTGGGCTGGTATGAAGCCTTGGAACTGCTGAGAGCCATTTTCGAGACCAAATCCGTCGTGGGCTGTGACGTGGTGGAACTGGCCCATCGGCCCCACGATGCCAACTCACCCTTTGCCGTGGCCAAATTAATCTACAAGCTGATCGGTTACAAATTCGCCCGACAGCTCCCTGCCTTGCAATAAAAACTTATCCGGCGCCCCTATGTTCCCGGCGCCCTTTGGCCTCAGTCGTCGTCCCGTGCAAGCGCTTGGATGGCGCTAAACCTTTCCGGAGGCGGCGGGGGCCGTCTCCGGTCGAGGGATGTGATGAATTGATGATTACTGCCAGCAATATCCGCCGCCATATCCGCGTCCCAACCCTCTGCGGGCGCTTTCGGGCAGGATCTTGCGGATTTCCAGTTGGTGCTGAATCCTTTTGTGATCGAACTTGCCTTCCAATGTGGTGAGTTCTTGCTGAAGATTGGTCACCTTGCTTTCATCCGGCGTGGTTTTATCTAGTTCTAATGCCAGGGCTTGGCGCGCATCCTGGATATCTTCGCGAAGCCCTTGAGTGTCACTATAGAACTTCTCCTGCGCCTTATCCAGTTGGGTGCGCTGCTCATCGGTTAGATTGGCCCAATTGCCTCGGTCATAGTTGCCATGCATCGTGCCCGGCCCCATGCCGTAACCCGGTCCATATCCCATCATGTCGGGACCCATGCCGTAGCCCTTCATGTGTCCGCCATAGCCACCCCAGTAACCGCCATGGGCAAAGACCACAGCCGCGCCGGTCAGCAACAGGGCTGCACCGATAATCAAGGTTTTGGTTGTAAGTCTGGTTTTCATTTTCTTCTCCTTTTCTTGCGCTTTCATTTACGCCAACATCGTTTTACTACCTAAGAGCAAGGCATGTGCCATATGAGGTCTATGCTGGACTGGATATGGTTTTATATATTCGATTTAACTGGATATAGTGTACAATAAAGAGCTGCCGAGCCATTGCTATGTCCATCCGCAAAGGCAATTCTGGAAAAATAAGTGGGTAATATCGATACTGGTCCGCCTCCACTCCTGAAGAAGATCGTATAAAAAATACACAATGCTTCGTGGGCTCCGCGCAGGACACCATGATTTCCTGATTGAAATCACTCTCTATTTAATAAGTTGGCACAACGATTGTTTATATCGAACCGAGTGCTTTGCAAAAGGGGAAAGGTGGGCATATAATACACGACATTCGGCTGGCATGGGGTTGGCGAGTGTGTAAAATTTATTCGATATTCGGTTTTCATCCCTATGGGACAGCCGAGTTGCTGGGCGCTAAAGGAAATATTGATAGGTGCGGTGAAGCTCGATGATTAAACTCAAACAGCGCCGTTTTCATTATGGTCTGCAGACATCGCCTTGGATCATTATCGGGTCTGTGGCTATTCTGCTGGTGACCGTAGCCGTGCTGGCGCTGCAAAACTACCAACGCGAGGAAGGCTATGTTTCCAGCATCTTGAGCGAGAAAGGGGCCGCGTTGATCAGGACCATCGAAGCGGGTGCCCGCACCGGCATGATGCGTATGATGTGGGGCGGCGATCAAGTCCAGAGTTTGATCGAAGAGAGCGCCCTGGCACCTGAAGTGCTCTATATCATGGTCATCTCCCCCCAGGGCCGGGTGCTGGCCGCCAGCGAAAAAAAGATCATCGGCACCCAAGCCAGGGACAGAGCCTATTTGAAAACGCTGGATCCATCCGGCAAGATTGGCTGGGAAATAACCTCCAGCAGTGACCATGGGCGCTCATTTGAGGTGTTTAAATACTTTAATCCTATATCCAATCAGACGGCCTGGAGGAAGCATGAGCCGGGCCGGCAAATGCGCAATCGCGAAATGATGATCGGCAGGGAGAATGATTGGTGCTTTCCGGCGGGCAGCGGTGAAAAGGGGCGCAGCGTCATTGTCGTCGGTTTGGACCCCGGACCTTATGAAATGGCGCGCGGCACGGACATCCGCAATACCATCATCATTTCGGCGGTCCTGATCGTTCTGGGGTTGGCCGGATTTGTTTCCATGTACTGGATGCAAAACTTTCGCGCCGCTCAAAAGGCATTGCAAGATACCAGCGCCATTGCCGATGAAGTAGTGGCCAGCCTTCCGGTGGGGCTGATCGCCACGGATAAGGAGGGAAAGATTGCCTTTTACAACGGCGCCGCCGAACGCATCACGGGTCTTGATCTATCCGCAGCACGGGGCAAAGTGCCGGAAGACATTCTGCCGGGAAACTTCTGTGAATTAACGAGCGCTCTGGATCGCGGCGCCTCCATATTCGAAAAAGAGATGACCTGTGAATTTGCGGCCGATAAAATCGTGCCGGTGAGCGTCAGCGCTTCGAAGATCATCAATGAAGCAGGGCAGTTTGTCGGCCAGGTCCTGATCCTGCGCGATCTGAGGGAAGTGCGCCGATTGCAGGAGGCGGTTCGCCGGCAGGAGAAGCTGGCGGCGATTGGTGGGCTGGCGGCCGGTGTGGCGCATGAAATTCGCAACCCGCTGAGCTCGATCAAAGGTCTTGCTTCCTATTTCAAAAGCAAATTCGATGACGGCAGCGAAGATAAAGAGGCCGCCGATGTCATGATCCAGGAGGTGGACCGCCTGAACCGGGTCATCAGCGAACTGCTCGATTTTGTGCGCCCCACGGATCTGCAAGTCAAAACCGTGGACTTGAACGAGCTTGTGGCGCATTCGGTGCGGTTGATCCAGCAAGAGGCCAACGCCAAAAGCATTACGATTCACATCGACGCAGCGGCCCACCCCCTGATGGCCGATGTCGATGCGGATCGGTTATCGCAATGTTTGTTGAATCTCTATTTAAATGCCCTGCAAGCCATGGCACCCGGTGATCGGTTGACGGTGGCTACCGGCTGGGCAGAGCAGTCGATACGTATTGATGTCGAAGATACGGGTCGCGGCATCCCCGCCGAGGATATAGACAAAATTTTCGATCCTTATTTTACTACCAAGGCCAAAGGCACGGGCTTAGGGCTGGCCATTGTCCACAAAATCGTCGAAGCCCACAAGGGGCACTTGAAGGTGCAAACTGTTTCGGGGCAGGGCACCAAGGTTTCCATTATTCTCCCAAACCCAAAGGTTGCATGAGGCGCGCATGGGCATTTTGAACCCTTCGCATATCCTGGTAGTGGACGACGATCTCGGTCATCTAAAGACGCTAAAAACCATCATCACCAGTTGGGGATACAAGGTCTCCGTGGTGGAAGACGGCGTCCAGGCCCTGGCGAGCGTGAAGGCAGGCCCCTATGACTTGATTGTCATGGACGTGCGCATGGCGGAAATGAACGGCATCGAAGCATTGCAGCACATCAAGAAGTACAACCCGGCCATACCCATCCTGATCATGACCGCCTACTCGTCAGTGGATTCGGCAGTGGAAGCCCTCAGGGCGGGCGCTTACGACTATCTGATCAAGCCGCTCGATTTCGACGAGTTGCGGCTCTCCCTGGAACGGGCCTTGGAACATACGCGGTTGAAAGCCGAAAATAAAAACCTGAAAGATAAGCTGGGGGCTGATTTTGATTTGCGCAACATCATCGGCAAGAGCCCCAAGATGAAGGCCATGGTCGATATGCTGGCCATGATCGCGCCATCGGAGGCCACCGTGCTGATCAATGGCGAAAGCGGCACCGGCAAAGAGCTGGTGGCCAAATCGATCCATTACAACAGCCTTCGCAAGCAGCACCCCTTGGTGGCGGTCAATTGCGCGGCCCTGACCGATACCCTCTTGGAATCGGAACTTTTCGGCCATGAAAAAGGGTCTTTTACGGGAGCGGACAAACGGCGTGAAGGGCGCTTTATGCAGGCCCACGAAGGAACCCTTTTCCTGGATGAAATTGGGGAAACATCGCCGGCCATGCAAGCCAAACTGCTCCGAGCGATTCAGGAAAGAGAAATTCAAAGAGTGGGCGGAGAAGAGACGCTGAAGGTCGATGTCCGCATCCTGGCGGCCACCAACCGTGATTTGGCCTCCCAAGTGGCCCAAGGCCGATTTCGGGAGGATCTCTATTATCGCTTAAACGTCGTCAGCTTGGAAGTTCCGCCGCTGCGCGCGCGCGGAGACGATATTCCTTTGCTCGCGCAACATTTTATTGCAAAGTTTGCGGAAAAAAACCGCAAGCAGATCAAAGGCCTTTCGCCTCTGGCCATGGACATGCTGATCAAATACGATTGGCCGGGCAATGTGCGCGAACTTGAAAACACCATGGAACGCGCCGTGATTCTATTGACCGGCGAACATATTACCGAAAAAGATCTTCCCTCCACCATCACCGAGCCCTATTGCACGCAAAACAATGTCAACCAACAACCCCCGCCGGCGGCCATTAACCGGCCCCTGGAAGAGATTGCTAAAGAAGCCATTCTGGGCACCCTGCAAGCCACTGGCGGCAACAAGAGCGAAACCGCGCGCCGACTTGGGATCAGTCGCAAGACCTTGCACAATAAGCTGAAGGAGTATGGGGCGGAGTAAGATAGATGGTCGGCAGTTCCCTGCCCGCAATAAATACATATACGGCACTCCTATTGATCGGTGACGTCAGAATTGGAAATGCCGGCAATCGTCCGCAAGCGGAGAGCTTTGCGCGGGTTTCCAGGTGCGTTCGTCGAAGCTCACGCGGCCGTCCCTGTCGATGAGCACCACGGAAGAGCTGCGCGTACCATAGTGCGGGCTGGTGATGAAGACAGCACTGAGGGCCGCTTCCCAGTCCCTGGCAATACCGGTATCGGGCAACTGATCGTCCGGGGCGAGCGTCTGGTCTTGCAAGATGTCAAATAGCTTTTCAGGGGCAAGATCCTGTTCTTGCTCCAATACTTGCGAGAGGGCTTGTTTGCCGCGATCGATTTTGGGCCAAGGGGTATCCAAGAGGTGATTGCTGATGCCATAAAGGCCTGGCTGCAATTCCCGGGGCGGGCCGCCGCGATTGGAGAAGTAAAACAGGTTGCCGGCATCACCCACCAGGAGGTTGAATCCGTTGTAGCGCTCCGCCGATTCGGCGATCCGTTGGAGGTACTCCCCGGGAGGGGACGTTCCGATCAGAAAATCGGAAACCAGGTGGCCCCGGGAAGGGGCATTCACTTTTATGTTCCGCGGGTCTCGAAAGTTGGTAATGGCCGCCAGGCAGCCTTGGCGGTTCACCCCCAGCCAGGTGCCTTGTTGTTCCAGGTCGCGGCCGGCCAAGACCTGGGGCTGATCGGGCCAATACCCAAGGCCGGCCGTGGGACGGGCATAGAACTCGTCGCGGTTGGCGGCCAGGACCAGACGGTAGCGCGGATGATGCTGATATGCAAAGAGAATGAGGCACATGTGAATAATTAAGTGGACGCTTGGGTTTAAGCCCGGTTTGTATGTTTCTAAAGTTAGCCTGCTGTGCTATAAAAACGCTCTTATACCATGGAACAAAACAATTGGTAATTGTTTGAAAAATAGCTGTGACAGACAATTTGCGCAAGGGGGCATAGCATGAATAAAGTCGTGATCGTTGGTGGCGCCCGTACTTCGGTGGGGGCTTTTGGCGGTTCTTTGAAAGATGTCTCGGCTGTGGAATTGGGGGCGCTGGTCATGCGGGCTGCGCTGAAGAAGGCAGGTCTAAAGCCGGTGGCCGACGAGCGTATGCGATCCGTGGCCGCGGAAAAACTCAAGGATCAGGGTCAGATCGCCTTGGAGAAGGCGGCCGGTGCCTGGGAGGGCGATCTCCAGGCGGTAGCGGTGGATGAAGTGATCATGGGCAACGTGCTCCAGGCCGGCCTGGGCCAGAACCCGGCCCGTCAGGCCATGATCAAGGCGGGGCTGCCTAAAGAGACACCGGCCTTCACGATCAACAAGGTGTGCGGTTCGGGTTTGAAAGCCATCGCTCTCGGCGCCCAGTCGATCATGACCGGTCAAGCGGAGGTGGTGGTGGCCGGCGGCCAGGAGAATATGTCTCAAGCACCCATGGCGCTGCCCAAGGCGCGCTGGGGCCATCGCATGGAGCTGACCGGCAAGGGTGAACTCACCGACCTGATGGTGTTCGACGGCCTTTACGAAATTTTTTATGGATACCACATGGGCATGACCGCCGAGAACATCGCTGCTCTTTATGGTATCAGCCGCCGCGAGCAGGATGAACTGGGCGTGCTGAGTCATCAGCGCGCCATGGCCGCCATCAAGCAAGGGCTTTTTGCCCAGGAGATCGTGCCGGTGACCATCCAGGGCCGCAAGGGTCCCACCATTGTGGATACCGACGAGCGGCCCATGGAAACCGATTTGGAGAAGATGGCCAAGCTGAAGCCGGCCTTCAAAAAAGACGGTACGGTGACGGCCGGCAACGCTTCGGGCATCAATGACGGCGCCGGCGCCGTGGTGCTGATGAGTGCGGAAAAAGCCAAGGCCATGGGTTTGCGACCCATCGTGAGCATCCGTTCGTTCGCTTCGGGCGGACTCGATCCGGCTTACATGGGATTGGGCCCGATCCCCGCGGTGCGCAAGGCGTTGGCAGCCGCCGCCATGAAGATCGATGATATCCAACTGATCGAGCTCAACGAAGCCTTTGCGTCCCAAGCCATCGGCTGCATGCGGGAATTGGGCATCGCTTTCGACAAGCCCAACGAACTGGGATCGGGCATCTCCCTGGGGCATCCCATCGGCGCAACGGGTGCCCGCCAAATGGTCAGCGGCATGAATCAAATGCAACGCAAGGGGTACGCAACCGGTTTGATCACCATGTGCATCGGCGGCGGCATGGGCATGGCGATGGTCATCGAACAGCCGTGACGGCGAAGAGCTACAATAAGGTTTTTCGCTTTACATTTAAGACAGTTATTGTTAATAACGGCCTGCCCGAGGATGTGGCTGACGCGGCCGGAACGGCCTCTGAATTCTAGGCTGACCGGCCGCCCAGACCGCCTGCGCGCGAAGGGCGGCATGGATATAATACTTTCTTCAGAAAACGGAAAATTTGGCATGGATACAAGTCGACGATTGGCCATATTGGTTTTCTCCGCCGTGCCGGCCATTGTGGGCGGCGGCATTGTCTTCGCCATTTTCGGCAGCCTGACCCCCGTATGGATCTATGAGGCGCTTCTTTTGGTAACGGTGGGGGCCCTGGCCAGCCGCTAAATGCTTACTCCGTTGGGCGCTGTTCGGATATTCCGGCCGACCGAAACAGGGAAAAGCGGCCATGTGTTCCCGGGCCGTCTCCCCAGGCGATGCATTCCGAGGAGCCGCCATGGGTGATGTGAACACCCGTAACCCCATATTATGGTTTTTCCTGGCTTGTTTCATCGGCACGATCTTCATGCTCGGATGGCTGCTGTGGCCGTTCTTTTCCATATTGTTGATGGGCGCCGTGATCAGCAGCATCAGTCGCCCACTTTACCGGTTCTTCCGCAAGCATCCGAAGATCGGCGGTCCCATTGCCGCTTTTACTACCTGCTTTCTGATCTTGTTGCTGCTCTTCGTGCCCACCGTCTTCTTTGTGGGCAGCCTGACCCAGCAGGCCCTGGAGCTCTATCAGATGGCCAA
>JAKAFO010000249.1 GCA_021819735.1 Deltaproteobacteria bacterium
TGGCCCTGGGGATCGTTGTATTTGCCCCGGAAACCGAGGGTCAGGCAGGCCACGTAGACTTCGAGCAGTTCGCGCCGGCCCGCATCCAGGGCCGAAGTTTCGGCCGCTACACCGGCAGCGGTGCCGGCGCGCAGCATCTCCAGCCGCTCATAGAACTCCAGGCCGGCATTGGCGGTCTGAAAGCGGGTCTCTTGCAGCTTGCGGCGCATCCACGCTTCCCGTCCGGGCCAGGAGGAGTCCAGGATGGCTTCATCGGCAAAGGCGCACACGGCGAAAAGGGCATCGTCCGCCTGGGCCGGTTTTTCCAGGCGCGCTTTGGCCGCGGCCTGATCCAGGAGCCGTTCCATATCGGCCCGGGCGGTTTCGAAAGAAGTATTCGCCAGATTTTCCTCGGAGGCCAGCATGGCCGCGAAGGCCATGGGCGGAAGAAAATGATCGATCAGGGCCATGGATTACCTCCCGAGTACGGCCAGTTGGGCGTCCAGGTCGTCCGGGGCGCCGCTCCAGTGCAGGCACAGCCGGCCGTCTTTTTCCACCTCGGCCCACAGCGGGCTCTCCCGGTCGATGTGGAAGTAGATGGCCCCCTGCATGCGGGGCATGCCCGGGGGCGGAACGGCCGAAGGCGCCAGCGGCAGGCCCGGCAAGGCCCGCACCAGAAGCGATTCCATGCCGGCGGGCGGCGCGAGTTTGAGCAGCCGGCCGGCCGAGGCGCCCATAACCTCCGGTGTCATCTTCTCCGAATGCAACACCAGCCAGAAATCGCCGCCCGAGGCTTTGGTCTCGGCCAGGATCTGCGGCGGTATCTGGGCGCTCCAGTAAGGATCGCCGAAAGCAAAGCGGGTCACGAAGCGCGGCCCGGCGGAGAGGCCTTCGAGCAGGTGCCCGATCACGTCGCAGGCGGCGCGGAAGCAGGCCCCCAGGTCGGCGTGGCTGTAATCGGGCACCAGCTTTTTCGCCTGCCAGTCTTCGCCCAGCAGGCTGATGTTCAGGGAGAAGACCGAAAGTTCGGCAACCAATTCCCGCAATAGGCCGTAGGCCTCCCAGGGCGACAGGCAGGGCGCTGCCACGGCGTGGTCCAGGCGGGCCGCAAAGCGCGACAGCGTGCGCAGCCCCATGAGCAGCAGGGTAAAATCGGACGAGGCCGCCCCCTTGGCCGAAAGGTTTTTATAACCCTCCAGTTGGCGGGCCCTGCCCAGGACGCGGTCGCGCACTGCCCGGAGCATGGCGGATAGCACGGGCGCGGCCGCAACCGTCAAACTGGGCGGCACGAAGTTCGGATCGATGTTGATCCGGTCGCCTTCGCGCGTCAGGCGGGCCACCGGAATCAGATCCATATCGCCGGCCTGGTCCAGCTCGTTTTCGAAAACCAGCGAAAGGACGTAGGCCATGCGGCGCACCTGGGCGGCGGGTCCCTTGCCGTAAATGTCCGCGACCGTCTCGGGCGCCACCGGCACCGCCAGGCGCGTGGGGGCCAGGGCCATCCGGTCCGGCGTTTCGGCCACGGTGACGTTGGGCTGGTCGGGCTTGACGGCGCGCAGGCCCACATAGGCCTTCAGGGCGCCGTCCACGGGAATGGCCTCCTTGGCCAGTTGCCGCCCGGCGCAGACCGCGTTGCCGGGAAAAGCGATCATTTCAGCCGTGGTGGGAAAGACCAACCGGATCGCGCTCAATTCCAGGCGGCCGGCGGCCAGGGCCGCCGCGTTCAGCGCAAGGTCGGCCACGCCCCAGAAGTAAGGCGTGACGTGCGCCAGCAGGGGACCCAGGGCCTCGCTCAGTTGGCGCTGCAGGATCTGAAAATGCTGGGGTTGCAAAAAAAGTCCAGGGTGCCAGTAGATCGGACCGTCACTCATGATTCGACTCCGTGCTTTGAAGGGAATTGGGTTTGAGCATAATCGTCAGACGCAGGCTGCCAGGCCCATAGGCCTTGGACCAGGGCCACCATCCCGCCCGGTGGCGGCTCACCGGAAAGGGGTGCAGGGCCGTGGTATACCCGGGCTGGGGATCGTCATAACCGGCGACCAGGCCTACGAAGCGGGCGCCGGCCTGCCGGTCCAAAACCAGGGTCGCGCTCTCGCCGGGGCTGACGAAGCGGCGCTGGACATCCACCATGCTCGGGTCCAAGGGGGCGCAGACCAGCAGTTGTTGCAGCCCGCCCAGGCTGGCGGCCAGCTCCGTGAACAGGGCCGGATCGGACATCTGGTAGATGCACAGCATCGTGTTGTGGGTAAAGCCTTCGAAGAGGTTCAATCGCGCGTCGGCCGTCAGTTCCAGCGTCAGCCCCCCCGGCTGGCGGGTCCACTGGACCAGCTCGGGGCTGGCGGCGTTCTGGGGCGCGTCGGCGGGCTTGGCGGCGGACGTAGCGCCGCCGCAAGCGATCAGGCTCAGGCACAGGACCACAATCAACAAACGCGCCTGGGTTTTCCTTGCAGCGCTCATGGCATCGGGCTCCTCGGTTGAAGGTTATCGCCGGTTGCATCCGCCCCGGGGAAAACGGCGCGGACTTCGGCCAGCGGCTCCGGCGAAAGCCAGGCATCGCACCCCAGGCGCGACCAGCACGCTTGCCCCAGGCGCGCCGCTTGGACTTCCCCGGGGGCCAGCACAAATTCAAGATCGAATGCCAGCGGCTGGGTGCAGTAAAAGCGGATCAGGATCTGCAATTCGTCGAAGTCCGGCTCGCCGGGCATGCAACGCAGATACATCGGCGCGGCCATGGGCCCGCAGACGACGGCGATCTTACCCATGGCGTCCATGGCCGTAAACCCCAGCCAGGAGGCCTCGCCCAGGGCATTCTGCGCGCAACCCAGACAGCAGCATTGGTCCATTGGGATGGTCGCTTGGCGCGGCTGGCACTGGCGCACCCGCACCGGCGCGCCGATGCGGTCGGCCAGCAGCCCGCTCAAACCGGCGGCGGAGCGCGGAAACTGGGTCAGCAGCCCCATGGCGCGCAGCAGGGCGCCGGGGTTTTGAAACGAGTGGCGCAGCAGGGTGTCGTGGCCCAACCCGGCCAGGGCGAAGAGTCGCGCCATCAGCTCCGGATCGCCTTCCTCGCAAACGCGGCGGCTCAGCCGGTAGTAGCCGTCGGCCAAAGCGAAGAGCAGGAAGTACCCATGATTCAGGATATCCACGAAGTCGCGGCTGACGCTCTTGTCTTCGCCCTGCTCGTCGAGCAGCTCCTCGGTGTAGTAGGTGGGCAAGGGCGAGGATGGACCGTAGAGCCCCAGGAAGGTGGCGGTCAGGCGAAAGCGAGGGACCGCCTCCGGCCGATCCGCATCCTTGGCCGGCAGCGCATCGATGGCCACCAGGTCATTGGGCGGAAAGCCCAGGGAGAGGTAGGGGCGGATGCGCAATTGCTCGCGCAAGAATGCCTGGGTGCCTTGGGCGCCCTCCGGGCCATAGGCCTGCTTGAGCAGCCGGATGGCTTGGGAGAAGGAGAATTCCCGCGGTTTTGCGAGCAGCGTTTCCAGCACGCCGGGGCGTTGGCCGGCGCCGCGTCGACCGGCTGCGTCTACAGCAGAATCCGGTCGCCCAGACGGATGGGCCATGTCAAGCGCTCCTTGCGTAAAGTGTCTTCGATGGTCAGCCGGGTGTAGGCATTGATGGCCGCGTAATTGCCCAAAAAGACATCCAGCACCGAGCCGAAGAGATAAAGGTCCCCTTCACCGGTGAAACCCCGCGGTTCGACGCGGATGAGAATCTCCTGGCCGCGCAGCAGATGACCACCCACGAAGCGGTCCGAGGGGCGTACCTCCAGTTCCTGAATGCTGTCCACGCGCTGGAGGTTGGCCATGACCGACGCCCGGTCCCGCGTCTCGGTGAAGACGTAGAGTTTGAGCACGGATCGCAAATTCTCGGCATTGGCCATGGAGAGATAATTCAGGAAGAGGTGGGAGAGCAGCCGCCAGAGCAGATTCTTGCCGAGCGGTGGCTGCACCGGGGCCGTGGGCGCGCGCAGATTGGTGAATTCGGCCAGTTCGGGCGAAGACTCGGTGGGCAGCCGCACGTCTCCGGGACGCAGCATTTCCGGCAGGGAGCCGTTGGTGCACATGATCTCCATGGAGAGGGTCTCTAAGCCCGGCGCTTCTTTTCCACCGGGATAGGCCACGGAGATATGCAACTCGGCCTTGCCGTCCAATGGAGAGAGGCGATGGTGCAAGGCGTAGACCGGCGTGGCCTCGGTCTGGGGGTTGAACAGCTCGAAGGGCTGGTACTCCCGCTCGCGCACCGTGCCCTGGACAATGCCCGTCACCCGGTTCACCGCGTAAATCTGATAATGGCGCGGGTTCCCGCCGCCGGCCCGGATGGGATACTCGGCGTGCTTGTGGTCCAGCACGATGGGATCGGCCTGGTGGGCGAAGAGATTCAGGGCCGGGCTGACGAAGAGCTGGAAGTGCTCTTCGCGCATGGGCGGCAGATCCGGGGGAAGATCGCCGAAGTCAAATTCGAGCCGGAAACCGGCCCCGCCGCCCCGATTGCGCCATTGGCTCAGGCCGGTCACGTCGAAGAATAAAAACTTTTCCGGCAGGACGAAATACTCCTGCAAAATGCGGTAGCCGGGAAAAGAGCGATCCGGGTATGGGATCAAGGTTTCGGCCGGATCGAAACCCACCGGCTTTAAAGCCGGACGGCCCAGGGCAACGACTTGGCCGTCCGAACCCACCAGGCGCAGATCGCGCAAGCGCGTGAAGAGCATCCAGTAGCGTTTGGAGGCTTCGGGGTAGACCCCTGCCAGGTGAAAACGGATGGCGTCGGGTTTGAAAGCGGCCGGACTCAGGCCCTCCAGGCGCAGCTCCATGCGCAGGAGGCCTTGCCCGCCGCCGGTGGTCGTAAAACCCATCGAGGCGATGGTTAAGGGCGACAGGTCCACATCGAAGCAGGTGGTGAACGTACAGCGGGTCTCTTCGGAGGCCACCGCATCGATGGCCGTGCCTTTGCGGATGACGATGGTTTCGCGCAGGCTGCGCTTGGGGCTGAAGCGCATCAGGGTGGCCGAGGGAATCGGCCGCAGATAGTGCGGAAATATAAGCTGAATCAGGCCATGCACGATTTCCGGGAAATCGCCGTCCAGCTTTTCGTGGATCAAGCCCGACAGAAAAGCGGTGCCTTCGAGCAGGCGCTCCACATCCGGGTCCGTGGATTGCCCGGTGAGCATGGGCGCCAGGGCCGGATGGGCCTCGGCGAACTCCAGCGCCAGGGTGCGCAGATGGGACAGTTCTCTTTCGTAGTATTTTCCGATCAAATGCAACTACTCCATGATGGTGATCTGGCCATCGGAATTGAGCACGGTTTCGAAGACCACCGGCACTTCGCGGTCTTCCAGACGGACATTGGCCGTCAACTTGAAAGCGACCATGAAGGCTTTGTCCTGTTGGGGTTCGAAATCGACCTGCACCTGGGTCAAACGGGGTTCATACTTGGTGATCACCTGGGTCAGGGTTTGGGCCATTTCCGGAAGCGAATCCGCGTTGAGGGAGCCGGCGATGCTGGTGAAATCGGGCATGCCGAGGTCGGTGGCCGTGGGCGCGCTGCCCTGGCGGGTGTTCAGTATTTTGATCAGGTGGTCGATGACCGAAGCAATGGCGGCTTTGGGGTCGGATTCACCCCGCCAGTCCGGGTGCCGATCGATGGCACGCAATCTTTCCAGCAGCCTTTTTCCCCGCATCACCCCTCGTCACACATCTAAAGATTGTGAGATATTTCGGTAATGATTCGAGAAATACTAACCGGTTCCCGGGAAAAGCACAATCCTCAATTTTACAAGATCAGGAGCTGCCGTTCAGCATCCCCGACCGCGCCGGCTTGACGGGCCGGCACCATTACCATATACACAAGGACTCCATGACAACCATCGCTCATTCGGCTTGCGGCCGGCGGCCGATCTTTTTTCCATGAGTGTATTTACAGCCGGGCAAAGAGGTCGACGATGCTTTATCTTGAACTGCTTGTGCTTCTGATTTTGACATTGCTCAACGGGGTGTTGGCCATGTCCGAGCTTTCCGTGGTCTCCTCGCGCAAGTCTCGCATCAAACATATGAAAAACCTGGGAGAGCGCAACATCCGCGCGGTCCTGCAACTCAAGGAAGATCCCAATCGTTTTCTTTCCACCGTTCAGATCGGCATCACCCTGGTGGGCATCTTTGCCGGTGCTTTCAGCGGCGCCACCGTGGCAGCCCGGTTGGGCCAGTGGCTCAACGAATTTGCTTCCATCGCGCCCCACGGCGAAACCATCGGCATCGCCATTACGGTGGCCGGCATCACCTACCTGTCGCTTACCCTGGGCGAGCTCGTGCCCAAGCGCATCGCCCTTTCACATCCCGAATCGGTGGCCGCGTTCGTGGCCCGCCCGATGATCGGCCTTTCGCTGCTGGCCGCTCCGGCCGTCTGGATTCTCAAGATCTCTTCGGAGTTGCTCTTGGGCGCCTTGGGGCTGTCGGGGGGCCGTCAATCGACGGTTTCCGAGGAGGAGGTCAAGTCCCTGATCGCCGAAGGGACCATGGCCGGCATTTTCGCGCCCCAGGAGCGGGAGATGATCGAAGGCGTGCTCCGCTCGGCCGACCGTCCGGTGCGGCTCATCATGACGCCGCGCACCGAAATCGCCTGGGTGGATGCGGCCGCCAGCCGGCAAGAGATCTTCGAGACGCTGGCGGTAAAGCACTATTCGCGACTGCTGGTTTGTGACGGCCAGGTGGACCGGCCCATCGGCGTCATCCACTCCAAAGATCTTCTTCCCGTGGCATTGCGCTGCGAAGAGGTCCATCTCAGAGCCTTGATGATGCCGGCCCTTTTCGTTCCCGAGGGCATCTCGGTCCTCAAGCTCGTGGAGCTGTTCAAACGGGAGAAGCTGCGCGTGGCCGTGGTGGTGGATGAGCACGGCTCCACCGAAGGACTGATCACCCTGACCGATGTCCTGGAATCCATTGCCGGCGACCTGCCGGACCATGACGAGGAGAGCGACCCGCCCATCGTGCGCCGGGAAGATGGATCTTGGCTGGTGGACGGCGCCCTGGCCATCGACGAGTTCGAAGCCCATACGGGTCTCACCGGCTTATGCAGGGAAGAGGGGCTCTACACCATGGCCGGCTTTTTCATGCACCGCACCGAACGCATGCCCGAGCCGGGCATGCACTTCCATCATCGCAACGCCCGCTTCGAAGTGGTGGACATGGATGGCCGGCGCATCGACAAGATCCTGGTCCAACTGGACACCCCAGGCGAATCGCCTCCAAAGAATTAGACGGCGCGCCGATAATGAGCCCGGCGGCAAGCCCTGAAAGCATTTCAAAACTGATAATGCCCGGGTTGGGTGCAAACCCGAAAGCGCCTGAAGGTTCTGGGTGTCGAAGGGGCTGAAAAGGAGGGTGATGGAAACCGAAATGCTCATCCGCGTTGGCGCTTTCTTCGGCGTTTTCGCCGTGCTGGCCACGGCCGAGGTTCTCGCCCCCCGCAGGCGGCTGTCCACATCCAAAGCCCGTCGCTGGCTTGCCAATCTGACCATCGTTGCCTTGAACCCTTTATCCGTGGCGTTAATCTTCCCTATTCTACCCGTCGGCTTGGCCCTGCTCGCCTCCGAGCAGAATTGGGGCTTGCTCAACCAGATGGCCCTGCCCTATTGGCTGGCGGTCGTCATTGGTGCGGTCATGCTGGATCTGGCGGTCTATACGCAGCATGTCCTGTTCCATGCGATTCCGGTGCTCTGGCGGCTGCATATGGTGCACCATGCGGACCTCGATTTCGACATGACCACCGGGCTGCGATTCCATCCCATCGAAATTATCGTATCCCTGGCCATCAAGTTGGCGGCCGTGGCCGCGCTCGGTGCGCCGCCGTCGGCCGTCCTGATCTTCGAAGTGACCTTGAACGCCAGCGCCATGTTCAACCACAGCAATTTAAATATCCCGCAAAGGGTCGACCGGATACTCAGGCTGCTGGTGGTTACGCCCGACA
>JAKAFO010000009.1 GCA_021819735.1 Deltaproteobacteria bacterium
CAGCCGCAAGAGCAAGGGCGAGTTCTACGGCCGCGTGGCCGCGGAGATGGAGCGCCTGGGCGTCGAAGTGCCCGATGCCGGCTGCCGTTTTTACGCCTTGGCGGCCCGGGCCTTGAACCGCACCATCGATCTGGCCCACAACAACCGGCTCACCCGCCAGCAGACCATCATGTTCGCCCTGGCCGACATGATGACCTATGTCGAAGTGGGCGCAGCCCTGGCGCGCAAGGCGGTCAAGCTGACCCAGGCCCAGGCGGCCGACGCCGAAAAATACCGGGCCATGGCACGGGTCTTTGCCGGCGAAGTGACCCAACTGGTCGGTGAGAATGCCTTGAAGATCGCCACCAGCGGCGATCTGGAAGCCGCCGCGGCCCAGCAGCACCTGACCGATATCGCCTATACCGAGATGCTGGCCGGTCGGGCCAATTGGGCCAAGGACATGGATCGCATCGCGGACATCATTTTCGAGAGGTAAGCATGAGCGAGAAGCACCAACGCGTTGTCGTGGTAACCGGCGGCTCCCGCGGCATCGGCCGCTGTATCTGCAAGGCCATGGCCGCACCGGGCACCCGTATTTTTTTCAACTACTTTTCACCCGCCGATCCCGAGGGCGAGAAGGCGGCCGCGGCCGAGACCATCGCCCAGGTGGGTCAACTGGGCTGCGAAGCCGTGGGCCTGTGGGCCAATGTGGCCGTGCAGGCCGAGGTGACCGCCTTTTTCGATCAGGTGATGGATGCCGCCGGGCGCGTGGACGTGCTGGTCAACAATGCCGGCATCACCCGGGACGGCCTGATCGCCCGCATGAAAGAGGCCGATTGGGATGCGGTGCTCAATGTCAACCTCAAAGGCCCCTTTTTGTGCACCCAGGTCGCGGCGCGCATCATGGCCAAGCAGCACGGTGGCCGGATCATCAACATCTCATCGATCGTCGGGGCGATCGGCAACATCGGCCAGGCCAACTATGTGGCGGCCAAGGCCGGCCTCATCGGTCTGACCAAGACGACCGCCAAGGAGTACGCCTCCCGCAACGTCACGGTCAATGCCGTGGCCCCAGGGTTCATCGACACCGACATGACCGCCAACTTGCCCGAAAAGGTCAAGACCCTCATGTTGGCCTCGATTCCCATGGCCCGCATGGGCCAGCCCGAAGAAGTCGCCGCCGTCGTGGGCTTTTTGGCCTCGGACGCGGCGGCCTACATGACCGGACAAGTGCTGCATGTGAACGGCGGCATGTTCATGTAATTCCACGAAGCTGTCTGTAATGGCAGGTAGCACTCACTCATTGAAAGGAGAAAGTAGATGTCGGTTGAAGATAAAATCAAGAAAATCATTAGCGAGAAGTTAAGTGTGGACCTGGAAGAAGTTGTCCCCGAGGCCTCTTTCGTGGACGATCTGGGAGCCGATTCACTGGACCTGGTAGAGCTGATCATGTCCATGGAAGAAGAGTTCGATATCGATATCTCCGATGAAGATGCCGAAAAACTGGTGACCGTGAAGGACGCCATCGATTACATCAACGCCCACTGATACTGCCGTTCGACAGGGCGTTTGCCGCCGGTGAACGCACATTTATCGAAGGCCGCCGTACCGGAGCAGGAATAGGAAGATATTCCAGGAGCCCCAGCGGCGTGCCATCCGATCTGCCGCAGGGGTCTTCCGTCTGTTCGAGGTGGGGGCCCCCGGTTTGTTCTAGATGCGTACCAGCGACTTAGAAGGAGGTTCTTTTGGAAAGACGGGTAGTGGTCACCGGAATCGGCCTCATCACCCCCTTGGGTGTCGGCGTTGACGAAACCTGGTCGAACCTGATTGCCGGTAAGTCCGGTGCGGGCGAAATCACCCGGTTCGATACCACCGACTACGGCACCAAGATCGCCGCCGAGGTCAAAGGTTTCAATGCCGAGGATTTCATGGCCAAGAAAGATGCCAAACGCACGGAAACATTCATTGCTTACGCCGTTGCGGCGTCGCGTATGGCCTTGGAGGATTCGGGACTTCAGATCGACAGCCGGAATGCCCACCGCGTCGGGGTCCTGACCGGTTGCGGATTGGGCGGCTTGAACATGCTGGAGGTCACGGCCCGTACGGTGGATACCGCCGGACCCAAGCGCGTCAGCCCATTTTTCATTCCTCTGCTGATCGGCAACATGGCCCCCGGTATGATCTCCATTCAGTTCGGCGCCAAAGGCCCCAACTCCTCGGTGGCCACGGCCTGCGCCGCCGGCGCACATGCGATCGGCGATGCCTACGAAATCATCAAGTACGGCAAGGCCGATGCCATGATCACGGGGGGCGTGGAATCGGTGATCACCCGTACCTGTATTGCCGGTTTCGGTGCCATGAAAGCGCTCTCCACCCGTAACGATGATCCCCAGCGCGCCTCGCGTCCGTTTGACAGGGATCGGGACGGCTTCGTGGTGGGTGAGGGCAGCGGCATGCTGATTCTCGAATCCCTTGATCATGCCCTGGCCCGCGGCGCCAAGATCTACGCCGAAATGGCCGGCTACGGCATGAGCGGCGACGGTTACCACATGACCTCCCCGCCGCCCGACGGTGAAGGCGCGGCGCGCTGTATGCAGGCCGCCATCGACGATGCCGGCATCCAGCCCTCCCAAATCGGCTACATCAATGCCCACGGCACCTCGACCCCCTTGAACGACCTGTATGAAACCCGGGCCATCAAGACGGTCTTCGGCGACATTGCCCGGAAGGTACCGATCAGTTCCACCAAATCCATGACCGGGCATCTGCTGGGCGGCGCCGGCGGCATCGAAACCGTTTTTACGGCACTGGTTCTGACCCACGACATCCTGCCGCCCACCATCAATCTGGACAATCCCGACGAAGAGTGCGACCTGGATTATGTGCCCAAAGTAGCGCGCAAGGCTGTCGTGACCTATGCCATGACCAACTCGTTCGGCTTTGGCGGCACCAATGCCTCCTTGATCCTTAAAAAGTACACGCCCTAAATCCGCCCCAGAGAAAATCGAAAGCCGCGCGCCGGGTTCATTGAGCGCGCGGCTTTTTTGTTCGGATCTGTCCTGCAAAAGCAGATGACCGCAGCCGGCTGGGCAGGCGCAAATTCCCGATTGAATGGTGCCGCGCGGTAACTCTCCGGTCCCGATTTTTGCTTGCGATCCACCCGAGATAAAGCTATGAGATGCAGTCGCTACCTTATATATAGGGGGTATCGCTACCGGGATGACACGACCGGTGGATGTTTGCGGTGCCAGGGCATGCCGAAGCTGCCTGGTATCTGGCTATCGGAAAAGGGAGAAGAGGGTAACGATGAAGATTCTCATCGGATGTGACCATGCGGCCTTCGGGCTCAAGGAGACCATCAAGCGCTATTTGATCGAAAAGGGCGTTGCCGTGGAGGACCTGGGCGCCTTCAGCGAGGCCTCCGTGGATTACCCCCAAATCGGCATGCAGGTGGCATCCCGGGTGTCCAAGGGGCAGGCCGAGCGCGGGATTCTGCTGTGCGGCACCGGGCTGGGGATGTCCATGGTGGCCAACCGTTTTGCCCATGTGCGCGCGGCCCTGTGCAACGACTTGTTTTCCGCGGGCATGAGCCGCCGGCATAACGACGCCAACATTCTGGTCATGGGCGGCCGGGTCATCGGCGACGTGCTGGCCCTGGAAATTGTGCGCACCTGGCTGGAAACCCCCTTCGAGGGCGGTCGCCACCAGCGGCGGTTGGACCTGTTCGACGCACCAGGCCAAGAACCATAAGTTTCATGAGTTTCGATAGAAGCTAAATATACGGACAAGGGGAAAGAAGAAGTTGAACAACGAGCTTATCGCCACAGTGGATCCTGAAATCGCCAAAGTCCTGGATCAGGAGTTGGAACGGCAGACCAGTCACCTGGAGCTGATTGCATCGGAAAACATCGCCAGCAAGGCGGTCATGGCCGCCCAGGGCAGCCTTTTGACCAATAAATATGCCGAGGGATACCCCGGCAAGCGCTACTACGGCGGGTGCGAATATGTGGACGTGGCCGAACGCCTGGCCATCGAGCGCGCCATTCAGTTGTTCGGCTGCGAGTATGCCAACGTGCAGCCCCACTCCGGCTCCCAGGCCAACATGGCCGCCTATTTTTCCCTGCTCCAGCCGGGCGACACCGTGCTGGGCATGGATCTGGCCCACGGCGGCCATCTGACCCACGGCGCCAAGGTGAGTTTTTCAGGCCAACTCTATCGCTTCGTGCATTACGGGGTTAACCCGCAGACCGGCACCATCGACTATGACAACCTGCGGCGCCTGGCCAAGGAGCATCGTCCCAAGATGATCGTGGCCGGCGCCAGTGCCTATCCGCGCATCCTGGATTTCGACACCTTCAGCGACATCGCCAAGGAAGTGGGCGCCCTCTTCATGGTGGACATGGCCCACATCGCCGGTCTGGTGGCCGTGGGGCTGCATCCCTCGCCGGTGCCCCGGGCCGACGTGGTCACCTCCACGACCCACAAAACCCTGCGCGGGCCGCGCGGTGGATTGATCCTGGCCAAGTCGGCCTGCGGCGACAAGCTGCGCGCCGAAGTCTTCCCGGGCATCCAGGGCGGCCCCCTGATGCACGTGATCGCCGCCAAGGCCGTGGCCTTTAAGGAAGCGTTGCTGCCCTCGTTCAGGCGCTACCAGGAGCGCGTGCTGGCCAACGCCCAGGCCCTGGCCGCCGGATTGCAGGGCGCCGGCTTGCAACTGGTCTCGGGGGGCACCGACAACCACCTGATGCTGGTGGACCTTACCTCGTGGGACATCACCGGCAAGGCGGCCGAAACCGCCCTGGGACAGGCCGGTATCACCGTCAACAAAAATGCGGTGCCCTTCGACAAACGCGGCCCGGTGGTGACCAGCGGCGTGCGCATCGGCACCCCCTATGTGACCAGCCGCGGCATGGGCACCGAGGAGATGCGCCAGATCGCGGGCCTGATCGTGGCCGTGCTCAAAAACATGGAAGATGCGCGCATCTTGGAGCGGACGCGACTGGAAGTGGCCGAATTGTGCCGCGCTTTCCCACTCTACGCATAGCCGCTGGGCGGGGGAACTTGGAAAGTTAAGCAGTTCCGGCGATTGGAGGAGGATGTAAATGGATCGTGAGCGCCCCTCCTGGGACGAGTACTTCATGGACATCACCTGTCTGGTGGCCAAGCGGGCCACCTGCCTGCGCCGGGCAGTGGGGGCGGTGGTGATCAAGGACCGCCGCCTGCTCTCCACCGGATACAACGGCGCGCCCAGCAACGTACGCCACTGTGCCGAGACCGGCTGCCTGCGCCGGCAGCTCAACGTGCCCTCCGGCGAGCGCCATGAGTTGTGCCGGGGCATTCACGCCGAACAGAACGCCATCATCCAGGCGGCCTATCACGGCGTTTCCATCAAGGGGGCCACGCTCTACTGCACCAATCAGCCCTGTTCCATTTGCGCCAAGATGATCATTAACGCGGGGATTGTCCGGATCGTCTACCAGGACGGCTACGCGGACCCGCTGTCCACGGAGATGCTGGCCGAAGCCGGCATCGAACTGCTGAAACTGGCCGGTAACCAAGGGGAGGTGTCTGCATGAAGTGTCCTTTCTGTGGCGAGATGGACAACAAGGTGATCGACTCCCGGGTCAGCAAGGACGGCGCCGTCATCCGGCGGCGCAGGGAGTGCATCGACTGCACCCGACGGTTCACCACCTACGAGCACATCGAAGAGATTCCCATCATGATCGTCAAAAAGGACGGTCGCCGGGAGGTGTTCAACCGCGACAAGGTGCGCTCCGGAATGCAGAAGGCCTGCCAGAAACTGGACATCAGCATGAACGCCATCGAGGATTTCATCGACGACCTGGAGCGGGATCTGCGCGAAACCGGCGAAAAAGAGATTCCGTCCCGGGTGGTGGGTGAGAAGATCATGGCCCAGCTTCACACCTTGAGCGATATCGCTTACGTGCGCTTCGCGTCGGTGTACCGTGAATTCAAGGATGTGAACGATTTCGTGGCTGAACTGAAAACCTTACTAAGCGAACGGCGATGAACGATGAAGACTACATGGACATGGCCTTGGAACTCGCGGCCCAAGGGGCCGGCTTTGTCGCTCCCAACCCTATGGTGGGGGCCGTGGTGGTGCGGGATGGTCAGGTGGTGGGAGAGGGCTTTCACCAGGCGTTGGGCGGAGCCCATGCCGAGGTAAATGCCCTCGATGCCGCCGGTGAGCGTGCCGCCGGCGCCACCTTGTACGTGACCCTGGAACCGTGCAACCACTTCGGCCGCACGCCGCCCTGCACCGAAAAAGTGCTCGCGGCCGGCATCCGGCGGGTGGTGGTGGCCATGGCCGATCCCAACCCCGATGTGCGGGGCGGCGGCAATGAGCTGCTGCGCGCCAAGGGGATCGAGGTGGTTTGCGGGGTGCGCGAGGCCCAAGCCCGGCGGCTGAATGAGAGCTTCATCAAGTTTACGGCGACCCGGCGGCCCTTCGTGGTGCTCAAGATGGCCGCCACCCTGGATGGCCGCATTGCCGCCAGCACCGGCGATGCCCGCTGGGTGACCGGCGAGGCGGCCCGGGCGCACGTGCATCGGTTGCGCCACGCCATGGACGCCATTCTGGTGGGGGTCGGCACGGTCAAGGCCGACGATCCCGAACTGACGGCGCGCCTGGTCGAGGGCCAGGGCAAGGACCCCATCCGGTTGGTGCTCGACACCCGGCTGACCATGTCCAAACGCGCCAAGGTGCTCACCCAGGCCTCCACGGCGCCCACCTATGTGGTGTGCGGACCCGAGGCCTCGGATGTGGACCGGCGCCGGCTATCGGCCAGCGGCGCGCGCATTCTGGACGCCGCCGTCCGAAAGGGGCACATCGATCTGGCGGCCCTCATGGGGCAGTTGGGCAAGATGGGCATCACCAGCCTGCTCATCGAGGGTGGCGCCCAGGTGGCCGGCAGCGCCCTGGCCGCCGATATCGTGGACAAGGTCGTGTTCTTCTACGCCCCCAAGCTGCTCGGCGGCGACGACGGCCTGCCCATGTTCCGCGGCCAAGGGGCCGCCTGGATGAAGGATGCCCTCGCCCTGCACGATGTGACGGTGGCGCGGGTGGGCGAAGATATTATGGTGGCCGGGTATCGGCATAAGGGATAGTGGTTTCTGCTTTCCACTTTTTGTGAACGAATGACAACCGAGCATTGAGTTCGTATGTTTACCGGCATCATCGAAGGATTGGGAACCCTGGTGGGAATGCGCGCGGCCGGTGAGGCCCGAATCATCACCGTGGCCGCCGATTTCGACTTGGCCGGCACGCGCATCGGCGACAGCATCGCGGTCAACGGGGCCTGCCTGACGGCGACCACTCTGGCCGGCAATCGTTTTACGGCCGATGTGTCGCCCGAAACCCTTTCCAAGACCACCTTCGGCGCTGCCAAAATCGGCCAGCGGGTGAATCTGGAGCGGGCCCTGCGCCTTTCCGACCGCCTCGACGGCCATCTGGTATCGGGTCATATCGACGGCCTGGGACGCCTGGAGAGCCGGGAGCGCGCGGCCACGGCCTGGGTGCTGCGCTTCAGCGCGCCCCCGGAGCTGACGCGCTACATGATCGTCAAAGGCTCGGTGGCCGTGGACGGCGTCAGCCTGACGATCAATCAATGCGACGACCAGGGATTCACGGTGAGCATCATCCCCCACACGGCCCAGATGACCACCATCGGCCTGAAAGGGGAGGGGGATGGGTTCAACATCGAGACCGATCTGATCGGTAAGTATGTGGAGCGCTTTCTGACCCGCGGCCAAGCGCCGGCCCCTGCGCCGGGCCGCGGCATCGATATGGCCTTGCTTGCAAAATCAGGGTTCTTGGACCGTTAGGAGTTGGACGGCCGCCCTTTTGAATTGGAGAAGTGAAGAACATGCCACGCATTACTGTCGAACAAGCCATCGAAGAGATCGCCGCCGGGAAAATGGTCATCCTGGTGGATGACGAAGACCGCGAAAACGAAGGCGACCTGACCATGGCCGCCGAGAAAGTCACGCCCGAAGCCATCAATTTCATGGCCAAATACGGCCGGGGCCTGATCTGCCTGTCCCTCACCGGCGAAAGGTGCGACCAATTGGAGCTGCCCTCCATGGTGCGCAACAACACCTCGCCCTTCCAGACCGGCTTCACCGTTTCCATCGAAGCCAAGCGGGGCGTCACCACCGGCATTTCGGCCGCCGACCGCGCCACCACGATCCTCACCGCCGTGGCCGACGGCGCCAAGGCCAGCGACCTGGTGCGGCCCGGCCACATCTTCCCGCTGCGCGCCCGGGCCGGCGGCGTCATGGTGCGCGTGGGCCAGACCGAAGGCTCGGTGGATCTGGCGCGCCTGGCCGGACTCAAGCCGGCCGGCGTGATCTGCGAAGTGATGGACGAGGACGGCACCATGGCCCGCATGCCCACCCTGACCGTATTTGCCGAAAAGCACGGCCTGGGCATCGTCACCATCGCCGACCTGGTGGAATACCGCATGCGCAACGAGCTGTTCGTGCACCGGGCCGCCGAAACCATGATTCCCACCGATCACGGCGGCGATTTCAAGATCATCGCCTTCGAAAACGATGTGGACGACCTGCTGCACATCGCCCTGGTCAAGGGCAACATCGATCCCGAGAAGCCGGTGTTGGTGCGCGTGCACTCCGAGTGCATGACCGGCGACATCTTCGGCTCCATGCGCTGCGATTGCGGCGATCAACTCCACCGGGCCATGGCCATGATGGACAAAGAGGGCTCCGGCGTGATCGTCTACCTGCGCCAGGAGGGCCGCGGCATCGGTTTGGTCAACAAGCTCAAGGCCTACGAGTTGCAGCAGAAGCAGGGGCTGGACACGGTCGAGGCCAACCGCCAACTGGGATTCAAGGACGACATGCGCGACTACGGCATCGGCGCCCAGATGCTGCGCAATATCGGCGTGCGCAAGATGCGCCTGCTGACCAACAACCCCAAGAAGATGGTGGGCTTGGACGGCTACGGCCTGAGCATCGTCGAGCAGATTCCCATCGAGGTGCCGCCCAACGAGTACAATCGCTGCTACCTGGAGTGCAAGAAACTCAAGATGGGCCACATGTTGCAACTGGAAACCAACGGCCATTGAGCATGCAGGGTTTGAGAAGTAAATATAATTTGAGGATCTTAACTGGAGGATGATCGATGCCCAACATCGTCGAAGCCAATTTAATCGCCGAAGGAAAGAAGTTCGCCATCGTGGTGAGCCGCTTCAATGATTTTATCACCGACAAGCTGGTGGGTGGCGCCGTGGATGCGTTGACCCGCAGCGGCACCAAAACCGAAGATATCGATATCGTCAAGGTGCCGGGGGCTTTCGAGATCCCGCTGGTGGCCCTCAAGCTGGCTGCCAAGAAGCGCCATGACGCCGTCATCTGCCTGGGCGCCGTGATCCGCGGGGCCACCCCCCATTTCGACTACGTGAGCGCCGAAGTCTCCAAGGGCGTGGCCGCGGCCAGCATGGAAACCGGCATGCCCATCATCTTCGGCGTGCTGACCACCGACAATTTGGAGCAAGCCATCGAGCGCGCCGGCAGCAAAGCCGGCAACAAAGGTTGGGACGCGGCCCTGGCGGCCGTGGAGATGGCCAACCTGATGGGAGCGGTGGAAAAGATCTGATATGGGAACCCGCCGACAAGCAAGAGAACTGGCCATGCAGGCCCTTTTCAGCATGGACATGAGTTGCGCTTTTTCCGAGCGCAATTTGTCCGAATACTGCCGCTCATTTCCGCCCGGCAAACGCTTCTATCCCTTTTTCGAATACCTGGTCACCGGCGTGCTCGACAACAAGGCGCACATCGACGAGGTCATCGAAAGCCATTCCAGCAACTGGAAGATGCGGCGCATGGCCTGCGTGGACCGCAACATTCTGCGCATCGCCGTCTTCGAAATGCTCTACTGCGCCGACATCCCGGCCAAGGTCTCCATCAACGAAGCCATCGACATCGGCAAGCGCTTCGGCTCGCCCGAATCCGGGGCCTTCATCAACGGCATCCTGGACAGCATCCGCATCGCCATCGAGCAGGGCAAGCTGCAAACCACCCCCACGCCCATGCCTTTCATGGATGAAGAGCAGGAGGCGGTCAATGGGGATTAAGTCAAAGGAAGTCCAATCATGATCATACGCTCCATGCCCGTGGGCCCATTGCAGGCCAACTGCTTCATCGTGGGGTGCGACGCCACCCGCCACGCCGCCGTCATCGATCCGGGCGGCGACGCCGATCGAATCCTGCTGGCCCTGGCCAAAGACAAGCTGACGCTCAAAGCCATCATCAACACCCACGGCCATTTCGACCACGTGAGCGCCAACAAGGCCCTCAAAAAAGCCTCGGGTGCCGACCTGATGATCCATCCCCTGGACGCTCCCATGCTGGCCCAACTGGCCCGGGGCGCGGCCATGTGGGGCATGCGTTCGGAAGATTCGCCCGACCCCGATCGCCTGCTCCAGGACGGCGACACGGTGACTGTGGGCCAGATCCAGTTCAAGGTGCTGCATACCCCCGGCCACACCCCGGGCGGCATCTCCCTGCATGCCGACAAAGCGGTCTTCGTGGGCGACACGCTCTTTGCCGGGTCCATCGGCCGCACCGACTTTCCCGGCGGCGACTTCGACACCCTGATCCGCAGCATCCACACCAAGCTCTTCACCCTGCCCGACGACACCGCCGTCTACACCGGCCACATGGAAGCCACCACCATCGGCAAGGAGAAGAAGTACAATCCGTTTTGCCGGATGTAAGCCAATCCGGTGCCCGGATCGACAACGTTCGCGTCTCAAGGGCTTGTTCATCCCAGCGTGATCTGGGCCAGCCATTTGTGGGCGATGCGGATTTCAGCGCCGTCAGGATAGGTTTTCTCTCTTTTCAATTCCCTGACCAGTTGGATTTTTTTCGCCGTTTTGAAATACTTTTCGAACAGCGCGAAATTTTTGTTCAAACTATCGTCGCCCCATTTTACTTCGACCATGAGAACCGCTAGTTCATCGCGAACCGCCAAAAAATCGATCTCGCGACCGTCTTTGTTCTTCAAATAGTGGAGGCTCCAGCGCTCACCCAGGCAGTCTTCCCTGAAATGCATCTCTTTTAAAAGCGAACAGGCTACGAGATTTTCGAGTTTCGCGCCTTCGTCCCCGACGACTTGTCCCGTGTCATAAAAATAATACTTGGGCGCTTTCAAGATGGACCTGGCGATATTTTTATGAAAAGGGGCAACCTTGAAAACGACATACATATTTTCCAACACGCCAAGCCAGTGTTTTATGGTTTTGTCCGAGCACTGCAAGTCTTGCGCGAGCGAATTGTAGGATACCGGGCTTCCCACGCTCCTTTTTAATAGCTGAATCAATGTTTCGATGGAAGTAATTTGCTGAATCTTTTCGAGATCGATCATGTCCTGCTTCAAGATAACGTCCAAATGCGAACGCTTCCAACGGTTATAGTAAATGGTATCGCCATTTAAGAAGGGTTCGGGAAATCCACCCACAAGCAGCAGCTTATCTAGTTCGGCGTCGAGGTCGTCCGGCTTTAATGTGTTCCGGATCTCCTTAAGATCGAGCGGATGGAGCCGAAACTGAAAAAATCGCCCAGCCAAGGAATCGCCGGCTTTGCGATAGGCATCCAATTTGGCGCTGCCGGTGACAATGATGGCCGGGGGGATGCTTTCCGTATCGTAAACCCCCTTGAGCCATGACTTCCAGTTCTTGAGCTTGTGCAGTTCATCGAAAACAACCAAATCCCGCGAGCGGTCCCACGATTTTTCCAGAAGGCCCACGCGATGCTCGGCATTATCATAGTTGAAGTAATCGCAATTTTGCGAAAGCATCTTGGCCAGGGTGGTTTTACCGGCCTGTCTGGGGCCTGAGAGCAATACGATTTTTCTGCCAAGGTCCGCCCGAATCTGTTCTTCAAGGTATCGATGCATGGCGACTATTTTAGCCCTCACTCCGAAATAGTCAAGACCATTTCGGATTTCAGTCCGAAAAAGTCTTACCTCCTAAGCGCCGTGGCCTTTGCGCAGATTATTCCTTTTTTATTTGGGCACGCCCAACCGATCGAAGAGCACCATGTGCAATGCATCGCCGATGGACGCCTCTGCCGGATGTAGGGCCACCGCCCTGTTCGTTATATCGTAGGGGCGATCCTTGTGATCGCCCTTTCTCATATTGGCGAACAGCCTCAGCCCCATTTTGCATCATTGTTCAGGCGAAACGCTTGCAGTTCGATGAATTTTGCATTAATGCTTACAGCATGGATTGTTGCCCAGGGAGGATGCAAATGCCCGCTCTTCAAGTCAGAGAATTGCCCGATCAGGTCTACCGCAAGCTCCAGGAAGAAGCCGCAAAGGAGCACCGCAGCTTGGCCCAGCAGGCGATTGTAACGCTGGCCAAGGGGTTGGGGCTGGTTGAAAATCCCAAAAAGCGTCGGGCCGATTTGCTGAAGGGGCTTATGGATCGCCCGATCGTGACCCAAAGCGATGATTTGATATCTCCGGTGGATCTCGTGCGACAGGACAGAGAACGATGATCCTTGTCCTCGATGCCAGCGCGGCGGTGGAGATCGTCCTTCAAAGAGCCAACGGTCAGCGGCTGTTTCGTACCATAGAGGAGGCGGAATGGATTCTGGCGCCGACCCTGTTTGTTGCCGAAGTCACCAATGTCTTCTGGAAGTACTTCAGGTTCGGCAATCTCTCCATGGAGCAGTGCGAAAAGGCCGTCAGCGTCGCATTGAATCTGCCCGATGAGTATAGCGACGACAAGACGCTGTACAAAGAGGCCTTTGCTTTGGGATGCCAGATCGGTAAGCCGATCTATGACATGTTTTATCTCATTCTCGCTCGCCGCAACAACGGCTTGCTGATGACCCTCGATAAGGGCCTGGCCGAAGCCGCCGCAAAACATTCCGTTCGGGTTTTGCCCGATGTTTCCAACCCTTAGGGGCGACCGGCGGTCGCCCTGCTATCGCCAGACGCCAGACAAGCCCTCCCGTTGTATTTGGGGGCGCCCATCACGGCCCATCCATGACCAACACGCCGACCCAGGATGTGGCCGCCACGGTGGACCAGATCGGGCGCCTTGCGGTGGCCGGGTACGAGAGCGTGCGCGTGGCCGTGCCCGAGGTAGTGGCTGCCTCGCACAATGCATCGCCGATGGACGCATCCGTTTGTTGAATATGCTATTCTTTGTACGACAGCACAGGCGACAGCTTAGCATATTTGCTTGCCAAGGCATCGGCGCGCGTGTTCAGCGACTTTTTCAGGCACGCCTGGTCAGTGCCGCAAGTCTCGCGTTGTTCGAGCCAGGCTTTTTGTTCCTTTTTTAATAGCTTCATATCGTCAAGAAAGGTCTCGATATGAAGCGCTCTTGCCTTTTCGGGTAAAATGGCGAGGCAGCCCTCATACCATTCGGATACATAGCTGTCGAGAAACGACAGCTCCAGCGAGCCGCAGATGGTCTTGCTAGCGGGGGTTTGCGCCTTGGCGCAATCAAAGGAGGCGATCATTTGCCGGGTGTCCGCCGGCTTGGTGGTCGCGGGCATGCGGCTTAACAGCAGAATGGCGGCGTAACGCCAGCGCATGGCCAGCCGCCCGTCCGCCATGGCCAGCACCCAGGTGCCTTTGGCGCTGAGGGCCTGCCAATACCCGTCGAAATCCTTGATCCACATCACGGTGAGCTGGGTATTCGGCTCGAACGGAAAGCCGAAGTCGCCGGGCGTCGGGTATTCGGGCGGTTTCACGCCACGGCCATCCATGGTCAGTGTGTACGAGCGGCTGTGCATGGTTTCCTTGATCAGCCGGCCCGCCGCAATGTTCTGCGCGGTGATCGTCGGGTTGAGGCACGTTACCGTTTCCCCGCCGGCCTTGGCCCATATCCTTTGGGGTGAGATGAGCACGACGCCCCCCATCAGCCGGGGGTCGTTGTTGACATAGTCGCAAACCCAGTGCGATCCGGCATCTGTCAGGACGCCGGTTACCTGCCAGATGCCCGGCAGCGTTTCAGGCAAAGTCTTGCCGGTCGGCGCGGCGTCCACTTCCGGGGCCGGCGCCGGGTCATCCACCCCTGGTTCATGGCTATATTGCGGGAAGACATAGGCGCTCATGGCGGCTATGCGGGAATCCATCGATATTTTCAGGCATTCAGGATCGCTTCCGCAAGCATCGCGCTGCTTGAGCCATGCCTTCTGTTCGTTCATATATTGCCTTGTCGCATCGAGATATCTCTTGTCCTGTTCCCCCCACGCCCTTGACGATAAAGAACCTGAAGTGCTTTGATACCAGGCCGCCACGTTGCTGTCTAGAAGCGATAGCTCCACCGAGCCGCAAATGGTCTTTTCCACGGGCGTATGCGCTTTGGTGCAATCAAAGGAGGCGGGCGGGGGGATGTCGGCGGGCGCGCGGCTCAAAAGAATGATAGCGGAATTACGCCATAGCATGGCTATCCGGCCGTCCGCCATTTCGAACATCCAGGTGCCATTAAAATCGAGTTCGTCCCAACATCCGAAATCCTTGACCCACATGACGCTGAGTTGTTCGTTTTGATCAAAGGGCAGGCCGAAATCGCGCGTCGTCGGGTGTGCGGGCGGTTCCGGGTGTTCGTCCATGGTATCCTTGAGCAGTTGGCCCGCGGTGATGCTTTGCACGGTAAGCGTAGGGTTTTTGCACGACGGCATTTCACCATCGGCCTTGGCGATCATTCTTTGGGGGGAAATAAAAAAAATACCCCCCATCAGCCTGGGGTCGTCGGGTTGGAATTTGTGTTGATACCACGAGCCGGCATCCGACAAAACCCCGGTTATCCGCCAGATGCCCAGAAGTCTTTGCGGCAAAGGCTGGCCGGCCGGAGCAGCCTCCGCATACAAGGCCGGCGCTGACAACAGCGCCAGGACGAGCGCCGGCCATAAAACAATCCGGGTCAGCGACCACCTGGAGATCTTTGCGTTCATGACGCCTCCTGTTCCAGTTATCAGTTCATCAGCAATAGACACCCTGGGTGTAGAGCGCGACTTCTTTCTTGCGGCGGCTGAGCAGGCCCGGCAGGGCTTTCCCGCCGGAATGGATGCGAGACGCGATGATCTTCATGGCTTTCTCCGGCTCGCCGCTGTTGATATGTTGGGCAGAAAGAACAAGGCTGCCGCCGGGATTGTAGGCGATCGATACCAGGGCGTCATACTCGAATTGAAACAGATCGATGGTGATCAGGCCCTTGACGATATCTTCGTATTTAGGCATCACGATTTTCAGCAATTGCTTTTGCTGGGCCGTTGATAGCGTCAGATCATGTTTGTGGGCATTTACGAATGGCTTTACCTGTAACTCACCATGCAATTTGACACCATTGCTCAGTGTCTTGGCAATGGCCGGATCGACGCCGATGACCGTTAGGTCCCGCTCGACATCGGCCGCTTTACGTTCCCGCATGTCATAGCCCGGGCCCAACGTCACGCCGCTGTCGCCTCCGGGGAAGTGTACCCGCTCGCTTTTGCCGGTCCCTGTACCAGCCTCCAGGAGAAAGATAAAATCCAAGCCGTTTAGGGAGACGTTGAGCGCGCGCGGCGGATACGATCTGCCCCAAAATACCGGCGCCAGGCCCATGGCCGATGCGGCTTGCGGCCAGACATCCGACAGTTGCCCTGTTTTAAGCCGGAGCGCTGCGCTTCTATGGGATTCGGGTTCGGCGTAAAGGCAATCGATGGTCGCCTGGTCGATGACGCCGCTCGGAAACAGTCCTTTATGCTTCTGGAAACAGCGGAGGGCCACCTGGGTTCCCCCGCCGAACACGCCGTCCGCTTTGATCTTGTAACCATTGGCGATCAGCGCTTGCTGAACCGCCGAAATTTCCCTGCCTTTTGCGCCCTTAATGATTAAGCGCGGTAAAAACCGGGGTAAACCCGTTGCCATAGGTCCCTCCGTTTCATTTTGCCGATTAACGTATTTTTCGAAGCCTGAAGCGCGGAAAACGAACTCGGTGACATCAGTGTGAGATGGAATGAAGGTTTCCAATGGCGACCGGTGCGAGATATCGAGTCGGTCCTCATTAATAAATCTGGGGGTGGAATGCAAGGAAAGTATTCGGACGATGCGCAGGGAATCGGCTCGATCTTTTTCAAGCCTTGTCGCCTTGTACGCCCGTTGTATTTGCAATCGGAATCCAGTATATGCACCGGTTATGGCCATTGAAATCAAACGTAGACCGACGCGCTTAATTCATGTGGGACCGGTGGCCGTGGGGGGCGGGGCGCCCATCACGGTCCAGTCCATGACCAATACGCCTACCCAGGATGTGGCTGCCACGGTGGCCCAGATCGGGCGCCTGGAAGCGGCCGGGTGCGAGATCGTGCGCGTGGCCGTGCCCGATGAGGCTGCGGCCGAGGCCGTGGCGGCCATCAAGGCCGGCATCCGGATTCCCCTGATCGCCGACATCCACTTCGATTATCGCCTGGCCCTGGCCGCAGCCAAGGGCGGCGCTGACGGGCTGCGCATCAATCCGGGCAACATCGGCGGCCGCAAGAAGGTGCAGGCCGTGGTGGATTGCGCCCGGGACCTGGGCCTGCCCATTCGCATCGGCGTCAACAGCGGCTCGTTGGAAAAGGAGTTGTTGCAGCGCTACGGCGGCGGCACGGCCGCGGCCATGGTGGAGAGCGCCCTGGGGCATGTGGCCTTACTGGAAAAGGCGGGTTTTCAAGAGATCAAGATATCGTTGAAGGCTTCGGACGTCCTGCGTACCGTGGAGGCCTACCGCCTGCTGGCCGAGCGGGTGGATTACCCGCTGCACGTGGGCGTCACCGAGGCCGGTTCGCTCTATGCCGGCACGGTCAAGTCGGCCCTGGGCATCGGCATGCTGCTGGCCGAAGGCATCGGCGACACCTTGCGCGTGTCACTGACCCGCGACCCGGTGGAAGAGGTGCGCGTGGGCTTCGAGATCCTCAAGGCCCTGAACATCCGCCGCCATGGGCCGGAGATCATCTCCTGCCCCACCTGCGGCCGCTGCAACATCAACCTGATGGAGGTGGTCGATCGGGTGGAAAAGGCCCTGCTCACCCGCGATGTACCGGTCAAGCTGGCCATCATGGGGTGCGTGGTCAACGGCCCGGGCGAGGCGCGCGAGGCCGATATCGGCGTGGCCGGCGGCCAGGGCCAGGGCATCCTCTTTAAAAAAGGCAAGGTCGTCAAAAAGGTACCCCAGGAGAAGTTGGTGGAAGTACTTTTGCTGGAAGTGGATCGATGGGAAAAAGAGCATAAAAAATAAAAAGGACTTTTGTAATGGCCCAAAAAGTTAAAACCGCGATTACCCCGACTCGCGAAGAAGATTACCCCGAATGGTACCAGCAGGTGGTCAAAGCTGCCGATATGGCCGAAAACTCGCCGGTGCGCGGCTGCATGGTGATCAAGCCCTGGGGCTATGCCTTGTGGGAGAACATCCAGCACGAGTTGGACGATATGTTCAAGGCCTCGGGCGTGAAGAACGCTTACTTCCCCCTCTTCATTCCCCTGCGCTTCCTGGAAAAGGAGGCCGAGCACGTGGAGGGTTTCGCCAAGGAGTGCGCCGTGGTGACCCACCACCGCCTGGAAAAGGGCCCCAACGGCGGGCTGGTGCCCGGCGGGCCGCTCACCGAACCTTTGGTGGTAAGGCCCACCTCCGAGACGATCATCGGCGATGCCTTCGCCAAGTGGGTCACGAGCTACCGCGACCTGCCGCTGCTCATCAATCAATGGGCCAACGTGGTGCGCTGGGAGATGCGCACGCGCATTTTCCTGCGCACCAGCGAGTTTCTCTGGCAGGAGGGCCACACGGCGCACGCCACGGCCGCAGAGGCCCAAGAACGCACCAGCATGATGCTGAAGGTCTACGCCCGCCTGGCCGAAGAGTTGCTGGCCATGCCGGTGCTGCGGGGCAGTAAATCGCCGGCCGAGCGCTTTCCCGGCGCCGTGGACACCCAGTGCATCGAGGCCATGATGCAGGACCGCAAGGCCTTGCAGGCCGGCACCTCCCATTTCCTCGGGCAGAATTTCGCCAAGGCCTCGGGCATCCGCTTCCAGAATGCGGAAGAGAAAGAAGAGTTGGCCTGGACCACCTCCTGGGGCGCCTCCACGCGCCTGATCGGCGGGGTGATCATGACCCACGCCGACGACGACGGCCTGGTGCTGCCGCCCCGGGTGGCGCCGGCCCAGATCGTGCTGCTGCCCATCGCCCACAAGGAAGAGGATCGCCCCAAGGTCATGGAATACACCGACCGGCTGGCGGCCGAGTTGGGCCAGACCCTCTACCATGGCCGGCCCCTGCGGGTGGAAGTCGACCGCCGCGACATCGGCGGTGCCCGGGGCTGGGAGTGGATCAAGAAAGGGGTGCCCCTGCGCCTGGAGATCGGCCCGCGCGACATTGCCAACGATGCGGTCTTCGTCGGCCGCCGCGACAAGGCTCACAAGGAGAAGAGCGCAATGGGCCGCGCCCAGTTCGTCGCCCAGGCGGGCGGCCTGCTCGACGAGATCCAGGCCAATTTGCTGGCCCGCGCCCGGGCCTTCCGGGAGGCCAACACCCGAGCCATCGATGACCGCGGCGAATTTTATGCCTATTTTACCCCCCAGAACGCCGAGAAGCCCGAGATCCACGGCGGCTTCGCCATGGCCCACTGGTGCGGCGCGGCCGAGTGCGAAGGCAAGATCAAGGAGGATCTGACGGTGACGGTCCGCTGCATCCCCTTCGATGCGCCCGAGGAGGCGGGGCGCTGTATTTGCTGCGGCAAGGAGAGCCGGCGGCGGGTGGTGTTCGCGAAAGCTTATTAGGGGAAGTGACAATTGAGCCGGATACGCGCTATAATGGCGCCAGTTGAATTCAGCAACCGATCGCGTGCCTGCACCTATATCAAGGGTCGGCGATTCAACGAATCGATAATGGCAACCTATGATTCGAATCAACGACATCATCGATAAGATCACCGACTACAACCCCGATGCCGATCTGGATCTCATCGACCGGGCCTACATCTTTTCCGCCAAAGTCCACGACGGCCAGGTGCGCCTCTCGGGCGAGCCGTACCTTTCTCATCCCCTGGAGGTGGCCAGCATCCTGGCCGACATGAAGCTGGACATGGTCAGCGTGGCCGCCGGCCTGCTGCACGATGTCATCGAAGACACCCACGCCACGGCCGAAGAGATCGGCGCCATGTTCGGCGCCGAGGTGCGCCACATCGTCTCGGGCGTCACCAAGTTGAGCACCTTGCCCTTTTCCAGCGCCGAGGCGCGCGAGGCCGAAAGCATCCGCAAGATGCTGCTGGCCATGGCCGACGACATCCGGGTGGTGTTGATCAAGCTGGCCGACCGCATGCACAACATGCGTACCCTGCAATACCACTCCAGCGAGGCCAAGCAGCGCAAGATCGCCCAGGAGACGCTGGACATCTACGCCCCCATCGCCGCCCGCCTGGGGATCTACTGGATCAAGAACGAGCTGGAGAATATCTCGTTCAAGTACACCCTGCCGGCCGAGTATACGTTTATCGAAAGCCAGGTGGATAAGGGCAAGGAGGAGCGCGAAAAGTACATCCAAACGGTAAAATCCCTGATCCAGCGGAAAATGGCCGAGAGCGACCTGCCGTGCGAAGTATTGGGCCGCTACAAGAATTACTACAGCATCCACCAGAAGATGACCACCCAGAACCTGGATTTTGACGAAATCTACGACATCATCGCCTTTCGCATCATCCTGGACACCATCCCCCAGTGCTACGAGGCCCTGGGTCTGGTGCACTCTCTCTGGCGGCCCATCGCCAAGAAGTTCAAAGACTACATCGGCATGCCCAAGCCCAACATGTACCAGTCGCTGCACACCACCGTGATCGGGCCGTTCGGCGAACGCATGGAGGTCCAGATCCGCACCCGGGAGATGGATCAGGTGGCCAAATCGGGCATCGCGGCCCACTGGAGCTACAAGGAGGGCAAGACCGCCGATCCCAAGACCGCCGAAACCTTTGCCTGGGTGCAGAACATCGTGGAGAACCAGGCTTCGATCAAAGATCCCAACGAGTTTCTCGAAAACGTGCGCATCGACCTGTTCCCCGACGACATCTACGTCTTCACCCCCAAGGGCCAGATCAAGTCGTTGCCCAAGGGGGCCACGCCCGTGGATTTTGCCTACGCCATCCACTCGGAGGTGGGCGATCAATGCGTGGGGGCCAAGGTCAACGGCCGCATGGTGCCGCTCAAGTACCAATTGCAGACCGGCGAGAGCGTGGCCATCGTCACCCAGAAGGGCCACCAGCCCAGCAAGGATTGGCTCAGCTTCGCCAAGACCGTCAAGGCGCGCTCCAAGATCCGCCAGTGGATCAAGACCCAGGAGAAAGAGCGCAGCCTGACCCTGGGCCGCGAAATGTGCGAAAAGGCCTTCCGCAAGGTGCGCCTCAACTTCAACACATTCCTCAAGACCCCCGAAATGGACAAGGCGGTGGAAAGCTTCGGGCTCAAGTCGCTGGACGACCTGATCATCGCCATCGGCTATGGCAAGATCACACCGCTGCAACTGGTGCGCAAATTGATGCCCAAGACCGACGATCAGGAAGATCAGCAATCGCTGCTCAACCGGATCATGGGGCGGGTGCGCAAGAAAAAGAGCGGCAGCGGCGTGGTGGTCAAGGGCGCCGACGACATTCTGGTACGCTTCGGCAAGTGCTGCCAGCCGGTGCCGGGCGACAAGATCGTCGGTTACATCACCCGGGGTTTCGGCGTGACCGTGCACCGTGCCGGCTGCGTCAATGCCGTTAAAACCAACCCCGAGCGGCTCATCGAGGTGGTGTGGGACGCCGCCACGCGCGAATCCTTCCCGGTCAAGATCAAGGTGCGCGCCATGGACCGCGTGGGGCTGCTGGCCGACCTGGCCTCCAGCATGAGCAAAGGCAGCGCCAACATCCTTTCCGCCAACACCCAGACCGACAACGACAAGATGGTCTCCTGCTATTTCACCCTGGAAGTCGCCAACACCGATCAGCTCGGCCAGCTTGTGGCCGCCCTCAAGAAGATCAAGAACGTTCTGGAAGTGGAGCGGGTGGGCTGACCCGATGAGTAAAAACGGTCGCCGAATCGTTTCCGTTATATTAATTCGACCGCTATTTTAGATGACCGCCGAATCCATGAACCTGTCGCGGGGGTGCCTTTCGCCGGCCAAGCGGTTCCGATGGAACCGGCCATAGCCGGCCCCATCGGACCTCTTGCCAATTCCCCTCTTTGCCCGTCGTTACATTGTGTAATCCCACACTAATGGAGCGCCGCACGGCTGGCAATTAGGGGCGCCCTAAATTTGACTGGCGGTTTTACTAATAAGTGCCCCTGTTTTGACTATGGGTGCAAAAAACGGCAGCGCCGCTGCGTCCCTTGACCATGAGCGCCTTTCGCCTGGCTATCTTTAAGGATTGAATCTATACTCAAAATGATCTTAAAATACTGTTATCTGATGATCTTATAACCTCTGTCGCAAGGTAAGAAGGGAAGGGCGTTCGAATGAACCCGCCTATGAAACGCGCCAGGCGAAAAATCGATCTGGAATCCATTCCCGGCACCGTCGTCCTGGCCGGTGCCGACGGCATCATCGAATACGCGAATCGGCAGGGCCTTGAGGCAACGGGATTTGCGTTCGGTGAAATGGTCGGCCACCCCTTAACGGATTTTTGGGAAATTCCTTGCGAATCTCTGGCCGGTATTCTCCAGCATCTTGAACACCGGCCTGTCTGGCGCAACGTAACGCGGCATAGAAAAAAAGACGGCACCTATTATCGGGAACTCAGCGCCGTCTCGAAATTGCCGGCCGACAATCGAAAGGGGTTTTGCCTGCTGAAGGTCGGACAGCCGCTGACGGCACTTGACCAAGCACTACCGCCGGCCAGGGTGCCGGACGATTCGGGCCGGATGCACGATGACGATCGCGCCCTCTTCGATGCGGCGCCCTATGCCATCGCCGTCAATCGCATGTCGGACCAGCGTTATCTGGCAGTTAACAAGGCCTTTTGTCATTTTACCGGCTACGGCGCGGAAGATGTCAGAGGTAAAACCTCCCAGGAATTGAATCTCTTTCATGATCCGGCCGATTGGCAACGCATGCGCGCCATCGTTGACAGTCAAGCCAAGCTGGACGGTCTTGAAGTCACCTTCCGTCGCAAGGATTTCGGACTGGCTCACGGCCTCATCTCGGTCAGGCCCGTTCATTTTTGCGGGGAGCTTTGCATGCTGTATATATCTCAGAATATCGAGGAGGTGAACGCCGCCCAAGAAGCCTTGCGCCAAAGTGTGGAGAATTATCGCACCATCATCGAAGGCGCTCCCGTATCCATCGCCATCACGCGCCTCAGGGACAGCATCTACCAGGAAGTCAACGATTCGTTCTGTCGCCGCGTTCACTATCGCCGCGAGGAGATCCTCGGCCATACACCGCCGGAGTTGAAATTCTACACCAATTTAGAAGACCGCAGACGGTTTCTGGAACTGTTTGCCGAACAGGGATATGTGGACGACCTGGAGATCCGTTTTCAGGACAAGTACGGAAAAACACTGGAAAGCCTCGTTTCCGCCCGGCCCCTGCGCTATAAGGGCGAAGACTGCCTGCTGTATATCTCGACCCGCATCGATAATCTCAAAGCCACCCAAAGAGCGCTGGCGGAGCGGGAAGAGAATTATCGCACCATCCTGGATTTGGCGCCTTACAATATCGCCATCACCAGACGTTCCGACGGCGTTTATCTGCAAGTCAACAAGGCCTTTACGCTGCGAACCGGCTATACCGCGGACGAGGCCCTGGGGCGCACCCCGTTCGATCTCCAGCTTTATGTGGACCCTTCCGATCGCGACCGATTGCTATCGATGCTGGACAGAGATGGACATGTCGATAGCACGGAGGTCCCCTTTCGACTCAAGAACGGCCGCATCATCGAAGCCCTCATCTCCATGCGATTCATCCATTTTCAGGATCAGGACTGCATCATCTCCATGACGGTGGAGATCAGCGAACTGAAGGCGGCCCAAAGAGCCTTGGAAGAGAGCGAGGCCCGTTTTCGCACCATCTTCGAAACCGCCGCCGACCCCATCTTCTTAAACGACATGCAAACGGGGCGTTTCCTGGACGTCAACCACGCCGCCTGCCGCCACCTGGGGTATGACAAGTCCGAATTTCTTGGAATGACGCTCAACGCCATCCATCCCCCCGAAGCCCGGAATGCCATGCCGCTGTTTTCGGAAGATCCCGCGCAAAGCAAGGGTCTGTTTTTCGAATCCCAACATATCCGCAAAGACAGGTCCAAGGCCATCGTGGAGGTCAGCAGCCAACAGTTGATGCACGGGAAGCGCCGGGTGCTGTTGAGCATCGTCCGTGACGTGACGGAGCGCAAACAGATCGAAAACGAACTTGCCCGTTATCGCAAAAGTCTGGAGCAGATGGTGGCCGAGCGCACCGACGAACTCAAGGCGACCCAGAGAGAGTTGGTCAAGAAGGAGAAGATGGCGGTGCTGGGGCAAATCACCGCCACGGTCAGTCATGAATTGCGCAATCCCATGAGCGTCATCCGCTCCTCCAACTTTTTTCTCCATCGCAAGATCAAATGCAGCGATGATAAAATCATAAAACACTTTAACCGGATCGATGAGCAGGTATCGCTCTGCGATGCTATTGTGGCCGATCTTTTAGAGTATACGGAAGGGCGGCCCGTCGTACCGATTTATCAGGATGTTGCCCTTTGGCTGGCGGAGGTCGTCGAAGCCCAGCGGAAGCATAAAGAGTTTAATCTTAATCTGCGGATTGCTGCGGATCTGCCCAAGGTCTCCTATGATCGGGAAAAAATGCAACGCGTGATCATCAACTTGATCAATAATGCGGCCCAGGCGGTCCGTGCCCGGGCAGAAGAGAGCGAAAAGCGTGGGATCTCCTTTGGGCCAGGCGTCGATATCGAAGCCCGCCTGGAAGACGACGGCCTGGTTATTGGGGTACGCGATAACGGCATCGGCATGGATCAAAATACCATGGCGCACGCCTTTGAACCGCTATTCACGACCCGTGCGCGGGGAACCGGTTTGGGATTGGCCATTGTCAAAAAGATTGTGGAAGAACACGGCGGAGACATCACTTTAGACAGCCGGGTGGGGCAGGGAACCCATGTCCGGCTCACGCTGCCCTTAAAAACCCCCCCGGCCCTCCCCCTCCCGTCCGAACGGGAGGGTAGGAGGGAGAGGAGAAGGCCGGGAGGTGCCGCTTAAAGAATTTGCCGGTACAGGGCATCGACGAGCATGGGATCGGCTACCGGCCGGGCATTGAAAAGTGTAGCGGTGTCGGCGATGGCATGGAAGGCGGCCAGGGCCAGGTGCTCTTCGGTGACCCCCACCTCGCGCAGCCGCAGGGGGTGACCCACGGCCTTCATCAGCTTTTCCACTGCGTCGGCCGCGGCCAGGGCCGCGTCTTTCTTGCTCATGCCGGAAGTGTTGACTCCCAGGGCCTGGGCCGCCAGGGCCAGCTTGTCGGCGGCGTAATCCACGTTAAAACGCATCACCGAGGGCAAGACCAGGCCGCAGGCCGCACCGTGGGGCACGTTGGCCAGCATGCCCAGGGTGTGGGCCATGGAGTGGGCCAGGCCCACCTGGGCGATGTTGAAAGCCCAGCCGGCGGCCGTGGCGGCCAGTTGCAGGTTCAGGCGCGCCTGCTCGTCCTTGCCGTCGGCGATGGCCTTGGGCAGGTTTTCGGCGATCAAGCGGATGGCTTGCAGGGCATGGCCTTCGCAGATGGCGTTGGACATGGTGCTGGTGAGCGCCTCCATGGCATGGGTCATGGCATCCATGGCCGTCGTGGCGGTCAGTCCCTTGGGCAGAGACATGGTCATGCGGGGGTCCAGGATGGCCGTGTTGGGCACGATGAAGTGATCCACGATATAGGCTTTGCGGCCGGCGGTCTGGCTCTTGATCACGGAGACGCTGGTCACTTCGCTGCCGGTGCCCGAGGTGGTGGGGATGCAGATGTGCGGGGTCTGCGGCTCGCTCAGGCGCATGATGGCCAGGTGGTCGTCGGCCTGACCGCCGTTTTTCAACGTCACGCAGACCGCCTTGGCCGTGTCGATGACGCTGCCGCCGCCGACGCTGACGATGCAGTCCACGCCCAGGCCGCGGGCCATCTGGGTGGCGGTATCCACGGTGCCCAGGTCGGTGTCCTGGGCCACATTGTCGAATACGCCCACGCAGAAATCGCCCAGGGCTTCTTGCACCATTTGGGTCAGGCCCGCCTTGCGCACACCGGCATCGGTGACGATCATGGCACGCCGGGCCTTCAATCGGACCACCTCCCGGTAAACGGCGGCCAGGGCGCCGTGGCCCGCCAGCACCAGGGTGGGCGTGATGTACTGCACGAAGGGAATCTTGGGATCGTCGGAGAACAGTTTCATGGTGAAATTGCTCTTGTGATCTGCGCCGGCGGTCACATGCACGCGTTTGATCTGGGTGTACTCGGCCAGGCCGGCATGCCCCAGCTCGCGGCCCACGCCCGATTGCTTGTAGCCGCCGAAGGGGCAGAAATCGCCGAAGGCGTGGTAGTTGTTGATCCACATGGTGCCGGTCTTGATCTGCCGGGCGATGCGCTCGGCGCGGGCGTTGCTGCGCGAGAAGACGCCGCCGGCCAGACCATAAATGGAGTCATTGGCGATGGCCACGGCCTCTTGTTCGCTGTCGTATTTGAGCACGCACACCACCGGCCCGAAGATCTCCTCCTGGGCAATGCGCATGCTGTTCCTGGCATTGGCGAAGATGGTGGGCTGGTAGTAAAAGCCGCCGTCCAGACCGGCCACCTGAGCCCGTTGGCCGCCGGTGACGATTTGTGCGCCCTCTTCCTTGCCCAGACGAACATAGCGTTCGACGGTCGCCAGTTGGGCCGCGCTCACCAGGGGGCCCTGCTGGGAAGCGGGGTCCAACTGATACCCGACCCGCAGGCTTTCCGCGCGCCGCTTCATTTTGTCGATAAATTCGTTGTAGATTTTGGAAGCGACCAGCACGCGGGTGCCCGATTCGCACACCTGGCCCTGGTGGAAGAAGGTGCCGAACAGGGCGCCCTCCACGGCCAGATCGATGTCGGCATCCTCGCAAATGATGTTGGCCGACTTGCCGCCCAATTCCAGGGTGACTTTCTTGACCGTGTCGGCGGCCAGCTTCATGATCTGGCGGCCCACCTCAGTGCTGCCGGTAAAGGCGATCTTGTCCACGGCCGGATGGGTGCACAGGGTGTTGCCCAGCTCGCCGCCCGGACCGGCGATTACATTGATCACGCCCCTGGGAATGCCGGCGGCCTTGGCCGCTTCGGCGATGATCAGGGCGCCCAATGGCGTTGCCGTGGCCGGTTTGAGCACGATGGTGTTGCCCATGGCAATGGCCTGGCCGATCTTCCAGAAGGCCATGCTTATGGGGAAGTTCCAGGGGATGATACCCACACAGACACCGATGGGTTCCCGGCGGATGTAGTCGCGGCCGGGTGCGAAGACATTGCCGGCATAGGGGATCTCTTCTTCCCAGGGGAACTGGGTGGCGGCATAGTGGCCGTAGTTGCGCAGCAATTGGGCGCCGAGCATGCCCCAGTATTTGCTCAGGCCGATGATCTGGCCCGAATCCATGGCTTCGGTGATGGCCAGGCGCAGGGTCTGCTGGGTGACCTGGTCGGCGAACAAGTTGAGCTTGGCCATGCGCTCCCTGGGCGTCAGGTTGCTCCACACGCCGCTGTCGAAGGCCTGCCGGGCCGCGGCAATGGCTGCTTCGGCATCGGCCTTGCCGGCCTTGGCCACCGTGGCAATGGGCATGCCCGTGCCCGGGTCGATGGACTCGAAGGTGGCGCCGTTGGCCGCCTCCACGAATTCGCCATTGATGAAGAGTTTGTAATGGTCCATGTGCGGCTCCCTTTGGTTGGTTTTGGGTGTGGTGGCCTGCGCCTGGATCGGCCGGCCCGTTTCGGGATGTGATGGTCAAAACAGTACGTTTAACTTGAAACACTTGTCAATTAAAGGTGCTGTTTCATAAAAATAATCGTTTTAAAGTAAAACATTGCACTGTTTTCGGGTCCAGAATATAAACGTGCTTCATTTTGAAATCGAAGCCGGTTCTCCCCATTGATCCTGGGGCGCCAGAGGCCCCACATATTCATTAAGGATGCAAAGATGCGGAAACAGGAGCGCGCCGCCGCAGCCCTGATGGCGGTTTTCCCCACGGTCGAAAGCTTCGCCCGGTTCGCGGGCCACACCGAGAATCAGGCGGCACTGCAATCCTTCGTCGATTTCGCGGCCCGTAACGCCATTATCGGCACACCCGACCCGGCGGCGCTGCAAGCCTTCGTTGCCGCCCATGCCCGGGACGCGGCGGCGTGCCGGCCGCCCGACCATCTGGGATTCGAGGAGTTTCTGGATCAAAAGGAAGCACTCATCGAGCATGCATTGTCGGCGCGCGTCCTGACCGATCGCATCAACGCCCTGCTTGGAGAACACCGCGTCGCCCTGCCCAAGGTGAGCAACTCCATGATCACCCGCTTGAAAAAGGAAGTGGCCGATACCGCCCACAAGCAGAACGTGCTGCGCGCCCTGGCGTTCTGGCTGGGCCACGACCGGGCCCACCTGGGGCCGCACCTCAACTACGAGATGCTGGTGGGGTTGTGCCGGCGGACCAAGGCCCGCACCGAGCACAAGGAGGGGGTGCGCATCGGGTTCGCCCTTTACAGCCGGGGCGACGTCATCGACCACGAGATCGTGGGTTGGCTCAAAAAGGAGCTCAAGAACTACATCGACGAATCCATCGTGCGCTTCTCTTACGGCCGTTGGGGCAAGGTGCGCGCCCACGACATCACCACGCTCTATGTCGACTTTCCCAAAGAGGAGCCGGTCAGCAACCCCGCTTTCTATCGCAAGTGTCTGATCGCCGCGGTTTCGTTGGCCCACCAGTTGTGCATCCGCTGGGCCCTGTGCAAATACTTCACGCCCAACCGCTTTCTCTCCATCGGTATTGCCGCCGGCGATTTCGCCGTGCTGGACAACTACCTGCTGCCCGTGCTCAATGCCCGGCTGCCCGGAGACCCGGTCATCCGCCTGACCGATTATGTCCGCCAGTGCGTCCTGATCAACGACATCCGGGCGCTGTTGTGCCCCAAGCCCGCCGAGATCACCCTGTTCAACGGCGAGACGCTCACCATCTGGTGGGTGGTGGGGTTGTGGAGCACCCTTTACTTCGACTTCGTGCCCGATCTGCTGGCGGACAAGATCCTGCGCGGCCACGAGAGTTCCATGACCGCCCTGGCCGGTACCCCCTGGTCGGAAAACAGCGACGCCGCCAAAGCCGACGCCGGGACCAATGCCATCGCAACCTTCTTTCGTTTCCCGCACAACTCGCTGCTGGGTCTGGAAATCGCCAAAACGCTCTACTACCGGCGACGGTTTTGGGAGGCGCTCGAAATCCTGCGCATCGTGCTCAGTCTGGACCCCACCCATTTGAACGCCCGCACGCTGCGCATGGTGCTCTTCCGCAACCTGGCCCTGGATGCGCGCGCTTTCACGGTGGCCGAAGGCTTGTTCAAGCAGGCCCACCAGGAGGCCGAGTTCATCCGGCAAAGCTGCGCCTTTCAATCCGAAGATTTCTACTGCGAATACGCGGTGGTGCATCTGGCCCAGGCCATGTACACCCTGCGCGGCCTGCGTCGGGGCGTATTTGGGAGCGCGGGCGACCTTGAGGCCCGCCAACGGGAAGTGATGGCCGGTTTGGATCGGGCCGCCGACCTTTTCGGCATGGGCATGATCGTCTCGCCCACGGGCATCCGGGCCAGTTATCTGCTCAACAGCGTGCTCATACTGAGCGCGGTGTTGAAAAGCGATCCGCGGCTCTTCGGCGATCCGGAACGTGCGCTGGACGCCCCCTGGGCGGTCGTCCATCGGCCGGTGGCCGATTTCCAATCTCAGCTCGGTTATTTGCGCGAAGAACTTCCCAAAGAGAGCCCCTATGCCTTGATCGAAAAAATGTATAAGGTCATCACCGTCACCCATGACGACTCGATTTCGCTCCAGGCCTATCGGCCCACCACCTACTTCTGCACGGCCGTGGCCTGGTGGGACTTCTTTCCGGTGCGCACGGTGGGCCTGGCCAAACGGGCCCTTCACTTTCTGCGGGGGGCCGCCGATATCGCCCGGCGCATGCAGGCCAAAAAGATCTGCATCTACTCGTTCACCCGGACCTATGGCGAGATGATGCCGGCCCAGGCGTTCATCGATCATATGGCGCGCGGGATGGCCATGATCGAGGCCCAGTGCGGCGGAGACCTGTCCGGCCGGCCGGACGACGAGAACATCGTACCAGCGGAGGCAACGCCTTCCTCCCTGTTGATGACGCTTAATTTCTGACGAGTACGAGGATAAGGAGTTCAACTTATCGCACCCGAGACTGTTTGCGCCTGTGACCTGTGCGGACTGCCCGTGCGGTCCAATGCTTTCACGGCTGCCTATGGCGAGCGCGCCTATCGCTTTTGCTGCGCCGGCTGCCGCATGGTCTTCGCCATGCTCATGGAGGCGGCCGAAAGCCCCGATCCGGCCTGCTTCCAGCAGAGCGATCTCTACCGTCGCTGCGTGGCTGCCGGCGTGGTGCCGGCTTCGGAAGACGATCTGGCCGGGCTGTCCGCCGATGGCCCGGCGCGCGCCGCGCCGGCCCCGGACGGGGCGGCCCATTTGCTGCCGTTCGAAGAGCAGATCTCCGGCATGTGGTGTCCGGCCTGCGCCTGGGTGATCGCCGCCGCCGTGGGCCGTTTGACCGGCGTGGCGGGTGTGGGCTGCGATTTTTCCACCGACCGCATGCGCGGCCACTACGATCCGGTGCGGACGACGCCCCAAGAGATCCGGCGCGCGGTGCAAGCGCTGGGATACGGGATCGCCGCCGAGGCGGACAGGGAGGGCCGTGGGCCGTGGCGCCGCGAGTTCGTGCGTCTGATCGTGTCGGCCCTGCTGTCGGTCAATGTCATGATGCTCTCCTGGGCACTTTACTCCGGCTTCTTTACGACCCTCGGCAGCGAAGGCGTCGGCTTTATCTCCTGGCCTGTCGTGGTCATGGCCACGGCGGTGATGGTTTACGGCGGCGGCCCCTTGCTGCGCAAGGCCTGGTCGGGCCTGCGTCACGGTGCGCCGGGCATGGAACTGCTCATCGCCCTGGGCGCCGGCAGCGCCTATCTCTACAGTCTGGTCAACTGGTGGCGGGGCAGCCTGCATCTTTACTTCGACACGGCCACCATGCTGGTCACGTTGCTGCTCCTGGGTAAATGGCTGGAGACCGGCGCCAAGGAGCGAGTGCGCCGGGACCTGGAAGGGTTCCTGGCCCTGCGGCCTACCAAGGTGCGCATCTGGAACGAGGCTTCCTCCCAGGGGCGCTATGCGGCCGCGGAACAACTCCAGGCCGGCGATCACTTCCTGGTCGTTCCCGATGAGGTGGTGCCGGCCGACGGCCGGGTGGTGGCGGGCGGCGGCCGGGTGGACGCCTCGGCGGTCACCGGCGAGCCGCGGCCCGTGGCGCTGGGCATCGGAGACAGCCTGGTGAGCGGCTGCCGCCTGATCGAAGGACGCATCGTGGCGCGCGCCGAGCGGGTGGGGGGCGAGGCCCTGCTGGGCCGGATGATCGATGTGGTGACGGCCTGCCTGTCCCAAAAAGGCAAATGGGAGAGCCGCACCGACCGCATCCTGCGCTGGTTCGTACCCCTGATCGCGCTGCTGGCCCTGGCCACCGGTCTGCTCGGCTGGGCCTGGGGCCTGGGCCCGGACCAGGCCCTGGTGCGGGCGGTCACGGTCCTGGTCATCGCCTGCCCCTGCGCCCTGGGCATCGCCATTCCTCTGGCCCGGGTGGCCGGGGTGGCCGGTGCCGGACGGCAAGGGTTGCTGGTTCGGGATTTTCAAGCCTTTGAACAGGCCGGGCGGATCGACACGCTGATCCTGGACAAGACCGGCACCGTGACCCACGGCCGCTGGCGCGTGACGCGCATGGCGGTGGCATCCGGCATCTCTCCCAAGGAGGCGCTGGCCCTGGCATGCGGCCTGGAGGAGGGCATCGATCACACCGTGGCCCTGGCCATCGGCGAATACGGCCGCGCCCAGGGCGTGGCGCCCCAGCCGGTGACCCAGCGGCAGACGCACCCGGAGGGCATCGCGGGTCGCTTCTCGGAAGGCGTGGCGCGTATCGGTACGCGGCGTTTCGCCGCCGGCAACGATGACACGGAGAGCATGCTTCCGGAAGACAATTCGGCCCAGTCGGAAGTGCTTCTCGGCGTGGACGGAAGGCCATGGGCGCGCTTTTACTTCGGCGACAGCCTGCGCGACGGCATGCGGGAGCTGGTCGCGGCCCTGAAGGCCGCCGGCAAATCCGTGCACCTGGTCTCGGGCGACACCCAGGCCGCCACCCGGCACGTGGCAACGGCCATCGGGGTGCGCCAGGCCCAAGGCGATCTGCTGCCCCAGGCGAAGGCCGATCTGGTGCGCCGCCTGCAAACCGAGGGCCGGCGGGTGGCCATGGTGGGCGACGGCATCAACGATGCCCCGGCCCTGGCCCAGGCCGATCTGGGCGTGGCGGTCTACAATGGAACGGCCCTGGCCCAGCACGCCGCGGCCCTGACCCTCATGGCCGGCGACCCGGCCCAATTGCAGCGCTTTTTCCCCTGGGCCGCGCGGGTCGAACGCACGGTGCGTCAGAATCTTTGGTGCGCCCTGGGTTACAACATGATAAGCTTACCCATTGCCATGGCCGGCCTGCTCAACCCCCTGGTGGCGGCCGGGGCCATGCTGCTGAGCAGTCTGACGGTGATCGGCAATACGTTGAGGCTCGTGCGAAGATAAAGATGAAAGCGTTTCCACCCATCAGCCCACCTTTCGATGAATTGGCCGCCAGCATCCGCGGCGAAGTCTGGACCGATGCGCTGCGGCGCTACCAATTGTCCACCGATGCCAGCATCTTCCGCAAGATGCCGGCGGCCGTGGTTTACCCGCGCCGCGCCGAAGATGTTCAGGAGACGGTGCGCTTTGCCGTGCGCCAGGGGCTGAGCGTCCACCCCCGGGGCGCGGGCAGCGGCTTGTGCGGCTCGTCCGTGGGCGACGGCATCGTGCTGGATTTCTCCAAGTTCATGCACCGGCTGCTGCGCCTGGAACCGGAACAGGGCTGGTTCGAGTGCGAGCCGGGGTTCCGCCTGGGGGAACTCGAAGCGGCCCTCAAGGGCAGCGGGTACTGGTTTCCGCCCGACCCGTCCAGCGGCGAGTACGCCACCTTCGGCGGCATGTGCGCCACCAATGCCAGCGGCGCCCATTCGGTGAAGTACGGCAACGTGGCCGACTACCTGCTGGATGCCCAGGTGGTCTTCGCCGACGGTTCTCTGGAAATGCTTTCGGCGCTGCAGGCCGCCAACCCCGACGACCTGCCCCGGCCCCTGGCCCAGTTGGCCCGGCTTTACCGACAGCACGCCGCGGCCATCGAAGGGGCCTATCCGCCCATCGCCTGCAATGTGGCCGGCTACAACCTGCGCGGTTTGTTGGCCGACGGCCGTTTGCGGCTGCACCGGCTGCTGTGCGGCGCCGAAGGCACGCTGGGGGTGGCCACCCGCCTGCGCCTGCGCCTGATCCCCAAACCGGCGGCCGACACGTTGGTGGTGGCTTACTTCGACGACATCGTGCAAGCGGCCCGGGCCGTGCAGCAGGCCATGGCCTTGCAGCCCGCGGGCATCGAAGTGATGGATAAATCGCTGCTGCGCCTGGCCTGCGATACGGATGCCGCCCTGCGCCGGGCCATTCCCGACGGCATCGACAACGTGCTGCTCATCGAGTTCGACGGTCCGTCGGCCGAGGCCTGCGCCCGTTCGGCCGAAGATCTGCGCCGGCGGTTGGCCGACGGCAGCGGGTGCCGGGCGGCGCATTTGGCCGTGTCGGCCGCGGAGAAAGAGCGCTTCTGGGCCGTGCGCAAGGCGGCGGTGCCCACCCTGTACCGGCTCAAGGGCCGCCGCAAGATCCTGGCCCTGGTGGAGGATGCGGCCGTGCCCGTGGAGCGCCTGGTGCCTTACTTCGAGGGCATCTATGCGCTCTTCGAACGCCTTAAGGTGCCCTTCGTCATCTACGGCCACATCGCCAAGGGGCTGATGCACACCCGGCCGCTGCTGGACTTGAAGGACCCCCACGACCTGGCCTTACTCAAACCCATCGCCGATGGCGTTTACGATCTGGTGGACGCCCTGGGCGGAACGGTCTCCGGCGAGCACGGCGACGGCCGGCTGCGCAGCGCTTACGTCAAACGCAAATATCCCACGATTTACGAGCTCTTCGTGCGCACCAAGCAGTTGCTCGATCCCCAGGCGGTATTCAACCCCGAGATCAAGCTGCGCGACGATCCCCAGCAGATGGCGCACAACCTGCGCTACGGTCGCGAGTACCGCGGCCAGAGCGCGGCCGCCCTGCGCCTGAAATGGTCCGGGGCTTTCGCCGAAGAGGTGGAACGCTGCCATGGCTGCTCCAAGTGCACCACCATCACCACGGCCACGCGCATGTGTCCGGTCTACAAATTCACCCGGGACGAGGATGCCGCGCCCAAGGCCAAAGCCAATGTGCTGCGCGCTTTGATCAGCGGCGCGGTGCCGCAAAAGGCGCTCTACAAGCAAGCGTTGCGCCGGGTGATGGCCCAGTGTGTCAACTGCGGCAGTTGTTACCTGGAGTGCCCCTCCAACGTGAACATCCCCAAGCTGGCCATGGAAGCCAAGGCCCAGTATGTGGCGCGTTTCGGGGCCGCCTGGTCCGAGTGGCTCACGGCCCAGGTGGAGCCGGCGGCCCGCCTGACCCACCTGCTGGACCCCCTGGCGGCTTCGCTGTGGGCCCATCCGCCGGCGGCCCGGCTGGCGGCGCGCTGCTTCGGCCTGGCCCCCCAACGCCAGATGATCCGCTTCGACCGCCGGCCACTCGCCAAGCGCCTGCCCGCAAGGATCGGCGGTTCCGGGCCGCGGGTGCTCTACTATGCGGGCTGTTACGCGGCCTACATCCGGCCGGCGTTGGGCGAGGCCGCCGTGGGTGTGCTGCGCCGCATGGGATGCCAGGTGCATCTGCCGCCCCAGTTCTGCTGCGGACTGCCCCAGCTCTCCAAAGGCCTGACGGCCGCGGCGCGGCGCGCCGTGCGCCGTAATCTGCAAAGCTGGGGCCGTCTGCTGTCCGAAGTGGATTATGTGGCCGTGACCTGCTCTTCCTGCGGCTATGCCTTGATGCAGGATTGGTCTTACCTCTTGGATCAACGGCAGGCCGCCCAGGTGGGCGCCAAGACCACCCACATCTCGCATCTGATCCAGACCCATGGCCAGGCACTCCCACTGGGCGCCGTCCCCCG
>JAKAFO010000250.1 GCA_021819735.1 Deltaproteobacteria bacterium
CCATGAAATTGCCGTGGGGATCGAGCAGCGGCGCGCTGGAGATGTTGGCCACCTGTTGCCGGCGGTCCCGGTGATCGCATTCGATGCGATGTTCTTTAATGGCCGTTTTGCGCGCGATGGTCTGCCGGAGCACCTCCCGGCACGAATGGCCGCAGAGCGGCACCTGATCTTTCAGAAACTCCCGGCCGACGATCTCCTCCACACCCAGGCCGCAGATCGTTCGGGTGGATTGATTGGCTTCGATGACCTTCATCCCGGTGTCCACGGTGATGATGGCATCTTCGACGCTCCGGAAAATCGCCTGCAAGCGCGAACGGTGCTCGCTGAGGGTCTTTTCGGCAGCCGTGCGCTCGGTGATGTCGCGGGTTACGTTGCGGAAACCCACGGCCGCTCCGTCCGCATTGCGGATCAAGGAAACCGAGGTTTCGATGGTGCGGCGGCCCCCATTTTTGCTGATGACTTCAATCACCGCGTTCTTGACCGGTCGGCCGGTGCGCAGCACCTGAATGTATATCGCCTTGACCTGATCCCGGGTTTCCGGAAAGAGATAAGCGCTGGAGTGCAGCCCGATCAGCTTTTTGCGCGGCAGGCCCCACATGCGGCAACCGGCGTCGTTGATAAACGTCATCCGGCCATTCAGATCCAGCTCTCCGAGGTGGATGTCGGCATCGTCGAGGATGTTCTCGTAGCGCGCCAAAGATTCGCTCAATCCGGCGGTCAGGCGCTCGAAGGCGCTCCCATCGATGAGGTATCCCTCCCGGGCCGGACGCGCATCGACGACCGCCGCGGACCGGCTCAGATGGCACCATAAGGCCTGTTGGTCTTTGTTGATTAAGCGAAACACCGGTGGGGGGCAAGTCTGGGCGCTGGGATCGGTTTCAAGTTCGGCGCGCACCGGTTTGCGATCGTCCGGATGGACCCAATCCAGGAACGGTTGGCCGTTGACCGCATCCACGTGCGCCTGCCCCAGGGCCGAAGCCAAGCCTTCAGCGACGTTCCTGAACAAGCCGTCCTGGACAAAGAATCCGGTCGTCATGACGCCTCCTTAATACCCCAAGCCCTGCCTTCACAGGATGAAAAATCAGGGTGAATTCATTTCAGCGATGAAGAGATGCCCGAGGCAGGGGATGTGCCGCCGGCACACGCGCCAAGCACCACATTAGTTGTGTCTTGGCACATTTCACCGAATTGTGCAAAGGGATAACACCCTCCCTTGTCGGGCGTTGACTTGAAGCCATGGTTCTGCCATATCAATCGGCACGATCCAGTTCCAAAGGGGTCGCGCCCTCACCCCGGCACCGTGTTTGGACCATGAAGCCCAAAGCCACGATCCTCATCATCGACGACGACCCAATGATCAGCGGCACCCTGAGGGAGTTGCTCGAATCGGAGCAGTACCGGGCCATCGTGGCCGGCACGGGCAAGGCCGGCCGCCAGGCTTTTCAGGTCCACCACCCGCCCATCGTCCTGCTGGACCAGGAGTTGCCCGATGCCACCGGCATTGACGTCTGTCGGGACATTCTGGAAATGGACCCGGCCGCCAAAATCATCTTCATCACCGCCCATGCATCGGTGCGCTATGCCGTGGATGCCATGCAGGCCGGCGCCTTCAACTATCTGCCCAAGCCCTTTTCCCTGGACGAATTGCTCATCGCCATCCACCTGGCGGAAAACAGCCTGCGCCTGGAAGGCAAACTCAAGGTGCAGGAGTATAAAAACAAACAGCAGCGCTCGACGACCGAGCTGGTGGGGCATTCGGAGGCCGCCGAGCGATTGCGGGGCCAGATCCAAATGGCGGCCGCCTCGGATGCGGCCGTGCTGATCACGGGCGAAACCGGGGTGGGCAAAAACCTCATCGCCCGGGAGATCCACCAGCGTCAGAACCGGCGCGAGTCTTTTTTGACCATCAATTGCTCGGCCATTCCGGAAAATCTCATGGAGGCCGAATACTTCGGCCATGAAAAAGGGTCCTTCACCGGCGCGGAGAGCCGCCGCGAAGGCATCTTCGAATTGGCCAACAACGGAACCCTGCTGCTCGACGAGATCGGCGATATCCCCTACCATCTGCAGAGCAAACTGCTCTCGGTGCTGGAGGAAAAACAAGTACGCCGCATCGGCGGTGCCCATCCCATTCAGGTGGACGTGCGCATCATTGCCGTAACCAACCGAGATCTGGCGGCCGCCATTCGCGCGAATCGATTTCGGGAAGACTTATTTTACCGACTGGCCGTGATCCAGATCCATGTCCCCCCCCTGAGACAGCACAAGGAGGATATTGCGGCCATTGCCGCCTACTTCGCCCAAAACTTCTGCGGGCGGGAGGTGACCATTCCCGAGGCGCAAATAGAGCGCCTGGCCGGCTATCCCTGGCCCGGCAATGTGCGCGAGCTGCGCAACGTGATCGAACGGGCCTCCCTGCTGCGCCAAAACAACTCGATCCATCCGGCCGATTTGCTGGGCACCGGGTCTGCCGAGGCGGTTTGTGACGCGCGCGCCGACATGGCCCGGCCTGAAGAAATCACCCCCCTGGAGGAACTCGTCGAGAAGCACATCCAGCGGGCACTGGCGGCGTGTGGCGGCAATAAAAGTCAGGCCGCCAAATGCCTGGGCCTCTCCCTTTCGACACTCAAGCGCAAAATCAAGTCTTCCTAATCCAATAGACCGACCGGTCCAATTTGACCCACAAGGCCATTTTGAACCACTCAATTTGACCGGAATGGCCTTTCAATCTATTCCGAGGCAAACCCCACAAAATTATATTTAACATAATTTCGGATATATATAATTTGTGCAGGCCGCCAAACCAAAATGGCATGCATATTGATTAGGGTTCCTAACTAAGCCGCTACACGTTCAAGGGCTGGAAGATGATACGAAGGCTGAATCTCCTGCTGCGCTGATCTGAAACTACTGGGCTGAATCGAACCGAATACGAATCTTGGGTAATGCGGATGCTGAAATTGACGTTGGGCTGTACACTCTAACGGTGGCGTTCCTACGCTTCACGATCTCACAGGACAATTGCTGAAACGGACTTGATCGGTACCTGTACCTGAACCGCTGCTGGGCTGAAACGACTGCTGCGACTGTACGTAATGGATGTAGCGGCTTATCCTTAAAACCTTGCGCCATGCCCGCAAGTTCCACAATTGGGGCCGGCATGGCTTTTCGCAATACCGCCCAGGGGGGAATTGGGCGGTATTTTGTTTTGCAGCAATCCCGTTTTTTAAGACGGGACCCGCAAGGCATTCGGTATGCCGGCGTCCGAGGGCACTTTATCCCCGGGCTTGCGTACGATCCAGGCCAGAAGCGCGCCGATCACCAGCAGACCACCGGAGATATAAAAGGCAAAATTGAGGCTGCCGGTCAGGTCCTCGATGGTGCCCCCCAGGCGAGCCATAAAAAATCCCAATCCCCAGCCGAGAAATACCAAACCATAATTGACGCCCAAATTCTTCTCGCCGTAGTAGTCCAAGGTAAACGATGGCAGCAAAGAGAGGCCACCCCCGTACTGCCAATAAGCGATGCCGACCACAATGAAGAGCAGCAATACGCTCTTGGTGGCAATGACCAGGGGCAGCGAGAAGAGACACAGCGCCGACACACAGCAGTTAACGATATAGGCTTTGTTGCGGCCCAGCTTGTCCGAATACCACCCGGTGGTTACCCGGCCGGCGGCATTCACGAAACCGCCATAGGAGACCAGCAGCCAGGCATTGGCCAAGAGAAATGGCACATTCTTACCGCTCTCCTTGAGCAGGTCGGCCGCATTGGCAATGATCAAAAGGCCGGATTGGGTGCTGAGCACGAACATGAAAACCAGGGCGTAGAACTGCCAGGTACGCAGCATCTCCAATACGCCCCAATCTCGCTTGTGCATGACGTCGCCGCTCGATACCGCGGCTGCCCTGACCGGAGCGGGCGCCACATAACCGCTCGGAGGCTCGTACAATAAGCGGCTGGCCAGGATCACCACCAAGGCGAAAAAAATTCCCAGGATCATAAAGCTGCCGCTGATGCCCAGCCGATCGATCAGCAACTGGCCAAGGACACCGATGTAGATCGCGGCGCCGCCGTACCCGGCGACCACGATGCCGGCCACCAATCCACGCCGGTCACGGCCGAACCACTTGAGGGCCGCAGGCGTGGGGGCCGCGTATCCCAATCCCATACCGATACCGCCGATGATGCCGAAACCCAGGATCAAACCCAGGTAGCTTTTCATCCAACCCGCGACGATGCAGCCCACCGCAAGCAATATCCCACCGAGCAAGGCGCCGGTTCTGGGATGGTATTTGTCCTGGATGCGACCGCCGGGGATCATCATTACGGCAAAGACGATGACGCACAAAGAGAAAGGCGTGGCGGCCTGGGCATTGGTCAGGTATGTCCAGCCGGTGTTGAGCCCGGTCATGGGTTGGCCGGCCAAAGTCACATTGACCAGGGCCTTTTTCCAGATACTCCATGCATATAAGATTCCCAGACACAGGTTTATGGCCGTCCCGGCATAGGTGGTGATCCAGGCTTTGGCCGGCGGTTTCAGGGCAGTTGCAGTCATCGGTACGATCCTCTCCAAGGTGCATTACTTCTATTAAGACAAAAGGCGCGAACCTACCCCAAAGCCCAATGGGACGCAAGAATTAAGGTGGCTTAACGTCTCATCGAAGCGTTATTTCTGTTACAGATCTGCTTTATGCCAAGGTGGTGCGGGAGAATTAAACGGATCGCGCAGGGCGAGGCGAAAGAAGTTACGGCGAACCTTGCTATTGCGGGGTGGGAGCGGCACGATCCAGGCGGCGGCCAAGCAGGTAGGCATCCACGGTGCTGATGATCCAGGAGAAGAGAATCAGCGCGATGGCGATTTTGAAACGGCCGGTACTGGCTTCGGCCACCGCCTGATGGGCGGCTTGGAAGATCTGCTCCAGACCGACTGCGCCGCGGCTCAAATCGAGATCCCCAAGGATCCCTAAAGCCATGCGGGTCGCCTGGACAACGGCGGCGACCATTCCCAGCGTGGCAGCCAACAGAAAGGCCAGGCCGCGCAGGTAGTGTTTTAAGGAGATCTGCCCGAGCCCTGGATACACCAGCCCGGACAGAAGCGCACCTTTGATGGCGTGGGTCAAACGCCCTCCTGCAATCTCTCCGCTTGCCAGGGCCTGGCAGCGGGTGAGCTCTTCCGGACGAGGTAATTGCTGGCGCTGGGATAGACCACGTCCTGAATGCCGATGGTGCTTTTCAACAAACGCTGGGTATCTATTTGCATACATTCGGTACACAGGCAAACCTGAATGCCCAGCTCGTCGATCTTGTAGCGGCAGACATGCGTGGCGGGTCGCGATTCACAGGCATAACAGGGCATGCCCAGGTTTTCCGGCAGTCGTTTAGGGGTTTCGGCGATCATGGGATATCATCCTTTTCTACAAAGCCGTTGCTGCTTTCGGATTGCAGGCTCGGTCGGCCTTGATTGGTGTGATATATAGCAATGGATGTGCCAGCGCCCCAAGGGTCGTCCAACCCCCATGGAATAATGGATATTTTATGATCGATGCGCCCAAAGTCGCTTCCGCGGGTGTTCTTTTTGATAGGGAAGGGGTCTGGCGTTTTCCCGGGATTGTCATTTTGATAGACCAGACCCTTCCATACCGATCGGAGTTGCGGCCACATGCTCCGCTTTCTACAACCGCCAGTAGGTGATGCCCAGCCGGTCGGCTTCCGCCTTGCTGAAGAGGCTTTTGACATCCACGACGATGGGGTGGCCATTGGTGCACAAGGCGCCGATACCGGCCAAACCCATTTCGCGGTAGGCCCGATGCATTACGGCCAAAACCACGGCGTCGGCGCCCTTGAGCTGGTCCAGGGGGCTCAGGGCGATACCGTAGTGTTCGATGGCCTCTTCGCCGTCGGCCATGGGATCGTGCACCAGCACGTTGATGCCGAAGTCTTTCAGCTCGCGGACGATGTCCACCACGCGGGTGTTGCGCAGGTCAGGCACATCCTCCTTGAAAGTGATGCCCAGCACCGCCACCTTGGCGCCTTTGACCGCTTTGCCGGCCTGAATCAGCATCTTCACCACGCGCTCGGCCGCATACTTGCCCATGCCATCGTTGATGCGCCGGCCGGCGAGGATAATCTCCGGATGATATCCCAGGGACTCGGCCTTGAAGGTCAGGTAGTAGGGATCGACGCCGATGCAGTGGCCGCCCACCATGCCGGGACGGAAGGGCAAAAAATTCCATTTGCTGCCGGCCGCTTCCAATACTTCCAAGGTATCGATCCCCATGATGTTGAAGATCTTGGCCAGTTCGTTCATCAGGGCAATATTCAAATCGCGCTGGGTATTCTCGATGACCTTGGCCGCCTCGGCCACTTTGATGCTCGATGCCCGGTGAATACCGGCCTGGACCACCGAACCGTAAACCTTGACCAGCATGTCGGTGGTGGCCGGATCGGAGCCGGAGACGATTTTGGTCACCTTGGCGAGGGTATGCACCTTGTCGCCGGGGTTGATGCGCTCGGGGGAGTAACCCAGGGAAAAATCCAGGCCGAAGCGCAGTCCGGACTCCTTTTCCAGGATGGGCAAACACTCTTCTTCGGTGGCCCCCGGATAGACCGTGGATTCGAAGACCACACAGCTTCCCTTTTGCATATGCCGACCGACCGACCGGGAAGCGCCGTACAGGGGGGTGAAGTCCGGCCGATTGTACTGGTCGATGGGGGTCGGCACCGCCACGATGAACAGCCGGCATTGGGCCAGATCCTGGACCTGGCTGGTGTAGACCAACGAGGGCTTGGAGAGCTGTGCATCTTCTACTTCCAGCGTGCGGTCATGGCCCTCGCGCAGTTCCACCACGCGGGATTGCTTCATGTCATAGCCCACCACATCGAAATGGTCGGCCAGATGCACGGCCAGGGGAAGTCCCACATAACCCAAACCCACGACGGCGATCTTGTCCTTCCGGGATTGCAAGGAGTCAAACGTGACCATAAGCTTAAACCTTTCTCGATTTGAAAAATATTGGCCGAAGCCTTGACGGAAGATAGGGCTTCAATAATGCGTGTCTGTTTTATATAAGGAAATCCTCCCCAAAGACAAGCGATAGATCCATAAAGTATCCGCACCCGAACCGAACCGACTTGAAAAGTAGGGATGGGCATTGCAAGCTGGGCATAATCGTTAGTGAAAGGCAGTTGCCATGAAGGATTCCATGCGAAGCAGTTCTCTGGCCACCCGCTGGCAGGTGATTACCGGCGCGCCTTGTTCCGGGAAGACCACCTTGATCCAAGCGCTTGCGCAGCGGGGTCATCGGGTGGTCCCCGAAACGGCTCGGGCCTACATTGACCAGTGCCTGGCCCAAGGAATGACGTTGTCTCAGATCAAAGCCGATCCTTTGAAATTCGAGCGGAAAATCCTGCTTGCGAAGGTGACACTTGAAACGGGACTACCCCGGGATCGATTGATCTTCATGGACCGGGCTGTGCCCGACAGCGTGGCCTACTATCGTTTCGAAGGTCTGGACCCTGTCGAACCGCTGCATTACAGCCGGACCGTGCGCTATGAAACCATTTTTCTGCTGGAACGCCTGGCGTTCGAGCAAGACGCCGTGCGCTCGGAAGATGCCCATGGCGCCGCCCGGCTGGAGGCTATGCTGGCCGAATGCTACGAAGCACTTGGGTATGAGGTCGTGAGAGTGCCGGTGATGGACATCGACGAACGTGCCCGCTTCATTCTTCGACATCTTTACCCAAAGGCTTCGCATCTTTAAACACGTTCCCGGCCTCGTTTTGATCTATCAAACGCAGCAGTTTTTTCATTTCAACGGGGGTCAGATGGCGCCAGGCCCCTTCGGGCATGTTGCCCAGGCGAATGTGGGCCACTCGGATGCGCTTGAGCCGTTTGACCTTATGGCCCACCTGGGTCACC
>JAKAFO010000251.1 GCA_021819735.1 Deltaproteobacteria bacterium
AGAAATCTAGCGGAAATTATAATCATTTCAATTATTTATGAACGAATTTAATTTCGCCGCAATTTCAATTGGTTACGAATCGTAATAAGGGGCGTTTAGGCTACCCCGTGAACGGTTACGACATTTTTATTCCAGACAAATACAAAGAGTATCCCCACAAAATGATAGTGGTCAGAAAGGCGAAAAAAGATTGAATCAAGAACAAGACACCGAAAAAGTATATCCGCTTTTTCTTAGGCAGTACCGCCATTCTGAACAGATAAAAGATCAAGCAAACAGTTTCGCAGGCAGCGAACAGAATCCACGCTATTCTTGCATTAAAATACCGGGTGCCAAATAGAAAAAGCACAGACCATCCCGCAAGCAGGGTGAAGTCAATAAAATTCTGGTACCAACTTTTAGTCTGGTCGAAAAAACTTTGAAAGTGGTTACCGGTAACCAATGCGGGTGCAAGGAGCATCACTGCCAGCATAGCGAAAATAATCAGAACAGACGAAGCAAGCGAAATCACTATCATTGGATAACTTGATTCAGTTATCGGCAACGGAACGCCTCTGTTGGTCGCATAGACGAAAAGATAAAAAAATCCGTAAGCTGTGGCGCATATAATAAAAAGCGTTTTGTATTGGTCCAGATTCCTTAAAATGTCTGCCAAAGAAACCCCTTCGATCTCTTCAACCTTTTTCGTTTCGCTTGTTTCCATCTCTTCTTCTCTTTGAAATGGTTCCTATGGGCTCGATCATTCAAACTCGGCATCATCAAATTTCAGGGCGTTGCTGTTTTCCCGAACGGCGCGTTGTAGGTTTTCGTCGAATCCTTCGGGCGCTCGGGCTTCGATATCCAGACGCAGGGTCACCACATGGCCCGGTTTGGTGGTCAAGAGCGAGATGATTTCCTGATGGATCTGGTCGTAATCCATGCGGCCGGTATGAGGGTCCAATTCCACGGTTCCAAAGAAACGCTTCTTGCTGGTATCGGTACTTTTGCCGCCGGTTGAATCTCCAGTCCGCGACTGTTTATCTTTATCGCCCGGTTGAGGGTCTTTTTCTTCGGTAGACTTGTCCGCCCCTTGCTCCTGTTCGGCGGTTTTCTGGGATAGCGCCGCTTTGGCCGCTTCAAGGTGCACGATCAGCGCGCTCGGGTCGATGACGGCATTTACCGGCAAGCCAAGCTTCAGCCCCTTATACGTTTGCCCTTCCTGGCCATCGGCGTAACTGAAGTAGTCGCCGCTCTGGACCCCTTGGCTGATGGCCTGCTGAAAAACAGCGGCGCTGGCCAATCTGGGCATATAGAGATAGTCGCACATGCTTTTCCACACCGTTAGCATACCGATATCCTTGCGCCCCTCCTTCCAGAACCATGTATTGAGCAAGGCGTTCAGATGGATGGGCGCCCACTGTTTGATCAAAACCTGTTCGGCGATAAGCTTCTCCTCGATTTTGGAGATCATGCTTTTGTCGTGGCCGTTGAGCGCGAAGATCTCCCAGGTCAGATTGCCTGGGGCTTGGCTCGGCGTCAGCGTTTGCGCAGGGCAAAGCAGCCAGCGGTAGCACTCGCTGATCATGCGGTTCAAGCCGCTGCCGGCCTGTTCGGCAAACTGGCGCACCTGGTTGCCCTGGAGATTGTCCAGCGTCAACTTCATCTCCTGGATATCGGAAAGAATGGAGTTCCAGGAGAGGTAGCTGCGCACCTGATCCGCCAAGCGTCCGAGGGTGTCGCTGTCGGCAGCCAGAAAGATCAGCCGGTTTTGATGCTGGCGGGGCTGGTCGCCGCGCCCACCATAGATGCAGGGTGGAGGGGTGGCCGTGGCGGATCGATTTTTCCTTGGCCGCGGCGGCGTTGATGTCGTCCAGGGGCAGGGCCACCTCAATCAGTTTCTTGGGGGCTTTGATGGTCATCCCTCTCCGTTTCCGTTTTTTTCGCTGCCCCTTATCGGGCATTGATCGGCCCATTGGGGCCATTGGGGCCATTGCGTGGCCTTTGATGCAATCATTTGGGTTCAATGTCCACCGGATTGCTTTGAATTGGCCGGCGCGGACCATCGTTGCATCATCCAGACAGCGCATAACTTAAAGTTATTTTTACAAATAATATCGAAGTACGAGGTTTGTCGCATTCATGATGCAATGATGCGTTCTTTGCATCATGAATGCATCATTTGTCCGATTCCCCAGCGCCATCGCTGGTACGATAGACATATTGCGCGCTCTGGCCTCGCCCTTTTATGCGTACACAACCCTCCGCCAGTAATTCCCGGATTAGACGCAACACTTGTTGCCGGTCAAAGTGGGTAATCTGACGAACTTCTTTATTTTTCAGCCCCGGCTCACCCCGTTCATGCCGTCTTTTCAAAACAGCAACAATCCGCGCTTTGGCGGTCTCCCTGTCAATCCGACCGTCGCGTTCCCGCGCCCCAGGCACTTTTGCGAGCAGGGCATATAACCCGGAGGAAAGAATCCAATATGCGCCGCGGCCTGCAGGGCCACCGCGCTCAATGTAGCCATGGTGCTCCATCTCACCGAGGATTTCGCGCATCTCCGCTGCTTGGCGGTGGCACAACTTGGCGGCATGGTTAGTCTGGATTTCGGTATGGCGCAGCAGGTGCTGGATAATCAGCATGGCGTCCACCCGCAGGGGGCGGCCGGCATCGGCCTCCTGGGTTACCAGGGCGCGGAACTCAGGGGAGAAGGCGCCCCGCAAAAAAGTGAGGCAGATGGCCTCACCACGTTCCACGATCAAGGGCGGCTCCTTGCCTTCGATGAGCAATGCTTCGAAGATGCGCCCGATCCCCAGGTTGCTGCGGTTGACCAGGCGCAAGACGGTGAGGGCTTCTACCAGGCGCGAGTTGCGGGCCACCGGTGGGTGGTGCAGGATGTTGTCCGGGGTGATGCCGCCGATGAAGCGTCCGGGGTTGCTGATTTCAAGGCGCTGCGAATACTGCTTGATCATGATGGGCGACGACAGCGTGTAATCCGCGTGGCAAAAGGCGTTCATCAAGGCTTCGCGTAGCGCAATTTCAGGATAGGCGCGGTATTCGAAATGAAACAGCCCCTCCTTAAGCGTGGTCACCGGGTTGTCGGCCATGATACGGTCCATGATGCGCGACACGGAAGTCATCAAGGCATCCTCGCCATCCATGCGGCCACTGTATTCGGTGTCGGACTGCATGCGCAGGTGGGTCCAACGATAGCCATTGATATGGGCTTTGATCGCCTGCTTGCGGCCGCCGGTGAGGAGCCCGGCGAGGGTGATCCGTCCTTCCTGGATCAGCCGCAGGGAGGAGAGCAGATCAAGATCGGTGAGGCGCAGGATATCCTTAGGCGCGTTCTCCTTGGCGGCGGCCTCCCGGAGCTGTTCCATGGCCGCGGCGGATATGTACTCTTCCACCGGCCCGGGAAGCAACCGGCCACTCAGGTCGGCATCGCCGCTCTCCACCAGGATTCGTCGGCGCAGGGTACCGGTGAGCGGTTGGCAATCTTTGCCGACCCGGATTTTGCCGCGGCCCTTGGTGTCGGTATAGGGCGGCATGCCAGGATGAACCTGCATCAGGATGAGACGGCCGGTGCCTTCGGGAACATGCAGCTCTTCGAAAACGGGAGTCAGCTTGGGGTCGGTCTGGTCGTAAACCGCCTGTTTCAGCCGGTTTAGATCTACGCTCAACGGCACCCCTTCCAATGCTTTGGCGCGGCCCTTGACCTTATCTCGCACGCCGAAGACCACGGTGCCGCCTCCGCTGTTGGCCATGCATATCGCCCAATCCACGACGGTCTTAACGGCATCGGCGGTGCTGTGCTGGTTCCACTGCTTGAAATCCAGATCCTGGTCTTCCAAATCATCGGCACGACTGGTCTCCAATTCATCCAGCAGCATGGAAATATCTTGTTTGCTTCTCATTTAACTTGTCCTCAGCAGAATAGCTGGGTTTTGGCGATCAATTCGTTGAATTCGTAATGGCCTTGCAATCAGATACTTAGAATGTTGCCAATAAAACCGAATGTAGGGTGAAAGTCAAGGAAGGGCATCTCAGCCCTCCCCAATATGATGAACCCCCGTCCCCACCACCAACTCCATGATTTCCGCAAGTCGTTCCAGTTTGAAAGGTTTGCGCAGGCAGGCCCGGGTGCCATTGGCAATGGCTTGGCGGCGGCTCTGGGGGCTGAACCAGCCGGTGAAAACGATCACCGGCGGACCGTGGTGGTGGACGAGTCGGGTCAGTTCCAGGCCGTTCATGCCCGGGTGGTTGATGTTGGTGAGCAGGACGTCGAAGGGCCGGCGGCGAAGGTGCGCGAGGGCTTCTTCCGAGTCCCGGGCCAGGCAGGTCATGCATTGGTGGCATCGGCCGAAGTATTCCTCCAGCGTCTCCCGAATTGCCAGGTCATCATCCACGATGAGGATGCATTTGGGTTTCATGTCCGCCTCCTTGGGGCGGTTATAACATACGGGGGTGACAGATCCGGTCACACCCGGGGGGAAATTCGTGTCGCAGCCGAGCGCTACTTTTCTCCCGAAAACGACCTGGAGGGCGCCAACATCGCCGGCTTCATCAAGGTGGTGGATGCAATGCTGGATCAGGGGTTGGTGCAGGGCCGTTTTGGTCCATTTGTTAATTGGCCGGACCTACAGCACCAAATCATCGAGTTCTACCGGGGCGCTGGTCATTGACCGACAGCCGTCCTTGGTAACAAGCACGGTGTCCGAATGGCGAAAACCGCCCAGGCCTTTGATATATATGCCCGGCTCGATGCTGATGATCATATTCTCCGAAAGCACATTTTCACTGCCGAGTGCGATCCAGGGAGGTTCGTGACCCGTGATGCCGAAGCCATGGCCCGTGCGGTGTAAAATGTTATCGCCGAAACCCCTGGCCTTGATCAGGTCCAATACCTGCCGATCGACATCGGCGGCGCGCACGCCGGGCTTGATCAGTTCAAAGGCCAGTGCTCGCGCTTCCATCATTGCAAAAAAGGGAGCCTTTGCAGATTCCGGAATTTCGCCGATGAAAAAAGTGCGCTCCAGTTCGGCCGAATATCCATCGGCTTGGGCCGTTACGATGGTAACCTGGGGGCCCCCGGCTTGCAGGGAATCGAATAGACCCGGCACGCAGTGCGGTTGGGCCGAAAGGGCACCGGGCCAGACGGCGCAAATCGCCTTGGTCATGAGCAGGTTCACCCCGGAGATCTCCAAGATGATGTGCCCCATCATCTGGCGCACGCCTTCACTGTAAATGCTGAACTGCTGAACACCGGGCCGGCTCAATTCAAAGACCTTGGCAAGACCGGCCTCCACGATTTTGCATGCATATGCTACCCGGCCGATTTCATATTCAGACTTCACCAGACGCGCTTCATCGATGAGATCGGTCGCGACCACCTGCCCGGGAATCGTATCGCGATGCATTACCGGCAGCGTCGTTTCGATGCCCACCCGCGCACCGGCAGGTATCAGCTCTTTGAGCGCATCGATGTGACTCAATCCGGCCGGAGCCGGAAATTCGCGATAGGTTCGGTAGCTCACATCGATTAGCACCCGCTCCTGGGCATGGCTGATTTCCAGCAGGGGCAGGACAAAGGTCGGCGCCCCGGATGAGGGGATAATCAGAAAAAAGGGCCGCTCCATTGGAAAGTAGGCAAAGTTGGTGAGATAGTAGACATTGTCGGTCTGGGCCGAAATGTAATAATCGAGCCCCATCTTTTCCATCATCGCTTTGATCTTGTCCAGGCGGATTTTCAGTTCGGCTGGTTCCGGCGGCGACGTCACTGGCGCGATCACGTTCATAAAATTCTCCCTCTCTGGTCATTCACCGGTCATGAAAAAGCAGCAGTTTATGGTTTCGGGCATCCTCCCTGGTCAGGCCATTGCGAGGAATGCCCCAATCCGTGATGATCAATAACTCCGTGCGGGCGCCATTGGCGATGGCTTGGCGGCGGCATCTATTCCCGCAGCGCGCGCCAGGTGTGCTTTTCCAGAAAGCTGCCCGCCACGTCCCGCTCCATTTCGAGGGACATCTTCCAGGGCATGGCGAACGATAGGTACTCGGTGCCCAACAAGGTGCGCACGTACTTGCGGGCCGAAATGTCCGTCAGCCCCACCACGGCCCTGGGCTTGGCCGCTTTGGCTTCCCGGAAGGGAAGTATGCCGATGGTCTGGCACCCCGCGGCCCAGGGGATGATCGCGTTCTCCATGCCTTCCCGTCCGTAATTGGCGAGGATCACCAGCGCCGACAGTTGGTCCGCATCGGCCAGCATTACGACGGTCTCCGGCGTTTCGACCTCGGGTTGAATCTCCCCAAGTGGCTTGAACAGCACATAGGTGGACTTTACTTCCGTTATCGGGATTTCTCCCAGCCATTGCTGCACCAGTTCGGGCGTTTGCACATAACCCTCGCCTTCCAGGAAATTTTCGGCGAACTCTTTACCGGCCGTGCCTTCCAGGGCCTGGCCGACCTGCCGGCCGGTTTCCCACTGGCGGTTGCCGGACGAGAGAAAGTGGCTGAAACAATCCACGCCCCCCGGAAATTGCAGATAGGCGTTGCCGAACCCCAGCCCGACGCCGCCGCCCCAGCAGCCATAGGTCTGCGCATCGAACGCCGCGGTCTTGCCCCGGGCGGCATTGGCGAACATGAACATGACGCAGCCCCATTTGCCTTGCTTGAACTGCAGGGCCTTCTCCGGCTTGGTCTCCGACAGGACAACGGCCACGGGGTTGTACTTGAGCCCCACGGCTTTGGCGATTCTGGACTCCATGGATGTCACCTCCCGATAATTCCGCGTGTTTTTAAGGCTTTCCCATTCGATCCCGGCTATATGGCCAGGCGCGTAATGGATATCCGGCCGCCGAAGCAGACCTCCACATCGCTGCCCGCCGTCCTGGGCCGGTCGTGAATGACGCCTTCGTAGTGGTAGAGTTCGCCGTCCCGGCGATAGCAGTATTGGTGCGGGTTTTTATCCAGCGGGCAAAATTGATGGATGATGGGCGCATCGGCCGTGATGGGACTGGGCAGATTGATGTTCCAGAAATGGCCGGCCGCCAGCGGTTCGTTCATCACCAGGGGCAGGACTCTGGCAAGCTGCCAGGCGGCGGCCTGCCAATCGATGGTCCATAGGGGCGCGACGTATTGCGACACCGCGATGGCCTTGGTCCCCAGAATCGCGGCCTCGCGGGCAGCGGCGACCGTCCCGGATTGGTAGACGTCCGAGCCCAGATTGGCCCCTTGATTGATGCCGGAAAGCACCCAGTCCGCATCGCCGGCGATCTCCTTCAGCGCCAGGCGGGTGCAATCGGCCGGCGACCCGTCAACGATGTAAAGGTTTCCCTCCGCGGCGTTTTCAACCCGCAAGGGCGTCTTCATCGTCACCAGGTGGCCCACGCCGGATTGAGCGGTCTTGGGCGCCACGACCACCACCCGGCCGAGCCCTTCAACCACGTCAGCCAGCGCCTTTATCCCCGGCGCGTCGTAACCGTCATCGTTGGTGAGAACGATTTTCAAGAATGCCCTCCGATCTTGTTCTTCTCCGCCAGCTTCTCGATCCACATCAGTAAAAGAACCTGAAGATCTTCGGTTAGATCATGACCGGGATCGCTCGATGGCGCCAATTGGTCCAGGGTCTCGAAGATGAAGGCATCGGCCCCGAACGCGTGCCAGTCCTGTTGCAGGTCGCTGTCGGGATGCGAGCCGTGCGCGAGCTGGAAACGGATGCGGTTGAGCATGCCGGGCAGATCGGGGCTGGCGCCCACGACCGAGCGCCCGTTGATCGTGTTGCGCACGCGGTAAATGCCGGCGGGGCGCGGCGTCTCTTTGTACTTGCGTATCAAATCGCGTCGATCCACGTCCTGCTCCTTTGCGGTGTCAGGGGGTGATACTATCCGGCGGACGGTCGAATGCTCCGCGCTTCATTT
>JAKAFO010000252.1 GCA_021819735.1 Deltaproteobacteria bacterium
AGCGCTTCGGGCAAGGCCAGCCCCAGGCGCAGCTCCAGATCGAGAGTGCCGGGCTTTTGTAAATGCAGTTGCACCTTGGCCGGCTGATCCACGGTGAGGCGCACCAGTTCCGGTGCCGTCACCGCCAGGCCGGCAAAGCGCTGTTTTCCGGTCGAGGCATCCAGGAGCGCGGCCAGCAACAGCAGGATGGCCACGGCCCAGGCCGCGGGCGTCAGGGCCGCATAAAATGCGGCGCCCAGCGTGGCCGGCAGCAGCACCAGCGCGGTGAGCACGATCAGTCGCGGGCGGGGCACCATCATCGCGGCACGGTCACTTCCTGCAGAATCTGGGCGATCACCTCTTCGATGGCCAGGCCTTCGATCTCGTACTCGGGCCGCAGAATGATGCGGTGGCCAAGGACCGGCACGACCAATCCCTTGATGTCGTCGGGGGTCACGAAATCGCGCCCGGCCAGGGCCGCGGCGGCCCGGCTGCTGAGCAGCAAGGCCTGGGTGGCCCGGGGTCCGGCCCCCACCAGCACCCCCTGGTGGCGCCGGGTCTGGCGCACGATATCCACCAGGTAGGCCACCAGCTCATCCTTGATGCGGATGGCGGCCAACTGCCGACGCAAGGCCACGAGGGTCTCGGGCGTGAGCACGGCCCGCACCGCGCCGCTTTTCAGCACCGCCTCGGGGGCCTGGTCTCCCAGCATGCGCCGGGCCAGTTGCATCTCCTCGTCCCGGTCGGGATGAACCATGGGGATCTTGAGCATGAAGCGGTCCACCTGGGCTTCGGGCAGCGGATAGGTGCCCTGCTGCTCGATGGGGTTCTGGGTGGCGAACACCGTGAAGTTATCGGGCAGGGGGTGGGTGTAGCGGTCGATGGTCACCGCCCGCTCCTGCATGGATTGCAGCAGGGCCGACTGGGTCTTGGCCGGGGCGCGGTTGATCTCGTCGGCCAGCAGAAAGGTGGTGAAGATGGGGCCCTTGACCAGGGCGAAACTTTGCTTCTGGATGTTGAACACGTGCGTGCCGATGATGTCGGCCGGCATCAGGTCGGGGGTGAACTGGATGCGGCCGAAATCGCAACCCAGCACGTGGGCCAGGGTGCGCACCAGCAGCGTTTTGGCCACGCCGGGAACCCCCTCGATCAAGGCGTGGTGGTTGGTGAAGATGGCGATCAGCGCGCTGTCGATCACCTTTTCCTGGCCGATGATCACCTTGGCAATCTCTTGCTTGGCCTCGCTCAGGGCGCCGGCCAAGGCATCGATGGCAGTGGTCATGAGTGTTTTCCTTCTTTGAGCAGTTGGCAAATCTGTCGGTATAGGGTCACGGGATTGCCCCGGCGCTTCTCGGCGCCAACGGTGCGCATCAGCGCCTCCAGGCGGGCCACGCGCTCGTCCGGCACCCGGTTCACGGCCGGGCTGTTGCGCCAGGCCTGGTGGCAGACACCCAGCAGATCGTCGGCCGGGATGTGCTGCCGCATCAGGCCCACCCAGCCCTCTTCCGCGCCACGACCCACGGCACTCTCTTCAACCGCGGCCTGGGTCCCGGCGGGGGCGGGCGCAAAGGGCGCGGCCTGACGCCACAAGAGCAGCGCCACCAGGATGAGCAGGCCGGCCGCCGCACCCTGGAGACGGTACTTGCGCACCAGGTCGGCGATGCCCGGCTGTTTGACCAGGCCGTGGTGGAACTCGTCCACCAGCAGGCGGTTGGGCAGCCCCGCCCACCAGGCCAGCAACGCCGTGACCCGGTCGCCGCGCAGGGCTTCGTTGCTGAAGAGATAGCTGTCGGCGGCCAGCACGATCGTGCCCTGCCCCCAGGGCCGCTGTACCACGGCCGGCGCCTCCTGCCACCAATAGACGACTTCCCACTCCGGCGCCTGCAAGTCGAAAGCGCTCCGCGCCCGCCAGGGAATCGTCTCGGGCAGGGCTTCGGGCCAATCGCTGCTGAGCAATGCAAAATCGTCATACTCCTCGGCGCTCAGCTTCTCCACGGAGATCCCCAAGCGCTCCAGAAGATCGAAAGCTTCGAAGGGCACCAATTGGGATTTGTCTTCTTCCCCGGCTGTGCGGTTGTCATCTGTATCTTCCGGTTCGGGCGTGGCCTCGACCGAAGGTATTTGGGCGTCTTCCGGGGCATCCTGCCGGCCGTCATCGGAGGTTTCCTCGGCGTTGCGCGGTTTGTCTTTATGCGCGTCGCGGGTGGGACGAAATGCAAGCACCAGTCGTCCGCCCTGGCTGGATAAGCGCTCCAGCAGCCGCGACCAGGCGCGCTCTTCGAGCACCGGCGCGCCATGATGGACGCCGCACAGCAGCAACGTGGTCGCGGGGGTCATCGCCACCTGATCCAGGGGCCGGAAGCTGCGCTCTGCGCCGGCCTCGCTCACACTTTGCACGCTCTCGAAAAAGACCTGGATGCCCAGGGGATCGCCCCGCAGGGAAGAGTACGGCGGGTAGAGATCGCCGGCCTGGAAGCGCAGCCAGAAGAGCCAGCCCAGCCCGAACGCGAAAACCAGTGCGCAGAGCGAAAAGATGATGCCGGCTTTACGCGGCGTGCTGGACAAGGGCGGCGATCCTTTCCTGGTCGGTCATGAAACGGGTCAACTGTGCTTCGGCCACGGGATGCATGCCATACCAGGCCCGTTCGAAGGCCAGCATGCAGCGGGTAAAAAGGTCGAGCAGTTCGGGCTCGGCATGGGCCCGGCGAGTCAACTCGTCGAGATAGTCCCGGTTGGACTTATAGCGGGCGATGGCCACGCGCCTATTATCGCCCAATTGGGCCAGCACGGCCAGGTACAGGGCGCGCAGGGCGTGGCGGAAATCCTGGCGCTCCATCAGCTCCCGGGCCAGGTCCAGCCAGCGGTCGCGCGGCAGATCCGCGGCGGTGAGCGTTTCGTCGCGGATATCCACCCGCGCTTCGATCGGACGCGCCGTCGCTTTGGGCAGTCCCGCGCGCCGGGAGAGCCACCAGCGTCGCAGCAAAACCAGCAGCACGATCGACAGCAAGACGCCGATGCCGTAGAAAAGCATACGGATGATTGCGCGCCAATCCTTTCCGGCCGAAGGGATGCCATCGGGGTCCGGGAAGCGCCGGCGCAGCCACTCGGACAGCGATTCCATCCAGCGGTCCACGGCCGCGAAGAGCGCCGCGATCTTCTCCACCAGCCAATCGAAAGCGCGCTCCAGCCAATTCTTCTCATGCTCTTCCGCCGCGGGCGCTTCTTTCTCCCGGGGCAGGCGCCAGGCGAAGCGCCGCTCTTGCAGCACACGGTCGATGGCGTCATCTAACTGCCGCACATAGCCATGGTTTTCGGCCGGGCGCGTGTCTTCGTCGGCGGCCATGGCAGGCGCCGGGGCCATGCTCATGAAGGCCGCGGCCCCAATGAAGAGAAACAGCGCCGGCGTTTTCAGAAACGGCTTGAGGGCCGCGCGCAGGTCGTCGCCGGTGTGGCGCGCTTGGCCGTAAAAGCAACGCAATGTATAGGCCGCCTTGATGATCGGATCGATGCACACGTAGGTCAGGGCGCAGATGATGGTCAAAAAAGTGGTGTTGGTCATGGCCCGCAGGCCGCTGAAGGTGAAGGCGGTCTCCACGCCCAGCAGCCATTTGAAAAGGTAGGGCAGCAACAGCGTGCCGACGGCCAGGTTCAAGAGCACCAGCAGACCGAAGACCGACAGGATCGCCAGCAGCAGATGGTTCTGACCCGGCCAGGGCATGGCCTGCCGCAGGGCATCTTTGTAAAGTGGTTTAAGGCCGGCGGTTTCGGGACCGTCCAGGACGCTGCCGTTCTGGTAAAACGCATAGGCCCAGGCCATGGGCAGCATGATCACGGCGGCTACGGGCAACACCGCCAAACCGGTGGCCTGCAGCGCCGCCTGTCGCAGAGCGGTCTGCCAGCAGCGCCGCCAGGGCCAGGCTTCGGGGGCCGTATCGTTGAGGGCCGACCACAAACGGCGGCAGAAGCGAGCGTGCCAGAACTTCATCCAGACAAAAAGCAAGGCCAGCCCGCCCGCGGCCGGCGCGCAGTAAAGCTCGGCATAGGGATTGCGGCTCATGTCCGACCAGAAGAAGAGCAGCCCTAAAATGAAAGGCAGGGTACCGATGTAGTAATCGGCCAGGGACGTGGCCTGCTTGCGCAACAAGTGGATGGCGCGCTCCGCCAGGCCCAGGGCATCGGGCACAAAGATGGCATCCTTGGGTTTCATGGCTTGCGCCACCAATCGGCGTTCCAGATGGTGCCTTCGTGGAATTCATGGGGGATGGCCAGCAGCATGCGTCCCACCAGATAGAAGAGATACCAGATCATCAAAAATCCGCCGATGCCCTGGGTCCAGAGAGCCAACCTCTCCCGCCAGCGCCCGGCGCCTCGACCTCGACTGCCGGCCAATTGCGCCAGGCAACCGCTGCACAGCATGCGGTCGTCGTGTTCGGTGACGCACTCCCGGCAGAAGAAGCGGCCGCAGGAGGGGCAGCGTACCACCGCCTCGCGCCGGGGGTGATGATAACAGTGTTGTTGGCTCAGTGCATCCATCGGAACCGTTACGTACTCAAAAAAGTATCAGGCTGCTTTGATGCGCCGGCCGCCATGCATGACGACGGCGATCGCGCCGATCCCCCCCAGCAGCAGCGCCCCGGCCGCAAACCCCAATACGATGGCCATGATCAACGTACTGTCTTCCAGGTGCAGTTCGAGAAAAGCCCTGAGCAGCGCGGATTGGTTATAAGTGTATTGCGGCCTGAGAGCGGAGGCGTAGATGAAAAGGCCATAGTTGCTCAGGCCGTTGGCCGCGGTCAGGGCCAGCGTCAGCCAGGTGACGATCCCCAACAGCGTGCCTTTGATTTGCCGATGCCCGCGCACCAGAGCAACGATCGCCAGCACCATGGTCACGCCCAGGGCGATCAATCCCAGGGCCACCAGCCATGGCTGTCGCAGCCACAGTTGCAGGCCCCCGAGCGCTCCCTGACACAGCAGCGCGACGAATAGGGCCCAATGCAACCGGGGTTGAAACGGCTCCTGGGTTTCGGTGGCATGCGCAGCCGCGGGGAACCGGTTTGCACCCGCTCCGGCGGCGCCGTGACCGCCGGCCGCGGCCGTCGTTCGGAAGGGGCCCTGGGCCTTTTCGGCCAGTGCCTTGATCCGGTCCGCCATTTTCAAGGCCCTGCGCTGGCGGACCATGTTGGTCAGACGCTCCAATTGGACTGCCGTCTGCAGATAGAATTCGCAGCAGGGGCCTCTCAGCAAGTTGATCAGCAAAGCGACGCAACCCAGCAAAGCAAAACCGGCAGGAACGAAAAAATCCGGGAGATCGGGCGTTTCGGCCGAAAGCATGGCCAGGCTGCCGCCGGCGCAAACCAGCACTGCCCAGAACAGGGTCCATAGGTGATGGCGCCAATTGCGGCGCACGAAGACGGCCTGGATATCCTTGAAGTAGAAGCGCCGATAATGCTCCTGCATTAGCGCTTTTTCCACCCACAACAGGTGGTCCGGCCCTTGCCAGAGCGTTCGGCGGGTAAAGGGTGCCCGCCAATGCCCGGGCAGCTTTTTATAGACGGAAGATGTGCGGCCCATGCAGTCATCCTCCCAATTTCAGGGCCAGGAAGTAAATCCAGCCGCTCATCTGAAAACCGGCCAGCAGCATGGCCACTAAATTCCGAGCCCACGTTTTGGGCAGCAACGGCGGAGGTGTCCGAAAGTGGCGCACGACAAAATAGATGGCCGCCGGTGCGGTCACCAGGGTTGGGAAGATGAAAAACAAAGGCCAGAGCGCCAGCGCCAGGGCGATTTCGTCATAGCGCACGTGACGGTTCTGCATGACCGTGATCTTCTGCTTGTCGCGGCCGGCCTGCAGGCACGCCATGCAGAGGCTGCGGCCCTCGAGTTCCACCTGGCAGACGGCGCACAGCAGCCGCCCGCAAGCCGCGCAAGGCACGATGGCCAGTTGACCGGGGTGGTAGAAGCACTCGGCCTGACCTTGGGCCTGGGTGGTCAGGGATGCGGCATCGGGCTCGTCCCCGCGCAAGAAAGCGTTGAAGACATCGATGCGCAGGGCCTTGCGGCACTGGGGACACGGGGCCATGCGCCCCGTGTTGATGGCCTCGACACTTTGAATGGTATGGCAATTGGGGCAGGCGATCACGGCGAAGTTCTTCTCCGGCTATTTGTACACCACGCGCGTACCGCAAACCCGGTCATGGAGAGCACGCTTTTCGCTGTCGAAGGCGGCCATGATATAGCCGATGCCCAGCACAATGGCGCTGAGCAGTTCCGCGAAATACCGCCCCAGCGCGCGCGCGTAGCTGATCGGAGCGCCTTCGGGGCTGACCACCTTGATCTTGCAGGCCATCTTGCCCAGCGTGGCGCTATATTTTCCTATGAAGAAGGTGTTGTAGGCCGCCGGAATGAGTATGCCAATAATCTGTTGAATGCCGATCAGCATCAAGGAGCCGGAAGAAAGCATTTGTTCATCGCCGGACATGGCTGAACCGGACGAGAAAAACAAGATGGTCATGGGGATGATGATGGCATACTGCAGGGCGGCCATAATCAGGCCGTCGATGAACTTGGCGCCGAAGCGAATCCAGAAGCCGGCATACTTCAATATGCCCGGCGCGCTGACGCCTTCCCTGAGCCGCTGCACGAAAATCGGCTTGCAGGCCGCACAGATCACCTGGTTGTCGAACTGCACCACCTGCGACTTGGGGAACGATCGCCCGCATTGAGAGCAGACGGCGCTTTCCACGGCCGGCGAGATCTCCGGCGCGGATGGCGGCGTTACGAGAGCTGGGATAACAGGTTCCAGCGGAGCGGAGAACGGTGCGGCAGGAGGCTCGGGGGCTGGTGGTTCCGGCGCGGCCGGTGGCGGCGTTGGGGGCGGCGACGCGGAGGCTTTGCCGCGCACCATCTCGCCCAATGGGCGCCAATCGTTCATGGACGCATTGCGCACCAGGGTATTGGCGCTGATCCGTTTGGCGTGGATCAGCGCCTGCAACTGTCCCTTATCGACCGGCCCGATCTCCTGTTCACCATCCTTGTAGTACCACGTCATGAATTGTCTCCTGCTTTGCTTTGGTTTACGAACGAGTGCCGACGGCCAAAGTACGACAATGCCTGCGGAGGTGTGGTAAAATTCTGAAAACAGGTGAAAAATTTAGATGACCATACCAAAGAGATTGGGGCATGGGCAAGTGAAAAAAGGCATCGCCTGGAGGGCAAGCGTAATCCTACCAGCCTGGTGGTTCCGGTCGATTGGAGCGGTGCTACTTGGACGGGAAACTCGGTTGGTTTGTGTTCCCCGCCCTCCTATGCGCTGCTGAGAAATGCGGAGAACTCAATTCTTTTTGATCGTGACGCTGCCCATCAACCTTTCTTTTTCGGCTTTTTGGGCTTCTGCTTGCAACTTGTGGCGGATTTCGCCGGCGGCGCTGTTCAACGGTCGGATGATGGTGCGCGGCGCTTCCAGCACAGTGATCACGTGATAGCCGAATGGGGTCTCAATGGGTTCGGATACCTCGCCGGGTTTGAGTTCGAAAGCGACTTTGGAGAATCGGGGGTCAAAACCGCCCTCTTTGATCCAGCCCATGTCGCCGCCTTTTTGAGCGCTGGCCGTGTCCTCGCTCTGTTGGCCGGCGATTTCGGCAAACGGTTTGCCGCTTTTGATCTGCTCATAGGCTTGCCTGGCGGCGTCCATTTTACTTTTCTTCTGTTCGGTCGTCATCAAGCCATGCAACCGTACCATGACATGGGCCACGTGAACCTGCTTTTCGGTATATTCAGCCGCATGCGCGTCATAATAGGCACGCACGGCTTCTTCGTTGATCTTGCTTTGGAGGAACTGCTCAAAATACCGGCTGACCATCAGTTCATTGCGGTATTGCTTCACTTCGACGTCAATCTG
>JAKAFO010000253.1 GCA_021819735.1 Deltaproteobacteria bacterium
AGTGAACTGCTGCTGGTGCGCGACCGGTTGGGGCAGCGGCCTTTATACTACCAGGGCGATGCCCGCGCTTTCGCCTGCGCTTCCGAACTGCCGGCCCTTCGGCCGCTCTCCTGGTTCGATTGGCGTGAGGATCCGGCCGGCACGGCGGATTACCTGCGCCACGGCTATTATCTGCCGGGGACCACCGCTTATCGACAGGTGCGCGAAGTTCTGCCCGGGCACTGGCTGCGTTGGGCGCCGGGGTGCGAAATGGTTGAGCAACCCTACTGGACCCTCTCGCCCGGCGGTTTCAGCGGCTCGCGCGATCAGGCTTGCGGTCTGCTGAACGAGGCCCTGGTGCAAAGTGTTCGGCGCCGCCTGGTTTCGGATGTTGAGGTGGGGGCATTGCTCTCGGGCGGGGTCGACTCCTCCCTGATCGTCTCCATCATTTCCCGCCGTCTGCAGCGCCCTATTCGAACCTTCACCATGGGCTTCGACGACGCAACTTACGACGAACGGCGCTTTGCCCAAAGCATGGCGGCCTTCAGCGGCAGCACGCATCTGGAGGATCGATTGACATTGGCCGAGGGCGATGCCGCCCTGAACGCAGCGCTAAAGCATTGCGGCCAGCCTTTCGCCGACGGCTCCATCCTGCCCACAGCCCTGGTGTGCCGCCTGGCGGCCCGGCACGTGAAGGTGGCGCTTTCCGGTGACGGCGGCGACGAGCTGTTCGGTGGCTATCAGCGCTACCTGGCCCGCTCGCTCCTGCGCTGGTACACCCGGTTGCCGGTCATGCTCAGGGGCCAGGCGGCTCGTATGATTCAGGCCTTTCCCGAACCCGGTGCCCACCACAGCGCCAGCCTCTTGAAAAAAGCGCATCTATTTATAGATGTGGCCGACCGCATGGCGGCTGAAACCCCATATGTGGCGCCTACATATTACAGTATCGAAGACTTACGGCGGCTGGCGCCGGATCTATGGCGCAAGGGGCATCCGCCGCCCCATCTGCCCGAGACAGCCGGACTGGATGATGTCCAGCGCATGATGACGGCCGATGCCCTGGTTTACCTGCCCCAGGACATCTTAGCCAAGGTGGATCGGGCCGGCATGGCCTTTTCCCTGGAGGTGCGATCACCTTTCCTTGACCGCCGGGTGGTGGAGCTGGCCTTTTCACTGCCGCGGCGCTGGCATCGCTGGGGCCTGGTGGGCAAGCGCATGTTGCGCGACACCTTCCAGGATCTGCTGCCCGGATGGGTATGGCGCCGGCGCAAGCACGGCTTCGGCGTACCTGTGCACCAGTGGTTTCGCCAGGGGCTCCAGGAGCGACTATTGGAACTGCTCGAGCATACGACCCATCCGCTGGATCCTCTTTTCGTCAAGCAAATGGTGGCCGCCCATCTTGCCGGCCGCCGGGACCACGGCCAGCGACTGTGGCAGCTTTACGTCTATCTGTGCTGGGTGGCGGAGCGACCATGGCGACCATCCTGACCTGCTACTACCGCCCCAAGCCGGGTGGGCTGTGCACCCGCCTGTTCAGGGCCATGCGGGCATTGCTGGCCCGGGGGCATACGGTGCATTATCTGGCCTTGGCGCCCTTTCCCATCGACCATCCGCGCTGCTTTTTCCACCGCTTTCCCTGGCCGGTGCGCCATGGCGATACTTTATTATTCTGGGCGCTCTTTCATCTTATAGCGCCTCCGATGCTGCTGGGCATTGCCCTGCGCCAAAAAGTCACGCATGCTTTCGGTTTCAGTCCGACTTATACCGCAATAATGCAGCCATTGCTGCGACTACTATCAATACCAGTCGTATGTTTTTTAAACGGGGACCTCGTCTTCGGCCACCAGTTCCGGCAACGAGCTCCCTGGCTTATCGGCTTGGATAAGATTGTGGAAGGTATCGGCGTTCATGGGCTTGGATTAGTCGGAGTAGCGCCGCATCTGCTTGATAGGCTGGTTAAACGCCATTCCCACTTTTCACCGGCCTTCACCTCTGTTTTGCCCAATGATCTGCCGATTCAGGCGATCTTCTTACGCCGAAAAATGCAGCGCCCCATCCAATTGTCTCTGGTGGGAACCTTGGATGCTATTAAAAATCAGGCCTTCGCCGTTGCTTTGATAAGCTCTTTTGACGAAGGGGATTTCCACCTGTCGATTTTCGGGACAGGCCTGGAATACCAGCGGCTCAGCAATCTTGTGGCTGAATTAAAGATAGAGAAAAGAGTCACCTTCCGAGGCTGGGTCCCAGCGGATCGAATTTGGCCGCAAGTCGATCTGCTGCTCATGCCGTCGTTCAGTGAGGGGTTGCCTAATGCCGTATTGGAGGCCATTGCCGCGGGCGTACCGGTGCTGGCCAGCGATATTCCGGCCCACAGATGGTTTTTGCCCATCGAACAGTTGTTGCCGCTTGATGACCCCGAACGATGGCGCCAAATGCTGAACGGCATTTTGAACGCGTCCCAGGAAAAGTTGTCAGACCTGGCCCAACGGCAATGGGATGCCGCAGCTCACCTGCGCTTCGATTGGGATGAACGCATTACAGAGACAATACTCCAGGGGCAGTTCCGGTGACACGCAAAAGGAGCGAGGTGGCATGCGCATCCTGGTCTTAAGCAATATTCCTCCGTATCGAATCGGGGGGGCCGAGGTGCAGGCCCGTCAATTGGCCGAATGCTTCCACCGTCGCGGGCACAAGGTCGCCATCGCCGGCTATGCAGTCCCCAGCGGGCGGATCGGTGTTCCGGAATGTTCGGACGGGGTAATCGATACCATTCATTTACCGACCCTCCGGGGTACACGGTTGAGCCGGGCCCTGTCTTTCTTCCTTTCGCTCGCCGGATTTCTGATCCTCAGAAGCAGACACTACGATCTGATTTACTGCCGCATGATCGGAGAATCCGCCATCGTGGCAACAATTCTCAAGCAGTTAAAACTGCTGCGCCTGCCTTTGGTGGCCAGCAGCGAAGGTCGTGGTGCGGTAGGCGATGCCGCCTTTCTGAGATCTCTGCCTGCGCGAGCCTTGATCGTCCGCTGGATCAATCGACAGTGTCAGGCCATCAATGTGCTTTCCCCGGAAATTGGAATGGAACTGCGCTCCCTGGGTCTGGACGCCGGCATTTTTTCTTTCATCCCCAACGGCGTTCGCATTTCAGACGGTCGGCCAATTGGGTCGCCAGACCGGGAGCGATGCGGTTTATTTGTGGGCAGACTCGTTCCCGTGAAAGGGGTCGCGGAGCTATTGCGAGCGGTGCGCATCCTCAAGGATCGAGGGATTGCCGCGCGTGTTAAAATTGTCGGTGAAGGTCCGATGGGAGATGTGCTCCGGCACTTTTCAATAGCACTCGGAATCGATACCTTAATCACATTTCACGGGATGATCCCACCGGAAAAAGTCAGTGATTTTTACCAAAAAAGTGCTTATCTAATTCTGCCATCTTATAGTGAAGGTTTTCCTCTTGTTGTCGCTGAAGCGATGAGCTTCGGCTTACCGGTAATTGTCACGCGCTCGGGTGGGCCGGAGCATTTTGTCGATGAAAGGGCAGGCTTTGTGTGTCCCGCGGGCGATCCCCAAGCTTTGGCGGATGCCATGGTGATGATGCTGCGTATGTCTCCATTTGAGTTGGCGCAAATGGGGGAACATGCACGGCAACGTATCCGCCGAGGGTACGATATCGAACAGGTGAGTGATCGGCTTCTGTCACTTTTCGAGCGTCTGCTCCTGGATATCAATACTTGACTACGTGCTGGATTCATTATAATTTCACGGTACATCAGATTGCCGGGAACATTGGGTCGGCCTTTCATCTCCCAACGGGAAGCCCCACAAGGGCATCAACCAAGATCGGTAGTTCTTTTCCGAATGGATAGACCCCAGATGACGGAACCGAAGGCCGAAGGAGGGCTCTCACTCCTTCCTTACCTGGAGGGTCAGGCGCCTGGTTTACGTTTGACCTTGACCGATGTCGCGACGGCCACCGACGGCACCTCCCTGACGACTGCCCCGGATGCCTTCGGCCCCTTCACCGCCCTCTGGAACGCCCGGGTCACTGTGGACGGCCTTCACGCGCTATGCGACGTTTTTCTGCTGATTCAGCCCGACCAATATAGCCAAGCACCATCGGAACTGCCACCCCTCGTCAATCCCCAGGTGGAAGCCTTTTGGCAAGCGGCCGCGGTTCGGCTCCAGGCGCAAGCGGCGGGAAGGGGGCCGGTGCTTTTACCCGGCCAGACGGATGCCCGGGGACAGTTGAATGCTCTGCGACCGCTGTTCTACTGCCGGCACCGGCGGCGTTACGCGCATCCGCCATGTCCCCAATGCGGCGGCGCGCTGACCCTGTGCCGGGACGATCAAAGCCTCCGGGCCGCCGGTCTTCAGGAATACAGCGCCAGCCTTGCGCGCTATCTTTTCTGCCCCACCTGCCAAGGCCGGCCCATCTTTTATGCGCGGGAGGTATCGACGCAAGCGCCGGACCATCTGCGCGACGCCCGGCAACTGGCGGAAGGCTTCAGCCGTCTGCTCGGCCGGGAAGAACTGGGGGCGGAGTTGCCTTGCGTCGGCTGCTCCGAGACCACCGCTTGCTATGGCCCCCAAACCCTGGTGCATCAACGCATGGCGCCGTATTGCTTCTATCCCTTCCACATGCTCCTGCTGCCGGCGCCCACGATAGGGTCGGACTATGTGTTTAAACTGTGGCTGAACGACCTGCGCAGAGAAATTCAGCCGCTGCTGGTCCATGCCGTTCCGGCGGCTGCCGCCGCGGTGCCGCGACCGGTCGTCCCGCCTGTGCGTGAGACGCTGGTCGCCACGGTTACCGAAGAAGATGACTCCCGCATCGCCGCTATCTTGGGGACGATCCTGTCCCAATGGCCGGACGATCGCGCTGCTGCCCAAAAAATATCTTTCGCGGTTTCGCCGCCACCCCGAGTGAAGACTGCGCCGACACCGGCCCCGGACGAAGACGGCGATTCGGTGCAGACGATCATTCTGGGTGCCGCGCCGCCTCCTTCCCCGGACATGGAGAAAACCATCCTGATCCAACCTCCGCCGGCCGCCGCGGTCAAAGCGCCGCCTCCGGAAGATTTGCAGGCCACGGTGCTGATTTCACCTGGCGCGGATCGCTCGACCAAGGGGCCGGCCGCGGAGGATATGGAGAAAACCGTCTTGATCCGCCCTTCGGAAGCAGCGCCGCAAGCCGAAGCCGCCGCCGATCTGGACCAAACCGTGTTAATGAGCCCGCCCAAGCAGGGCCTGCGACCGCCGCAAGCACCGCCGGCCGCGGCGCCCAAAATGCCTCCGGCCGCGCCGCCCCGGCCGCCCGAGCCCGATGACCTTGCCGAAACGGTCATCATCGCTCCGGACCCGGCCAGGGACAGGAGGCCCAAACCATGAACGATGCCCCCCAGGCCCTCCAACTGGCCGAAGAAATCCGGCGCCTCTACCAGGCCGATCCCTCCGCGGCGCCCCAGGCGATCGCCGCATTGCTGAAAAAAAGACTGGGCGATCGGCCGGCACCGGACGGCAAGCGTGCCGTGCAGCAAGTCATGGCGCAGTTCACCCCGAAAAAAGCTCCGGTGGGAGGCAGCGAAGATCCCGAAGTGCTCACCCGGGTGGTGGGTTTGCTGCTGGGCCGCAAGGTGACGCCCGACGATCTTTCTTCGGAAGAAATGCTCCAACGCCTGGCCCAATCGCTCAATACGATCTTCAATGCCCTGAACCAATTGATCCGGGTGATCAATGCCACCCTTTCGGGCGGCGGCGACGGGGAACAGACCATCCGGCAGTTCATCGGCGAGCATCTGGAGGGCGAGGACCGCACCCAATCCCTGGAAGCCTATCTGGGGCGCATCAACGATGCCTTCCTGGCCAGTCAGGAGGCTTTCAAAAAAGCCGTGAATGCCAAGGTCGGTCAGATCATGCAGGCCATCGATCCGGAGAAGGTCGCCGCCGAACGCAGCGGCGGCTTGAAGATCGGCCCCCTGCGCAAAGCCGAAGATTTCGATATTTTGAAGGAGAAGATCGACCGGATCAAACGATGGTACGATTCGGGTCGCTTCATGGAAGATTTTTTACGGGAGTTCGAAAAGCACTGTCAGGCGTTCAGCCGCAAATAAGGAGGTCGTTCCGATGAAAGGTAGAAATGTATTGTTCCTGGGGATGGTGATTATCTGGCTGACGGCCTGCGCGTCCCAGCCGCCGCCCCAGACGGTGTGGGGCTATGAAAAGGATGCGGTTACCGTCCATGTGAAGGCCGATGCCAAGCTCAATTTCGATGACGGCGTTCCCCACACCCTGGTGTTGTGCCTCTATCAGCTCCGCGACCCCAACACTTTCAACCAGCTCTCCGACGACATGCCCGGCATTTATAAACTGCTGGAGTGCGGCCTGTTCGACGGCAGCGTGGCCACGGCCAAACGCACCATCGTCCATCCGGGTCAGGACATGGACGTGCGTCTGGACCGGGCCGAAGGGGCCAAATACCTGGCCGCCGTGGCGGGCTACTACGAACTGCGCAAGGAGCGCATGATCCGGCTTTACGAAATCCCCACCGTGGTGGAAACCAAAGGCTTCTTCAAGAAGACCACGACCTCCAAACCCGGCCCATTAAAGGTTGAACTGGAACTCGGGCCAGCGCAAATGGGGCCGGGGAACAAATAACCGCTGAAGCGTGACGGGGAAAAGGATAGGGCGTCGTATGGAGAAACCGCTTTTTTGGCACCAAGGCTTGTTCTTGCAGCCCCAGCATCTTCAGTTGGGCAGCCGTTATCAGGAAGAACTGAATCTGCCCCTCAAGCAGTACTTGCAGCCGCACTTTTGGGGCGCCGGCCGCTACAGCGTGCCCATGGCGGCCCTCGGTAACCGAAGCTTCCACCTTGCCGACGGCTGCTTTCTCTTCCCGGACATGACCTACGTGGAACTGCCCGGCAATGCGGTGGTCATGCCGCGCTCGTTCGAAAGCGACTGGGAAAAAGGCAGCCAGCACTTCAACGTCTTCCTGGGGTTGCGCAAGTTCAACGCCGCCGGCCGCAATGTCACCGTGGTGGCCGACGAAAGCCACGTGGTGGATGTCAACACCCGCTGGGTCACGGCCAATGCCGCCGCCCAGGTGCCGGACCTGCACATGGACGGGCCGCCGGCCGACGTGCAGAAATTGACCTATCTGCTCCGGATCTTCTGGGAAACCGAGAAGGAGCAACTGGGCGATTACGAGCTGATCCCCATCGCCCGGCTGGAACGCGATCAGGATCAGGTGCGCCTGTCCCCGGCCTATGTGCCTCCCTGCCTTTCGGTGGGGGCCGATGAGACCCTGTTTAAAATCGTCCGGGAGATCCGCGACCAGATCGGGGCCCGCTCCCGGCAGTTGGAGGCCTACAAGCGCGATCGCGGCCTGCATTCGGCCGAATTCGGCGCCCGGGACATGGTCTACCTGCTGGCCTTGCGCTCGCTCAACCGCTACGCTTCCCTGCTGGGGCACATCACGGCGGCGCGTCAGGGCCATCCCTGGTCGGTCTACGGATTGGTCGGCCAACTCATCGCCGAGCTGTCGACCTTTTCGGGCGACATCTCCTACACCGGAGAGAACCAGGCCGGCCAGCGGCTGCTATTGGAGTACGCCCATCTGGATCTCTACGGCTGTTTTGCCTCGGCCCTGGCCCTCGTCACCCAACTGCTCGATCAGATCACGGCCGGACCGGAGTATATTTTGCCCCTTTTATTCGACGGTACCTACTTCGGCGCCGAACTGCCGCCGGCCATCTTCGACGGTCGCAACCGCTTCTTCCTGTTGATGGAGACCGAGAGCGATTCCCAGCAGGTGCTGCCGGCCCTGGAGCGCATCGCCAAGCTGGGCAGTCGCGAGTCGCTGCCGATCCTCATCGCGCGTTCGCTCTCGGGCG
>JAKAFO010000254.1 GCA_021819735.1 Deltaproteobacteria bacterium
TCTTGGTCACTGTGCCGTCAAGCAAGTTAAATTGCAGGGTTACGCTTTTGATAGCACTGTCGGTGCCCTTGAATACCTCAAGAGTGTTGCCCAATATCACGTTGTCGCCATCAGTTGTGAAGCCATAGATGCCAAGCGTGTTTTGTCCGTCATAGCCAGCGAGCTCTAACAACAAGAAGGCAGTAACATCATCTTTGGTACCGTCCGTGTCCGTTAACATGACATATTCGGCGCCAGTATCTTTGTAAGCATCCGTACCTTCCCAGCCTAAAATGTCGCCAAGAGTGGTTGGTACAGCCAATGCCGTCGCAGGCAACACAAGAATCAGGGTCGATAAAGCTAACAAGAGTAACTTCTTCATTCTTACCTCCGGGTAGTCGATGTCCATTTCAATCAACGTGAGTTCTATTCGTGTATCCGTTCGCTCGCAGGCTGGCTTCCCAGTGAAGCCGAATTCAACCTGTTTGACCTGCTTTGAGCAATAGCTATGCCGATTAGTACCAGGTTGGGTTGAAACCTGGTGTGAGGTTATTAAAATTACAATAAATACTGATAGATAAAATTATTAGCGACCTGAAAAAAACGATCAAAAGTGGGCTTTGCGGCGGGTGCAGGGTAGGTGTTTATGGAAATGGAATGAGGGTAATTCCTATCTCATTGAGAATAAAAGGTGCTAGTTTTTGAGGCCATCGACGACGACTATGTAATCGGCACTCCCTTGGAAAGTGTCAGCGTTGCGCGGACACCCCGGGGAAGGATGTTCTCGATTCTGATACTGCCCCGGTGCAGCTCGGCCACCTCCTTGACCAGGTTCAGGCCCAGGCCGGTGCTTTTGCGGCCGCTGTCGGGGCGTTGCAGGGAATAGAATTTGTCGAAGATCTTTTCCAGAGCATAGGCGGGGATGGGGGCGCCGTCGTCGTCCACGACGATGGCGATTTGATCGTCGGCGGTTTCCTCGGCGTTTACCATTATATTGCCCTGGTCCGGGGTGAAGTCGATGGCGTTTTGCACCAGGTTGGCCAGGGCTTGATGCAAAAGGAAAGGGTCACCCTGGAGCTCCAGATGTGGGGCGATTTCGGTGCGCATGTTCATCTGTTTGGCCGCAAGCAGCGGGTGCTTGCTTTCGATTACGGTTTTGACCAGGGCCGCCACGTTGACCCGCTGGCGGTGGTTCAACTGCTTCTTGAACTCCAGGTCGGCCAGTTCGAGCATGCGGTCCACGATGGTCTGGATGCGGCCGGCCTCGGTGCGGATGTTGGCCAGAAAACGCCGGCGGTTTTCAGGGGGCATCTCTTCGCCCAGCAGTTCGGCGGCCCCGCGGATGGCCGACAGCGGGCTTTTGACCTCGTGGGTCAGTTTCTGGACGTACTGCTCCACGTAATCCTTGCCCTCCAGCGCCTCCTGCATCTTGCGCAGGGCCTGGCCCAGGTCGCCGATCTCGGTGCGGTCCAGCAATGGGAAATCGGATCGGCGGCCGGCGCGGATGGCCTCGGCGTAGGCGGTCAGGCGCCGGATGGGGCGGGCGAGCCACAGGGCCGCCAGGTAACTCAACACGATGGCCACCGCGGCGGCTGCGGCGGTCACTCCCAGGAATTTGGGCTTGGTGGCCCGGATGAAGCGGTTGATGTTGGTGGTGGGCTTGGCCACGGTGAGCACGCCGGCCAATTCTCCTTTTACGAAAACCGGTGCGGCCACATGGAGCACCGAACTGGTGGGGTCCCGGGGATCGTCCAGGGAGGTGCGCGAGCCGTAGCGGCCTTGCAGGGTCAGGGCCACGTCGCGCCACTGGCTGTAGTCGGCGCCGACGTTCTGCGGGTAGAGCGAATCGAAGACCACCCGGCCCTTGAGATCGGTGAGATAGACCCGCAGGTCCACCCGCTCCTTGGCGAGATGGTAGATGCGCGTCTCCAGCTTGCGGTCGTAGACGGCCTGGAAGTACTGCTGGAACGCTTCGGCGTCGAACTGGCCAGCAGCCATCTGGCGGCCGACGATTTCGGCCAGGATGTTAGCCTGGTCCACCAGGGGGTCTTCCACGCCTTCCAGGTAGCGAGTGCGCATGTTGTCCAGGACCCAGCCGATGGGGTAGGAGAAGCACAGCAGGAAGATGACCAGGTAGATGCCGAAGATGCGCAGGCCGAGCTTCATAGCGCTTCCCTGAGGGCGTAGCCCGTGCCGCGGTGGGTGATGATGGGGTCGGGCTCGGGGCGGATGGCGCGCAGTTTGGCGCGCAGGTTTTTGATGTGGGCGTCGACGGTGCGGTCCATGCTGGCTTCGGGGGCTTCCCAGACCAGTTCCATGAGCCGCTCGCGGGTGAAGACCTGGCCGGGGCGCTGGATGAAGGTGGCCAGGATGTCGTATTCGTAGCGCGAGAGTTCCAGGGGGGTGCCGCAGTAGCGGATCTGGCGTTTGTCCGGAAGTACTTCGAAAGCTGGGCGGTGACCATTGGAGACTTGACTGGAATTCATGCGGCGCAGAACGGCTTTGACCCGGGCGGTGAGTTCCCGGGGGCTGAAGGGTTTGACGACGTAGTCGTCGCCGCCGATTTCGAGGCCGACGACGCGGTCGATCTCCTGGCCGCGGGCGGTGAGGAAGATGATGGGGACGGCGGAGGTCAGTCGGATTTGCTTGCAGAGTTCGAAGCCGGTGATGTCGGGCAGGCCTACGTCGAGAATGATCAGGTCGATCTTCTCTTTCTGAAGAATCTCCAAGGCCGGGGCGCCGGCATGGACTACGAGGGGTTTGCAGCCTTCGGTTTCCAGAGCGTAGTGGATCGTGTCGGCGATGGCGGGTTCGTCTTCTACGATTAGGATGTTGGGGCGCATGATATTACCGATAAACCGTAAGACGGAAATTTAAGTTGAGGTGGATATCTTCGCCGGCCCATTCGGCAACAGGCCTGCGCCACTGCGCCATCGAATCAGGGATGCTAAAGCGCGCTCCGGGCGACCTGGAAACTCGCTTCGCTCAAACAGTCCAGGTCGCTTTTCCTCCGCTGCGCTTAAGCATCCCTATGATTCGATGTCTGACGTGTCGCAGGCCTGTTGCCGGATGGGCCTACCTGCGTGCCGGTTTAGAACAGAGGAGCCAAATTGCAGCGCTGCCGGCTCCCACCGATAGTGCATACTCCAAGCCCGGCCAGGGACGGCCCTGGAATAGCAGGTGTAGCGTCGGAACCGCTATGGCTCCGATTAGATACCAGGCCCAGGGCAGCCAGGCCGGCGGTGACCAGAAACAGGTTTTACCGCTCAGGCACTTGGCGCCCATTATGCGGTGAAGCCCCCGATAATACAAGATCAAAGCCGCAAAATAGACGATGGTACCGGTCAGGAGGTGTAGCCGTTCGGGGGTGAGCCAACCCCAGGCGACTTCGTGCTCGTACAGGGCGATGGCCGCCAGGATGCGGATGGCGTTGACCACCACCGTCAGGAGGTAGGCTCCGAGGCAGGCCAGGAGCAGCCAGGCGGCCCGGCCGGTAATGGTCGACCAGCGGTGCAGGAAGGCCGCCACCGCGAGGCCGAACGCCATGATCAGATAGTTCACGCCGGCGCAGGCGGGCGCTATGGTGATGCGCCGGTCCCAGCGCACGTACCCCGCGCCCGCCGCCCAGTGATAGGCCTGGCCATCCCACCATCGGACGAGCCAGGCCACCGGATCGAGCATCCAGCGCAAGTCATCGGCGGCGGCCGTGCTGTAGTGGCGTTTGAGGGCGAACATGAGGGCGATGGCCAGCAAGTAGCCGCTCGATAAGATAGCGCGCTTCAAAGGGAAATCCTCCTTGGGGCGCGTCCGGAACGACGGCTTCGGCCGCGGTGGCGCCGGGCCCAGGCCGCCAGGACGCCCAGGCCGAGCAGTCCGCCCATGAAGACCAGGCCGGGCTCGGGCACCGCATGTCCGCCTTCCACGGCCAGGTGGGAGACCCCTTTGGGCAGCGGCAGGGGCTGGTCCACATCCTCGCCTGCGCCGCTTGGATTGCGCACGGTCTCGTCCACGGCCACGAAGGCGGTGTGGGGGGTGAGCAGGTGGTAGGTCAATCCCAGGGAGGTGATTTGGCCCCTGGTGTCGTCATCTTCGCCGTCGATGTCGAAATCGCTCAGGCGGACCAGGCGGGTGCGGGCCCACAGATAGGGCAGGGCATCGGTCGCGGAGGATTCCAGGGGGGAGAGCGCCAGAGTCTGGTCATAGGCGCCCTGGGCCGTGGTGCCGGTGATGCGCACCTTTCCCGAGGAGGCGTCGCCGCGCCATTTGCCGCAGACCACCAGGGGCCGTCGGGCGAAGAGATCGGGCACCCGGGCCGGTTCCAGGTCATATACTTCCCAGCCTTCATACTTTATGTCGATGTGGCTGAGCACCGGGGCTTCGATGTACTGCCGGAAGCGTTCGGCCGCGGCGTTGGCTTCGTCCGGCTCGGTGACCACGAAGGGTTCGCTCTGACCGATGTGGGCCAGACCTTCGATGAGGTGGCGGTTGACGCTGCTGCCGATGCCGAAGGCAAAGAAGTTGGTGCGGTTTAGGTTGCGGTCGATGAGGGCGAAGACCTCTTTCTCCAGTCCGATGAAGCCGTCGGTCACCACCACCACGCAGCGCGCCATTGCTTCCGTTGAAGGCAGGGCCAGGGCGGTCTCCATGGCCCGGCGAAGTTCGGTGCCGCCGCCCCCCTCCTGGCGGTCGATGAGCGCGATGGCCCGGGCCAGGTTGTCCGTATCGGCCGGCAGGGAGGCCGGGGCCAGCACCTGGGAGGCGCCGGCAAAGAGCACCAGGTTGAAGCGGTCCACCGGTCGCAGGCCGCCGATCAGCCGGCGCAGCAGCACTTTGGCCGTATCCAGGGGAAAGCCGTGCATCGAGCCGGAGACATCCACCACGAAGAGGTACTCCCGGGGCATGATCGTCTCGGTGGCCACGCGCTCGGGCGGCTGGACCATCATCACGAAGAAATTCTCCTTTTCTCCTGAATAGCGCATGATGCCGGTCTGGATCTGGCGGCCCGTGAGGCGATAGCGCAGAATGTAGTCGCGGTTGCCGGCGTTGTTTTCCGAGGCGGCCAGACGCACCGAGGCGCTGGATGCATCCGCGTAGGCGATCTCGGCGGCGTGGGAGGCGCAGGTCATCTCGGCGATGGGCAGGCCGGCGGCCACCTGGGTCTGGATGTCGAAGCGCGGTGCGGATTGGCTGCCTTCGGGAAGATAAGGATTTTTCAGCCATTGATGGTGATCCTCGGCGCCGGCTTCCGGCACCGTGGAGTAGCGCGGACCCACCACGGTGGGGTAGACAAACTCATAGGTGCCGTCGGTGGGCACCAGCAGTTCGGTGTAGGTCAGCTCGATGCGGATTGCTTCTCCGGGCAAAATGTTGGCCACCTGCATGGTGAAGACATTGGGCCGCTCTTCGGTGAGCAGGGAGGCGCTTTTGCCGCCTTGCTTGGCGGCCTGGAAGGTTCGGGTGGCGGCCTGGCGCTCCTGGATGCGCGCCACCACCGTCTGCTCGCCCACCTGCATGCGCATGCCGTGGACGGCGGCCCGGGTGGAGGCCGGGAACACATAGCGGGCGTGGATCGGCCGCGTGCCCTCGTTGGCATAGTGCTGGGTCACCTTGACCTGGGCGATGACGGCGTTGATGACGACCGCCACTTCCGTGGATTTGAGCGGCAGCCAGTCCACACCTTCCTCACCGTTCTCGATGAAAAAATACGGCGACAAGGTCTTTTCGGCCAGGGCGGCCGGCGCCGGGACGGTCCAACTCAGGCCCAGAGTGGAAACGAGCACGAACATGCACAGGACACGCAATACGATAGTCGACATGGGATCACTCCTTTGAGGTTGCAGACGCCCCAAGGGGCGCCCGAAGTGGATGTGATCCCTCTTATGGCAGTCGACCGTGAAGTTAGGATGAACCGATTGTGAAAAGGAGCTGAAAAAGAGAGGGTGAGATGGTGCGGCACCATACGGGTTCGATGACTGCGAGGCATTGGTGACAGGCTAACATGTCAAAAAAGCAGATAAAAACATTGATAGGGGGCCCCTTCTGGTATATGGTGCTTTTGCTTGTCCCCGCCTGTATGTGCACTATGACCCTGGAATGGAGCCATCACTGAATAAATATGGTTCGTGAGAACTTGCTAATTAAAAAATCGACCAGGGAGCGCCACTGGAAATCAATGAAGAATAAAGCATCGAAAAGCCAAAAATGCCTATTCATCAGCAGCGTTCAAAAGGAACTGCAAGCTGAACGCCGAGCAGTCAAAACCTTTGTTCAGAATGATCCCTTGCTCCGACGCTTCTTCGACGTATTTCTTTTTGAAGATCTTCCAGCCGGCGACCGGAGGGCGGACGAGGTCTATCTTGAGCAGGTAGAACAGTGCGATTTCTACGTCGGCTTGTTTGGAAACGAATATGGTTCGGAAGATGCCGAAGGCCTCTCCCCCACGGAGCGCGAATTCGACCTCGCTACCGGCAAAGGCAAGCCCCGTCTGATTTTCGTCAAGGGAGCGGATGATCGAGCGCGGCATCCGAAAATACTCAAGCTGATCCGCAAGGCGGGCGCCCAGCTCATCCGCCGCCGTGTTGCCGATCAGAACGATCTGACCGCCGCCCTGTATGCAGCACTCGTGGAGCAAATGGAACAGGGCGGGGAGCTGCGTACGCTGCCGTTCGATGCCTCCGCCTGCCCCCGGGCCACCTTGAATGACCTGCCACAGGAGAAGATCCAGACCTTTTTGGAAGTGGCCAGACGGGAACGCAACTATCCTCTGTCTGCCAAAACCACGCGGGAGAAAGCCCTGGCCCACCTCAACCTGTTGGACAACGGCGATCCGACCCACGCGGCCGTGCTTTTGTTCGGCCAGGCGCCGCAACGATTTCTTCCCACCTCCGAGCTTAAATGCATGCACTTTCACGGTACCGCCGTCCGCAAGCCCATTCCCTCCTACCAGATCTATAAGGGAACGGCCTTCGAACTGGTGGACCAGGCGGTGGATTTCGTGCTTTCCAAGATCAACCGGCACATCGGTACCCGTTCCGAGAGCGTGCAGGCGCCGGCTACCTACGAACTGCCCAAGGAGGCCGTGACCGAGGCCATCGTCAACGCCGTGGCCCATCGCGACTATGCCAGCAACGCCAGCGTGCAGGTGATGCTCTTTGCCGACCGGCTCGAAGTCTGGAACCCCGGAGAGCTCCCGCCTTCGCTCACGCCGGAACGTCTGCGGGAGCCCCATGCCTCCATTCCCCGTAATCCGCTGATTGCCGAGCCCCTCTATCTGACCCGTTACATCGAAAAGGCCGGCAGCGGCACGTTGGACATGATCGCGCGCTGCGCCCAAGCCAACTTGCCGCCACCGCAATTCGAAGAACGGGCCGGCCAGTTCGTGACCACGATCTGGCGGGATTGGCTCACAGATGCAATGATATCCAGTCTCAATCTGAACGAACGGCAGATGAGCGCCGTTACGTATGTGAAAGTTCATGCGCGGATCACCAATAAAGATTATCGCGATTTGACAGGGGTTATCATCCGCACAGCCTCAAGGGACCTCGAGGAAATGGTTTCAAAAGGAGTCCTGCGAAAAATAGGAGTAACCGGTCGGGGTGCCCACTATATTTTAGCTGATAAACAGGACGTAAAGAGGACAAACCGGACATGAACGCAGACCGCATGGAAACCGGCCATAAACTGGACAAATAGGACATAGGATGCCTCTCAGCGTCGCCGATTCAAAGCGCTTGCCCCAAGGAGTGTCTTGAAAAGCCTGCGGACGAAGAACCGGGTCGAGTACCTGGGGCGCGGCCAGAGTGCCCGGTGGCGCAAGACCTCTGAATGGGAAATGGGTAATACCCAGTGAATTGGGTAATGAAATGGGTAAAG
>JAKAFO010000255.1 GCA_021819735.1 Deltaproteobacteria bacterium
CCACGTACTGCATGGCCTCGATCTTGTGCGGGATGGTGATGCTCATGCCCCGGAAGTTGCCCAGGGCGCGCATGCCGGCCAGGGCGCTCTTCACATCCGTCACCCGGTTGGCCACGTAAACGAAGTCCAAACCCAATGCCTCGTAAGCGGCATTGTGGATGGCCGGCGAAAGGCTGTGGGCGATGGGGTTGCCGATGACCGTACAGAACTGCGTGCCGCAGCCGATGGTCCGTGATGGTTTCATGGGGGCTCCTTGAAATAGAGAGGAATCGCTGGTCCGCTTTTTAACTGATCCGACCATGGGCCGTCAACCACTGCTCGCGGGATAAAATGTAGGCGCGGCGACCCTATGATTCATATTTGTCATTTACCATTCCTTTTACGACATTTTTGTTTCTATATAAAGCAATTATGAAGATCCAACATGTTTACGAAAAGCTCCTTTCCTCTCCCGCTTCAATTTATATTAGCTGATATTCCGAACAATTACTCTCGGCATAGCCCAATACCCCCCTCCCCCTGGCATGCTAAATGCCATACCGTAAGACCAGTTGGGCTTACCACCGAGAGCTTCGGGAGTCGGCATCACCCACTTCACTTTAACCCGCACCAATGAAAAGGAGTTCCCATGAAACTACGTCAAAACCATCGCATCGTCCTTCTGGTTCTACTGGTCAGCGGCATCCTGTGCGCCAGCGCCCTGGCGGCCGACACCATCAAGGTCGGCGTACTTCACTCCCTGTCGGGCACCATGGCCATCAGCGAGACGACCCTCAAGGACACCATGCTCATGCTGGTCGACGAGCAGAACAAAAAGGGTGGCCTGCTGGGCAAAAAGCTCGAAGCGGTGGTGGTCGATCCGGCCTCCAACTGGCCGCTGTTCGCCGAAAAGGCGCGTGAATTGATCGAGAAGCAGAAGGTGGCGGCGGTCTTCGGCTGCTGGACCTCGGTCTCGCGCAAATCGGTGCTGCCGGTCTTCGAAGAGCTCAACAGCCTGCTCTTCTACCCCGTGCAGTACGAAGGCGAGGAGTCTTCCAAAAATGTCTTCTACACCGGCGCTGCGCCCAACCAGCAGGCGATCCCCGCCGTGGACTACCTGATGGGCCTGGGGGTCAAGCGCTGGGTCCTGGCCGGTACGGACTACGTTTACCCGCGCACGACCAACAAGATTCTAGAGGCTTATTTGAAAAGCAAAGGCGTTTCGGAAAAAGACATCATGATCAACTACACCCCCTTCGGCCACTCCGACTGGCAGTCCATCGTCTCCGAGATCAAGAAGTTCGGCGCCGCCGGCAAGAAGACGGCCGTGGTCTCGACCATCAACGGCGACGCCAACGTGCCTTTTTATAAGGAACTGGGCAACCAGGGGGTCAGCGCCGACGCCATTCCGGTGGTGGCCTTTTCGGTGGGCGAAGAAGAACTTTCGGGCATCGACACCAAGCCCCTGGTGGGCCACCTGGCGGCCTGGAACTACTTCATGAGCGTGGATGACGAGATCAACGACAGCTTCATTGCAGCCTGGCACAAATTCATCAAGAACGACAAACGGGTGACCAACGACCCCATGGAGGCCCACTACATCGGCTTCAATATGTGGGTCAAGGCCGTGGAGAAGGCCGGCACCACCGACGCCACGGCCGTGCAGGAGGCCATCATCGGCATTGCGGTGCCCAACCTATCCGGCGGCTATTCGGCCATGATGCCCAACCATCACATCACCAAGCCGGTGCTCATCGGCGAGATCCAGGCCGACGGCCAGTTCCAGACGGTCTGGCAGACCAAGGGCCTGGTGGTGGGCGACGAATGGTCCGACTACCTGGACGGCTCCAAGGACCTGATCTCCGATTGGCGCTCGCCCCTGGCCTGCGGCAACTTCAACGTCAAGACGGGCAAGTGTTCGGGAAAGAAGTAAATCCAGGCCAATCCACGTCGGGCGGGCTCATCCCCCGCCTGACGTAACCATGAAACGAAGCGTCCCCCATGCCCATGCGATCCGATACATATAAGCGACATTTTCTTCTATTAATGGTCGCGGCCCTTCTTCTGGTTTCATGGCCGCCCGCGGCCGGCCTGGCCCAATCGGCGCCCGGCGCCCGCTTCGAGGAAGGCGCGGCCTTGCTGCTGGAAGAGAATTTCGAGCGCAAGGCGGCCGCCGTCGAACTGCTGGCTGCCGGCGAGGACCCGCGCGCCGAACGCATCCTGGAAGCCATGCTGGCCGGTGAGCTCTTTTACCTCAAAGAGAACCGCACCCTGGTCCTAGCCCGCCCGGAAGGCGATGCATTGGCCGTGCGCGCCATCCTGAGCGATGAGGATTTGGGAGTGGTCGCCAAGCGCAAGCTGAAGAAGATCGCCATCAACAACAGCCTGCGCGGTCAATTGGAATCCGCCCTGGCCCGGCTGCGACTGTCCCACGCCGATGCCGGCGTGCGGGCAGCGGCGGTCAACAGAATGCTCGCCACGGTCACCGCGGAATCCAGAACCATGTGGACCGGATATCTTCAAAACGAAACCGATCCCGCTGTTCAAAGCGCCCTGCGCGCCGCCATCGCCATGGCCGTTCTGCGGGACGGGACCGCCGCCCCCGACGAACGCCTGGCGGCGGTGGGACAGCTCGCCGGCCATCTGCATCCGGCCGTGCGCAACGAACTCACCCATTTGCTGGCGGGCGAACCCGAGGCCCCGATCCGCAAGGCGGCCCAAAGGGCGTTGGACGACATCGACGCGCGCCTGGCCTGGTTCCACTTCTTCGAAACCTTCTTCTTCGGCTTGAGTCTGGGCTCGGTGCTGGTGCTGGCGGCCATCGGCCTGGCCATCACCTTCGGCGTGATCGGGGTGATCAACATGGCCCACGGCGAGTTGATCATGCTGGGGGCCTACACCGCCTTCGTACTGCAACAATTGCTGCCCGACGCCATCGGCACCGCCCTTTTGCTGTCGATCCCCACGGCCTTCGTGGTGGCCGGCCTGGTGGGCATGGCCATCGAGCGCACCATCATCCGCTTTCTCTACGGCCGGCCCCTGGAAACGCTGCTGGCCACCTTCGGCGTCAGCCTGATCCTGCAGCAGGCGGTGCGCTCCGTCTTCTCGCCCCTGAACCGCAGCGTGGCCACGCCGGCCTGGATGAGCGGTGCCATCGAGCTCAATGCCGTGTTGTCGCTGACCACCAACCGGGTGGTGATCCTGCTCTTTTCTTTGCTGGTCTTCGCCGGTCTGGCCCTGCTGCTCAAGAAGAGTTCCATCGGGTTGCAGGTGCGGGCCGTGGCCCAGAACCGGGCCATGGCGCGGGCCATGGGCGTGCGCGCCGCCCGCGTGGATGCCCTGACCTTCGGCCTGGGCTCGGGCATCGCCGGCATCGCCGGCGTGGCGCTCTCCCAGTTGACCAACGTGGGGCCCAACCTGGGCCAGGCCTACATCGTGGATTCGTTCATGGTGGTGGTCTTCGGCGGCGTCGGCAACCTGTGGGGCACCCTGCTGGGCGGCCTGACCCTGGGGGTGACCAACAAGTTCCTCGAACCCTGGACCGGTGCCGTGACCGCCAAGATCCTGGTGCTGGTCTTTATCATCCTCTTTATCCAGAAGCGGCCCCAGGGACTCTTTCCCCAAAAGGGCCGGGCCGCGGCCGGGTGATGCCATGACGATCTTTACCCCTATCTATAAAGAGGACCGGGCCGGCGGCGTGCTGCTGGGCATCCTGCTGGCAGCCGGGCTGCTGGTGCCCGTGCTCAACCTGACCCTGGGCGAGGCCCACCCGCTGCACCTTTCCACCTACACCGTGACGTTGCTGGGCAAGTATCTGTGCTACGCCCTGCTGGCCATGGCCGTGGACATGGCCTGGGGCTACCTGGGCATTTTGAGCCTGGGCCACGGCGCCTTCTTCGCCCTGGGCGGATACGCCATGGGCATGTACCTGATGCGCCAGATCGGCAGTCGCGGGGTGTACGGCCATCCCCTGCTGCCCGACTTCATGGTGTTCCTCAACTGGAAGACATTGCCCTGGTTCTGGCACGGTTTCGACGGGTTCGCGTTCGCCCTGCTCATGGTGATGTTGGTGCCGGGCCTGCTGGCCTTCGTCTTCGGCTGGTTCGCCTTCCGCTCGCGGGTTACCGGGGTCTACCTCTCGATCATGACCCAGGCCCTGACCTACGCCCTGATGCTGGCCTTTTTCCGCAACGACCTGGGCTTCGGCGGCAACAACGGCCTCACCGACTTCAAGGAGATCCTCGGCTTCTCCCTGCAATCGGACGGCACCCGGGCCGCGCTGTTCGTCGCCTCGGCCGCAGCCCTGGCCCTGGGGTATCTCGCTTGCCGTTTCGTCACCCGCTCGCGCCTGGGCAAGCTGTGCACGGCCATCCGCGACCAGGAGGACCGCGCGCGCTTCATCGGCTACCGCGTGGAGGCCGCCAAGCTGTGGGTCTTCGTCTTCTCGGCCGTCCTGGCCGGCATCGCCGGGGCGCTCTACGTGCCCCAGGTGGGCATCATCAACCCCACCGAATTCGCGCCCCTGGCCAGCATCGAGGCCGTGGTCTGGGTGGCGGTGGGCGGCCGGGCCACGCTCTACGGCGCGGTGCTGGGGGCCGTACTCATCAACTACGCCAAAAGCTATCTCACCGCCGCCTTCCCGGATGCCTGGCTCTTCGGCCTGGGCGCGCTCTTCGTGCTGGTGACGCTCTTTTTGCCCCAGGGGGTGGCCGGTTTGCTTCAAACAGTTCCCTTCCGGAAAAAGGGAGGCACGCCATGACCGCCGCCATGACTACCATAGATAAATTCCGCAACTTCTGGCCCCGGGACCGGGTCTTCGATTTTCTCATCCCCCAGACGCCCCCGGACCTGGACCTCACCCACGGGGTGATCCTCTATCTGGAGGGCATCACGGTGAGCTTCGGCGGCTTCAAGGCGGTCAACGATCTGAATCTATACATCGAGGACGGCGAGCTGCGCTGCATCATCGGCCCCAACGGCGCCGGCAAGACCACCCTCATGGACATCATCACCGGCAAGACCCGGCCCGACGCCGGTTCGGCCTGGTTCGGACAGCAAATCAACCTGCTCAAGCTGACCGAGCCTGAGATCGCCCGGGCGGGCATCGGCCGCAAGTTCCAGAAACCCACGGTCTTCGAAAACCACACGGTGCACGACAACCTGGAGCTGGCCATGGCCGGTCCCAAAGAGATCTGGTCCACGCTCACGGCCCGCCTGAGCGCGGCCCAGCGCGAGCGCATCGAAGCCGTGCTGGAAACGGTGGGCCTGCAGGCGCAGATCCACCGCCGGGCCGGGGCCCTCTCCCACGGCCAGAAGCAATGGCTGGAGATCGGCATGCTGCTCATGCAGAACCCCAAACTGCTGCTGGTGGACGAGCCGGTGGCCGGCATGACCCAGCAGGAAAGCGAGCGCACCGCCGAACTGCTGGTCTCCCTGGCCGGCACGCGCAGCGTGGTGGTGGTCGAGCACGACATGGAGTTCGTACGATCCATCGCCCGCAAGGTCACCGTGCTGCACCAGGGCGGCGTGCTGGCCGAAGGCAGCATGGAAGAGGTGCAGAACAACCCCCGGGTCGTCGAAGTCTACCTCGGAGGAGAGCGATGCTCCGCATTGAAAAACTGAACCAGTGCTATGGCGAAAGCCACACCTTGTGGGACGTGGACCTGGCGGTGCCCCAGGGCCGCTGCACCTGCCTGATGGGCCGCAACGGCGTGGGCAAGACCACCCTGCTCAATGGTGTCATGGGGTTGCTGCCGATCCAATCCGGTCGCATTCTGCTCGCAGAAAGCGACATCACCCGCCGGGCCGCCGACCGCCGGGCCGCCCTGGGCGTGGGCTATGTGCCCCAGGGCCGGCAAATCTTCCCGCTGCTGACAGTGGCCGAGAACCTGAGCATCGGGTTGACCACCGGACGCCAAAAGCTCAAGAAGATCCCCGAGCTGGTCTTCGAGCTCTTCCCGGTGCTGGGCCAGATGCTCGGCCGACTAGGCGGCGATCTCTCCGGCGGCCAGCAGCAGCAACTGGCCATCGGCCGGGCCCTGGTGCTGCAGCCCTCGCTTCTGCTTCTGGACGAGCCCACCGAGGGCATTCAGCCCAACATCGTCCAGGAGATCGGGGCCATCGTTCGGCGCTTGTGCGCCGAGCTGGGCATGACGGTCCTGCTGGTCGAACAGAAGCTGCACTTCGCCCGGGCCGTGGCCGACCGCTTCGCCATCATGGACCGCGGCCGGGTGGTGGTCGAGGAAGAGATCGAACGCTTGGATGATCGCATGATCCAGCAGTATTTGACGGTGTAACATGGCGCAAGCGCTTTTGAAAACAAACGCGGACGAAGGCTGGCAGGCCCATCTGGCGCTGGAATTTACTTCCCGCGAGGCGGTCACCGTGCTGAGCGGCAATCGCCACACCGGCCCGTTGCGCGTGCAGCGGACGCTCTATCCCGAGGCGGAGGTCTGCCATGCCTGCCTGCTGCACCCGCCCGGCGGCGTGGTGGGCGGCGATCGCCTGCGGCTTGAAGTGGAAGTAAAAAACGATGGGACCGCCTTGATCACCACGCCAGGGGCGACCAAATTCTACCGCAGCGGCGGTGCCCGGGCCAGTCAGGAGAGCTTGCTTTCCGTGGAAAAGAACGCATGGCTGGAGTGGCTGCCCCAGGAGAGCATCGTCTATCCGGACGCGGAGGCCAGGATCGCCACCCGGGTGAAGCTGGCCGAGGGCGCCGGTTTCATGGGCTGGGAAGTGGCATGCATCGGCCTGCCGGCCTGCGGTCGGCCGTTCACTGCCGGGCGCCTTGAAACCCGCCTCGAGATCCAGCGCGGCGACCGGCCGATCTTCAAAGATCGCCTGGTGGTCGCGGGCGAAGCGGATCTCCGGCGACCGGCCGGTCTGCGCGGCTGCTCGGTGAACGCCACGTTCGTGGCCACCGGCGGTCGGCCGGAAATGCTGGCGCCACTGCGGGAGATTCTCCAAGGGGATGAGACGCGACTGACCGGCATAACGCTCATGGGGGATCTGCTGGTGGCGCGTTATCTCGGCGACGCCTCCGCCGAGGCCAAACGGCTGCTTCAGGAGATCTGGACGTGGCTCCGGCCGCATTTAAACGGAAGAAAAGCATGTCCCCCCAGAATTTGGGAGACGTGACCTAAAAGCAAAAGGAGCGAAGCATGGAACTGACGCCGCGAGAAAAAGACAAACTGCTGCTCTTCACGGCCGGGCTGCTTGCCGAACGGCGCAAGGCGCGCGGCCTGAAGCTCAACTACCCGGAAGCGGTGGCCTTGATCGGCGCGGCCATCATGGAGGGCGCCCGGGACGGCCGCACCGTGGCCGAGCTGATGGCCTACGGACGCACCCTGCTCACCCGGGACGAGGTCATGGACGGCGTGGCCGAGATGGTCGATGAAGTACAGGTGGAGGCCACCTTCCCCGACGGCTCGAAGCTGGTGACGGTGCACACCCCCATCCTTTAGCGCAAGGAGATTAAATTATGATCCCCGGAGAAATCATCACCCTGGAAGGCGACATCACCCTCAACGCGGGGCGGCCCTCGTTCTCGATTACGGTGGTCAACACCGGCGACCGGCCGATCCAGGTGGGTTCCCACTACCATTTCTACGAAACCAATCCCGCCCTGTCGTTCGATCGCGGGCAGACCCGGGGCTTTCGCCTGGATATCCCGGCCGGCACCGCCGTGCGCTTCGAGCCCGGCCAGAGCCGCGAGGTGACCCTGGTGGCCTATGCCGGCCGGCGCCGGGTGTTCGGCTTCAACGGGAAGATCATGGGCGCGCTGGAGGGAAAATCATGAAGCAGATCAGCCGTAAGGCCTATGCGGAGATGTTCGGTCCCACCACGGGCGACCGGGTGCGCCTGG
>JAKAFO010000256.1 GCA_021819735.1 Deltaproteobacteria bacterium
TGCCGAATATGGCGTGGGCCTTTGGGATCGGTATTCTGGCGGACCTCTTTATTCGAAAGGCCCGAATCAAGATCTAACCTCGCACGGACGATGCCCGAATGCCTGTGTGTGGGATGGAAATAGCCCTACTTGTGAGAGGATCGGATGAAGAATTTACCCAAATCGATTCGACAGGAAGATATTGCCGATATCATCGCGGAGCAATTCAAGGACCGCGAGATGATCACCTGTTACCTGGGATCGAATGCCGCAACGCCCACATCCGCCATGCAGGCGCTGACCGCCGCCGTCAAAAACAATTCGCCGCGGCTGCCGTTCCTGAGGATGGTGCACCTGCTGCTGCAGGGACCGGTGCCCTATCTGGAGGCGGGCTTGCAGGACCGCATCATGACCTATTCCATCTTCTCCGGAGGCGAAGTGCGCCAGGCAGCCAACAAGGGGCTGGCGTTTTATCTGCCCTGCACCCTGGCGAATCTGAATGTGCTGATCGGCAAAGGGCAGAACTTCGCGCCGGACGTGGCCATCTTTAAAGTCCGCCGGCACCCGCACACCGGCGAGTACAGCCTGGGGCTTTCGGTGGAGGCGCTGCACACGGCCATCGATCTGGCCCGAGTCGTCATTGCCGAAGTCGACCCCAGCATGCCTTACACCCTGGGCCAGAGCCTGGTGGATGCGCAATCCATCGATTTCATCATCGAAGAGAACATCCAGCCGGTGTACGAGCATCCGGCTCCCGATTTTGAGCGCCTTTCGCCGGCTGAGCGCCGTATTGGCGCCTTGATCACCGAGCATTTCATCCGCGACGGCGTCACTTTGCAAACCGGCATCGGCAAAATTCCGGATGCCGTGGTCAGTATGATCGAAGATGCCGCTCCTAAGGACCTGGGCGTCCAGACCGAACTCTATGGCGACGGGTTGATGCGGCTGCAAAAGGCGGGCATTGTTACCAACCGCAGAAAGGCCGCCAACCTGGGCTACAGTACCACCAGTCTGATCATGGGGTCGCGCGCCTTGTACGACTACGTCGATATGCGCTCGGGTGTTCAAATGCGGCCCTGTACCTACACCAACGCTGCCGAAACCATTCGCCTCAACCGGCCGTTCGTGTCCGTCAACACCGCCATCGGCGTGGATCTGTTCGGCAACGTGTGGGCCGATTTCATCGATCCCCGGCGATATTACAGCGGCGTGGGCGGGCAACCCGACTTCATCCGCGCCATCAACGAACCGGCCATCGGCACCCCCATCATCGCCATGGAAAGCGTGACCAACAAAGGCGAATCCAAAATTGTGCCCATGCATCCGCCGGGCATCAGTCCGACCGCTTCGGGCTATGATAGCGTCGTGCTGGTCACCGAATACGGCATCGCCGATCTGCGCGGCTTGACCTTCGGCGGCAAGGCCCTGGCCATCGCCTGGGTCGCACACCCGCGCTTCAGGGACGAATTTCTACGCAGTCTGCACGATGACCCTCTGATTACCAAGCCGCACTTTTACAAACCCGGCAAACCGCCGGAAGGCGTCCGGCTTTACCAAGGGAATATCGCCCTGGAAGGTTAAGAACCCGGTTTCCCAGGTGGTCTTCGATAGGTGTTGGAAATCGGCCCCCTTCTTTTTTTCAGGGGTAATCGTCGGGCGGGAGGTCGGTGCCTCGATAAATGTTACAGCGGATCACCGGCCCCGGCGGTCACCGCAACCGATCCAGCAGCCAGGTGCGGATGGCGCCGATCTCTGCGAGGCACACCTCGTGCTGCATGGGATAGGCCTGCCACTGGACGGCGTACTGCAAGCCGATCAGCGCATCGCGCGTGCTTTCGGCCGCGGCCATGGGAATCACCGGATCGTACTGCCCATGGGCCATCAGGATGGGGATGGCCGCATTGGCCTGGGTGCGTTCTGCGGCCAGGGTGCCGATCGTGGGCGAATAGGTGGAAAGTGCCAGGATGCCGGCCAGTGACTTTTCGTATCTTAGCCCGGTATGCAAGGCAATGGCGCCGCCCTGGGAGAAACCGGCCAGCACGATGCGGTCCGAAGCCATACCGGCACTCGTTTCACGTTCGATGAGCCGGCGCACCTGCCCGGACGATTCGTGGACGGCCTGCAGATCCACCTTGCGGGTCGCCAGGTCCAGAATATCGTACCAGGCGCGCATGACCATGCCGGCATTGATCGTCACCGGTCGCTGCGGGGCGTGCGGAAAGACAAAGCGCACCGCCAGCGATTCGGGAAGGCCCAATTCCGGGACGATCGGCTCAAAGTCGTGTCCGTCGGCGCCCAGGCCATGCAGCCAGATCACCGCGTATTCAGCGCGTCGTTTGGGGTTTATTTCAACACACTCTAAAAATTGCGATGTCATCTCGAACCAGCCCCTTCAGGTCGTTTGTTCGCAACAAGTTAATACCTGAACACGGAGAATCCAGGGACCCGGAGGGCATGCACCGAGAGCGCCCAAGGCCGCACCGAACTGTAAATATTTTGCGTTCGCGCGCAGGTCCAGTGTGCAAGGAAAAAAACTTGCACGCCAGGATTGATTATCTCGCAAATTCAGCCAATATTTGGAGCGTTCGAAGAAAGGTTTTAAAACTACACCGAGGAGCAAATTATGGCTGTGGGTTGGTCCCAGGACGGGGCGGTGCAGGATCAAATTGACGCCAGCGTTCAAGACGCGGTCAAGTTGGCCCGAAGCCGGATGCCTGACGGCCAAAGCCTGACCCACTGCGAACAATGTGAGGAAGTCATTCCCGAAGCCCGGCGCAAGGCAGTCCCGGGTGTGCGCTTGTGTGTCAGTTGCCAGGCTGAGCTTGAAAAGCGGGAAACGCCGCTGCAGGGCATCAACCGGCGCGGCAGCAAGGATAGTCAATTGAAGTAAGCCATGCCCTCCGACGTGTCATTCGTTCCCTGCAGCACGCAGGTAGGCCGAGTGCGAAACCGATTGCCTCTGATTTCACCCGATAACCCAACTGGATAAAAACACCATCAGGGTAAGCGTTGCCGCTAAGGTCTCTCCAGCAATGCGAATCTTTCTAAATTCCGATTGATATAAACAGGGCAGTCGCAGCATCTTTTATCGGCCATCGAAGGGGTGGACTTGGCCACCTCGTGACAGGGGGTATGCGGTTTTTGGTAGGCCGGACACTCCTGTTTATCGGGGCAACTATATACGATCCAGCACGGTGCCGAAGCCAGGAAATATCTAAGGCAGGCCAAAGTAAAACCATGGTCGTGCAGCAGATTTTTGACACGCAGAATGATTTGAATATCAGCGTCGGAAAACAATCGGTTATTGGTACGCGGATCTCGCGATGGCTGGATGAAACCACCCTTTTCATATTCCCGGATGCGTTTCTGAGATAACCCAACCCGCTGAGATACTGCATTGATCAGGTATGTTTGTGCGCTGCCGTTGCCGCGGTCCATGTCGCCGAAATCCCAATGGTTGTGAGCAGTCTGAATTAAAATTGGATTGTGGCCGAACATACCATGAATGCCTGCAGCGAGCAAATTCTTGGCGGCCCTGCAGGCTGTACCGAGGGGTTACCTGGTTTGCATCAAAGTGCACTTTATTCCCATTGCCGGTGTCCATTGATTGACTCCCGCAAAACCCTCCCGCCTGCCGGTAAAGTTAAATAAAATTAAAATAACAGAATGATATGGATGAAACGCCGCGGTTTACCCCGTCCTTGAAGCGTCTGGGATTTTGTGGAACAAATCTTGTATAGACAAAATCGAGTATATATCGCGAAGCCTGCCAAGACCAATCCGTGGCGCGGTTTGCGAGTCTGTCGATGAGAAGTGGCGGTATATCCATTTTTTTTCTTTATTGGAGAGAGTCTGATGCCCAGCAAGCAATTTCCCAAATTACGGATCACCCTTTCGGCCTTGTTCATTCTATTCCTCAGCATTTCATTGGCATGGAGCACATCAGTCTGGACGAATGAACAATCCTCCCAGTCCCGCAAGCCCAGCAAACGCGTCGACGCGGACAGGGATGGCTATTATGCCAATGTGGATTGCAATGATGCCGATCCGACGATCAATCCTGGAGCCACCGAGATTCCAGGGGACGGTATCGATCAGAACTGTGACGGCATTGATCCGCCCGCAGACTCCGGCAGTAGTAGTAGTAGTAGTAGTAGTAGTAGTAGTAGTAGTAGTAGTAGTAGCGGTAGTGGTGGTCCCCATGCCGGGCTCACCTACGGCGGTTATCCGGCGAATTGCATCTCCTGTCATGCCACTCAAGCCACTGAAATGCTGGGTTCCACCCATTACCGGTGGCTCGGGGATGCCCCGGATATGATCAACGGTGTCGGGAAACCCCAGGGTAAACTCACCAATGCGGTCAACAGCTATTGCATCAGCATCCTAGGCGATTGGCCGGTGTGCGGGAGCTGTCATGTGGGCCGGGGCGTGCGCCCCGATGTCGCGGGAAACAATCTGAACAATATCGACTGCCTGGCGTGTCACAACGCCGACTATGCCTTCCAGAGAACGCGGCTGCCGGACGGATCCATGGGCGTGGCCAATCCGGCCGACAGCATGGTGCAGAACATCCAGAAGCCGACTCGTGCCAACTGCCTGGCCTGCCATGCCAAGGCCGGTGGGGGGGACGCGGTCAAACGCGGCGACATCTCCCTGGGCACCATCACCAACGCCGACAGACGGTTCGATGTACATATGAATACCAGTGGTTCTGACCTGGCCTGTCAAGCGTGTCATGTTTTCAAAAACCATAAAGTCATCGGCAAGGGTTCAGACCTGCGGCCCACCGACGATCTCGCCAGGGGGGCGGAGGTTAAATGCCTGACCTGTCACACCGACAAGGGCGGCGCCCAGGGTCACGCCACCAGCAAGATCAATGACCATGTGGCCCGCGTAGCTTGTCAGACCTGCCACATTCCGACCTACGCCAAGGTGGCCACGGAAACCTATCGGGATTGGCGCTATCATCATGACGGTACTCCCGCCGACGCCACCGCCGTGGCCGGTCATCCGTATACCGAGAAGATGGCCAATCTGGTGCCCAATTACAACTTCTGGAACCGTCGCAGCGACAATGCCCTGCTGGGAGATGATGCCACCAGGACCTACAATGCCGCTACAGATACCTATGCGACCTCCTCTCCCTCAGGGAGCGTCTCAGATGCCAAGCTCTATCCTTTCAAGTATAAAACCGCCATACAGCCTATGACGCGGGGCGATCACCGCCTGATTGCGCTCAACACCTTCGAGTATCTCAAAGCAACGGGAAATGCAGACACGGCAATTGCGCAGGGGCTGGCGGCCATGGGCTATCCGGCCAACGAGCCTTACGATTGGGTGCAGACCGATACCTATCAGCTTCTTAACCATGGTATCAGTCCCGCCGCCGATGCCCTGCAGTGCATCATCTGCCATGGCACCACCACCCGCATGGATCTGCAAGGAAAGCTTGGCTATCAGCTGAAATCAACTAAATCGGTGGTTTGTTCCCAATGCCACGGCCAGAAGGAGAGCAGAAGCTTCACGGCTATTCACGATTTGCACGTGCGCGACAAACGATATGACTGCAGCAACTGCCATGCTTTTTCAAGACCTGAAAGAGGATTGCGTATGCCCGGCAGTGGCTACTCCAACTAATCTTATTGTAGATAGGTAACCACCGATATAAGAGGGGCTCCCGTTCGGGAGCCCCTCTTTCAGGGATGATAAGCGGGTTGGTCTGCTTCACGTCTAGTCCAGAACCTCTCTGAGTTTGGCGGCAAGAGCTCCCATTGAGAACGGCTTCTGGATATAATGGACGCCAGGAGCCAGCACGCCATGATGCGCAATCACATCGGCCGTATAGCCGGACATGAACAAGCGCTTGAGGTTCGGGTAAATAGATAGCAGGTGTTGGGCCAGTTCGCTTCCGTTCATCTCGGGCATGATCACGTCGGTCATCAGCAGGTGAATCTGACCGGCATGCTCACGGGCAAGGCCGAGGGCTTGGCCCGGCCCGTTTGCCGGCAGAACTGTGTACCCCTGTCGTTCGAGAATTATCTTCGTCATTTTCAGAATCGCCGGCTCATCTTCCACCAGCAGGATAGTTTCACTTCCCTGCGCATCGAGTGCTTCCGGATCTTTTTTGCGGCTTCGATCTGCCAGCGTTTCGAGCCGGGGTAAGTAAATCTCGAACGTTGTACCTTTGCCGGGCTCGCTGTAAACATTAATGAATCCATTGTTCTGCTTGACGATGCCGTACACCGTGGCCAAGCCCAGGCCGGTGCCCTTATCCACATCTTTGGTGGTGAAAAAGGGCTCGAAAAGATTGGCCAGGATCTCCTGGCCCATACCGCAGCCGTCGTCGCTGACCGCCAGCAGGACAAAATTGCCGGGGACGGCGTCCGGATGCGTGGCGCAATAAGCGTCGTCGATAGTCACCTTGCTCGTTTCGATGGTGATCTTGCCGAAATCGGCGATGGCATCCCGGGCGTTTACGCACAGGTTGGCCAGAATCTGATCGATTTGCGACGGGTCCATTTTGATGGGCCACAGGCCGGTTCCCGGCAGCCAGGCCAAGTCTATATCCTCGCCGATGAGCCGCCGGAGCATCTTGAGCATCCCCTCGACCGTTTCGTTCAAATCGAGGGCCTGGGGCGCAATGGTCTGCTTGCGGGCAAATGCCAGTAACTGCCGGGTGACCTCGGCTGAACGGTTGGCGGCCTTGAATATTTCCTTAAGGTTGTCCCGAAGCGGATCGGACGGAGGCAGCTTGGCGAGAGTCAGTTCCGTATATCCTAAGATCACGCCAAGCATATTGTTGAAATCGTGGGCCACGCCGCCGGCCAGGCGCCCCACGGACTCCATCTTCTGAGCCTGGTTTAACTGGGCTTGGAGCTTTTCCCGTTCTTCTTCCGCCCGCTTGCGATCGGTGATGTCGTCGACGTGAACCAGGACGAAATCGGGCGGCACGAAGGCGTAAGTGGTCAACACAAGCCTTCCGGGCATAAAATGCTCCGAGATCCATTCGTTCCGGATGACGCCGTGTTCGCCGTAGCAACGCTGCATGTTTTCAAGGATACCGGGACTGTCCCGATACATCTGCCTTGCGGCTTTGCCGATGAGTTGAGAAGTTCTTCCACCGGTCGCTATTCTTGCGGCCTCATTGCAATCTTTAAGAACAAAATCGTCATCGCATTTTTGCCAGGTAAATGTAGGTATGGGGCTTCCCTGATACTGGGCCTTGAAGCGGGCTTCACTGACCCGCAAGGCCTCTTCCGCCATTTTGCGTTCGGTGATGTTCTTCGAAACGCATATGGCGACAGTGACCTCGCCCTGCGCATTCAAGATCGGCTTTACCGTGGTGATGTAGTATTGATCGCCTTCCGGGCGCGGCACGCGGACTTCGATAATTTTGGCAACTTTGTTCTCGAACACCCACTTGACTGCCGCGTAGCGCTTGTCCGCTTCATCTTTTGCAAAGACATCCCAGATCTTTTTGCCGATTATCTCTTCCTGCTTTCGTCCCACGCCCAGCGCAAAAGCCTTGTTCACGTAGCGGTACTGCCCATCCGGGTTAAAGGCGAAAATGGGGTCGCTGGACTCGTCCAGCAAAATGCGATGTTTTTCTTCACTCTCCCGCAATGCTTCTTGCGATGCAAGAAGTTTGCGCTCCGTCTCGAGGGTATGGAACACCCGCTCCAGGACACCGGGCAGGCGGTCGTTCAACTCCAGGTCCTTGACCAGGTAGTCCGCCGCGCCGAGCTTCATCATCTCCACGGCCAGCCGTTCGTCGCCCTGGCCCGTCATGACGATAAAGTGCGCCGGGATGCCCC
>JAKAFO010000257.1 GCA_021819735.1 Deltaproteobacteria bacterium
TTGACATCGTTGGGCACCAGATTGGCGCCTTCGACGCGCAGCTTGGGCACCAGGAACAACGAGATGCCCTTGACGCCCGCCGGGGCCCCCTCGATGCGGCCCAGCAGCATGTGCACCACGTTGTCCGCGCCGTCATGGTCGCCGGCCGAGATGAACACCTTGGTGCCCTTGAGCCGGTAGTAGCCCTGGTCGGTGGGGTAGGCCGTGGTGGTGATGTCGCTCAACGAGCTGCCGGCCTGGGGTTCGGTCAGGGCCATGGTGCCCTGCCACTTGCCGGCCATCATGTTGGGCAGGTACTTTTTCTTCAGGTCGTCCGAGGCAAACGAGTGGATCAGGCGCGCCGCGCCCGAGGTGAGTTCCGCATAGACGCCGGCCGAGTAGTTGGCCGCGGAGGTGATCAGATGGCAGGCGCAATGGAGGATATGGGGAAGCTGCTCGCCGCCCCAGGCCTCGGGGAAAGCCGCGCCGATCCAGCCGCCGTCGCCGGCCTCGAGCATGATGTCGCGCACCGCCGGATGCACTTTGACTTGCCCGTTTTCCAGATAGGGGGGCTTGCGATCCATCTCCTCGAACAGCGGGTAGAACTTCTTCTGGGCGATCTTGTTGGCCGCATCCAGCACCAGGTCGAAGGCTTTTTGATTGTGCTGCTGGTAATAGGGCGCCTTGGTCAGGGCGACGGTGTCGAATACTTCATACAAAAGAAACTTCAGGTTGCGCATGCTGATGAATTTGCCGGCCATTGAGGAACCTCCAATTTCTGATTTTATTTTCGCGCGCGGGGCGCTGTTTATTTGTAACGCTTAAATCCCGAACCCGGCCTCGTCCATCTCGTTGGCCGCGTTGCTCATGCGGGCGATGGATTCCATTTTGCCCAGGGTGCAGGGCAGGACCGTGTGGATGAAGAACTCGGCGGTTTTGATCTGGCCGCGATAGAAGGCCTCGTCCTTGGCCTTGGCGCCCTTGGCCAGGGTTTTGACGGCCACCGAGGCGCGCCACAGGTGCATCCAGCCCATGATCACGTCGCCCATCACTTCCAGGAAGGGAAAGGCGTGGGCAAAGGCCTGCTTCACGTTGGGCGAGGCCACGGTTTTTCCCAGGGCGCCGGCCACTTCGCCGATGCGTTGGACCGCCGCTTCCAGGGATTGGGCCAGGCCCGCAAGATTGTCCTGGCCCTTGGCCTGGGTGATGGTCTCGTGCACCAGTTTGAGGAATTCACCGAAGGCCTTGCCGCCGTCGCCCACGATCTTGCGTCCCAATAGGTCCATGGCCTGGATGCCGTCGGTGCCTTCGTAGATCGAGGCGATCTTGCAGTCGCGCAATTGCTGCTCCACCGGGAACTCCTTGCAGTAGCCGTAGCCGCCGTAGACCTGCATGGCCTGCACGGTGACGTCGAAGCCGCGCTGGGCGCAGTAAGCCTTGACCAGGGGGGTGAACAGCTCGATCAAACCTTTATAATAGTTGCACTCATCGTCGCTGCACGCCAGCGCCGTCTTGGCGAAGAGGCTCTCGGTGAAGTAGATGAAGCTGCGCATGCCTTCCACGTGGGATTTCATCCACATCAGCATGCGGCGCACGTCGGGGTGGCGGATGATCGGCACCGCGGGCGAATTCTTGCCGCCGGTCATGTCCTTGCCCTGGATGCGCTCGCGGGCGTAGCTCAGGGCGTACATGTAGGCCACCGAGGCGTGGCAGAAGCCCTGGAAGCCCACGCTCAGGCGCGCCTCGTTCATCATGTGGAACATGACCTTCATGCCCTGGTTCGCCTGGCCCAGCAGGATGCCCCGGCACTTGCCCTTGCCGCCCAGGGTCATGGTGCAGGTGGCGCTGCCGTGGATGCCCATTTTCTCTTCGATGCCGGTGCAGACGATGTCGTTGCGCTCGCCCAGCGTGCCGTCGGGGTTGACCCAGTATTTGGGCACGATGAAGATCGAGATGCCCTTGGTGCCTTCGGCCGCGCCCTTGATGCGCGCCAGCACGGGCGAAATGATGTTTTCGGAAAGGTCGTGCTCGCCGTTGGTGATGAAGATCTTGGTACCGGTAATGGCGTAGGTGCCGTCGTCGTTCTTGACCGCCTCGGTGGTCAGGGCGCCCACATCCGATCCGGCCTCGGCTTCGGTGAGCAGCATGCCGCCGCTCCACTCGGCCGTGTAGAGCTTTTTGACGAAGAGCTTTTTCATCTCGTCGGTGCCGAACAGGTCGATCATCTTGCCGGTGCCGTGGCCGAAGTTGGCGTAATTGACGCAGCAGTAGTTGGCGCCCACCATATATTCCGCCACGGCCCGGGCCACCGAGGGCGGCAACCCCTGGCCGCCCTTGTCGGCCGGCTCGCTCAACGAGGTCCAGGCGCCTTCGATATACAGCTTATGGGGGCGGTGATAGCAGGCCGGCACCTTGACCACGCCGTCTTCCAGGCTCACGCCCTGGCGGTCGCCTTCGGCGCACACCGGCAGCAGCTCCTTGAGGGCGAAGGTGCGCGCCTCGTTGATGATCAGGTCCAGGGTTTTGCGCGTGAACTCGCTGAATTTTTCGGTTTTGAGCAGAGCCTCGGTGTCCAGTTGCTCGAACAGGACATAGTCGATGTCGCGGCGGTCGGTGATCAGTTGTGCCATGCGTGCCTTCTCCTTCCACAATGAATTCTTAGCGTTAAAGACAAATCTGTCTAATCTGCAATTTAACCGAGCGAATTCTAATGGAACCCGGTTGGCCATGCTCATGTTTCAAGAGGGCACGATCCGCCGACCTTGTTTCACCCCCCGCCCAGCGGCGCCCGCAGCCGCTTTAAGCCGTTTGGCGAAGGCGGCATGCTACAAAGAGGATCTGAAAAAGTAAAGGAATGTTTGACCTGATTTTGGTCAAAACGCGATTTTGCCCTGAATCGGAACCTTGTTCAGGATTCAGGAACGCGAACGTTTCTCAACCGCTGCGTCCTGCTCGCGCGCGGGCATGCGCGCGTGACTAAGGCGACGGCTTTTTGATCGTCCCGCCGGCCCGCTCCATGGCCGCCTGCTCGAAGGCGGCCTGAAAGCCAGGCGTGAAGTTCATGTATTGGGGGATGGGATAGCGCAGGCCGGCGGCGTGGGTCCTTTCCAGTCCTTCCATTAATATGGGCAGTTTCGCGGCCGGACAGGCGAACATCACTTCGTGATCCTGGGCGCCGCCCCAGATGCGGTCGCCGTTGCCCAGCGTGACATATTGCGGCTGACCGGTCTTGATGGCCTTGATCACCCCTTCGTGGCAGGAGCCCACCCGCCCGGCGGCGCTGAAGGCCAGCACCCCGCCTTCCATGAAGAGGTATCCCTGGATGAAGCGCATGGCCTGGCCCGGCAGACAGTAGACCATGACCGTGTCGGGCACGAACTTGCAGCGGGTCAGGGGCGCGATCAGCAGGCCTTCGAAGGGATCATCCAGTCGGTGCAGGTGCTGTTCGAACTTGCCGGCCGTCGGCCCATCCTGGGCATACAGGCCGACGCTGAACGCTTCGGCCCATTTGCGCTCTTCTGCCGAGAGCACGTCCCAGCCGTACACCGCCCGCGCCAATTTGCAGTTGGTGTCCGCCGCGGTGACGGCCATGCTCCAGCCATAGGAGCGCGCGATCTTGAAATTCTGGCAGACGAAATTCTGCAAGCCCAGGTCCCGGGAGGGGCGCTTATACTCGGGCGGGATTTCGGCCTGGGAGCGGACGATCTTGATTGCCAGGGGAAAGGTGGCGGGGCGGATCAGGGCTTCGATGCGCTGGCCGAACGTACGGTACACCTCGATGGCTTTGGTCATGGGGGCCTCCTGTCGCTTCGGGCGAGCTTGGGTAATGGGTCCGCATGCGGATGACCCTGACGGTTTTTTGCGCTTCGATGATCGGGTAGCAGCCCTGGCGCAAGGCGCTACTTTGCCGGCGCGCTGGCCTCCGGTGCGATCGGCTGTCCCTTCTTGCTCTTGCGGATGATCTCGGTGACCATCTGCTGCGCCTCGTCCGGCGTGAGGGCCTCTTTGAAGCCCGGCATGGCCAGCCCGAAGAACTTGCCTTTCAAGATCGTCTTGACCATCTTTTCGTCCCGCGCGCCGCGCTGCCATTCCGGATCTGTAAAGTCCCGGCCTTTGAGTCGCTTGCCTTCCGCGTTGACGGCCGAGCCGTCCGGCCCGTGGCAAGCGGCGCAGTTTTGCATATAGAACGCCCGCAGATCCTTGCCGCCAGCCATGGCCGGCGTGATGCAAACGGCGAGCAGCAGTGCCACCTGCGAGGCCACGCGCCCGGCCCGCATAAGCGGCCGGGGTGATTTGTTGCCTTTCGTCTCGGGTCGTTTCATGTTCCGCGGTTCCTTCGGTCGGTCCATTTTTACACCTCCTGTTTGCTTCTTCTTTCAACCCCACCACCCTCTTTATTCAATGAACCCTCTCTCGCTCATGCGCGCCGGGTCCTTGAAAAGCGCCATGCCGGTTTTCATCTTCCGCAACCCCAGTTTCCGGTAGAATGCTTCTTTCCCCGGCGCGGCATACAAGATCACATTGCACCCCGAGAGCCGTTCCAGGATTTTTTGCATGATCAATCGGCCGTATCCCTTTTGCTGGAACTCGGGAACCACGGCGACATCATAGACCGCGCCTTGATAGGCGCCATCCGAGATCGCCCGGCCGAAGCCGATCAACCGCGGGCCGTGGTACAGAAATACAGTGGTGTAGCTGGCTTCGAACGCCCTGCGATGGGTCTCGGGGGCGTGGTGGGCCATCCCCACGCGCTTGAGCGTCTCGGAAACCAGTCCCCAATCCACGTCCGAACAAGTGTAGCGAATGTCTACTTCCATGGCAACCTCTCCCGCACGCCATCAGCGCTTCGCGCCGAAAAGCCGGCACCCGTGCGCTCTGACCAATTCCATGAAGGCGCCCAGCACCGGCGAAATCCATTTGTCCTTGTGCCGGATCATCAGGACCGCGGTTTCCAGCGCGTCTTCGATCCAGGGCAGCCGCACGAGGGTGCCGGCGGCGAGCTCTTGCCGAACCGCCATGGCGGGGATCAGGGTCACGCCGACCCCCTGCCGCACGCACTGCTTGATGGCCTCGACGCTGTTGAATTCCATGATCGACGCGCACGCGACCTTCTCTTCGGCCAGCAGGCGTTCGAAGAGCAGCTTGTAGCTGCAATCCTGCTTGGGCAGCAGCACCGTATGATCGGCCAGATGCTTCACTTCCAGCGAAGGCAAAGCGGCCAGGGGGTGATCGGGCCCGGCCGCCAGCAACAGCGCTTCGTACCCCAGCACCTCCGCGATGAGATCCTGCTCGGGGATCGAATCGGCCAGCAGAAAGGCCAGGTCGATGATGCCGCTGCGCAACTCCTGCTGGATGGTCTGGGAGCAGTTGCTGATATCCAGGCCCACCTTGGGATAGCGCGCCTGGAAGGCCTTGATCGCCGGGGGCAGCAGATAAACGCTGAGACTCTGGGGCACGCGGATGGTGAGCGACCCCTGGGTCTCGTCGTGCCGGGCCACCTGGGCCATGGTCTCCCGCTCGATGTCCAGCATTTTGCCGGCATAGCGCAGCAGCACCTGGCCGGCCTCGGTCAGGACGATGGTCTTGCCCAGACGGTCGAACAGGGGCTTGCCGAACTCTTCTTCGAGCAACCGGATCTGGGTCGAAATGGTCGACTGCGCATAGTTCAGGGCCTGGGCCGCCCGATTGAAATTGAGGAAGCGGGCCACGGTCATGAAGGTTTTCAGTTGTCGCAGTTCCATGCGCGTCTCATCGTTCGATTTTTTTGATGATCACCATCAAAAGATTGCGTTGGACACGATTTTATTGATGGATTATCTCTCCCCTGAACGTGTCAGGCTGTCAACCGGAAACAACGGAGGAAAGAACATGGAAAGGCACGAAAGCGCCGTCAAAGAGTTCATGGATGGCTACCGCTGCTCCCAGGCCGTGCTGGCCGCTTATGCCCGGGATTTCGATCTGGATATGGATCTTGCCCGGCAAATCTCACTGCCGCTGGCCGGAGGGTCTGGGGTGGGCGGCGCGTGCGGGGCGGTCAGCGGTGCCTACCTGGTGATCGGGATGAAGCATGGCTTCGCCCATCCCGGCGACCCGCAGGCCATGGCCAGGGTCATCGCCAAAACCCGCGCCTTCGTCGCGCGCTTCAAAGCCCTGCACGGCGAGATCGATTGCCCCAAGCTCATCGGCCTGGATGTCTTCTCCGAGGAGGGGCGCCGCACGTTTGTGGAAAAGAACGTCAAGGCGGAGCGTTGCGCCCATTTTGTGGCCGATGCGGTGAAGATCCTGGGAGCGGTCCTGGCTGAAGAGTAGGTGCTGAAGGCGAAAACTCCACAAAAGCTCCGATAACCAAGAAAGCCGCCACACATAAACCGCTGACGCCGAACATGATCTGATACGCCACCGCACCCAAGGAATTCAGGCGCTCTAACATGTGTCCGAAAAAGAGGGGATACCCCGAGCCGAAGACAAGCGTCAGCAGGGGCACGATGGCAAAATAGCTGGTGGCGTCCGATCGATCGGAAAACATTTTGACGGCCGGTGAATAGATGATGCCGCGGGCCCCCCTGCAAAAGCCCATCAACAGGCTGGCCAATAGAAATCCCGTCAGGCCGGGCGCGGCAACCAGGACGACCAGGACGATCAGCGTAACGATTTTCGTGGAGAGAAACTTTTGTTTGAAGCTGAGCAGATTCAGGGTGCCCAGGGTGATGTTGGCCAGGATCGCGCCCAAATAGATCAGGCAGGCGAACAGCCCCGCAGCATTGTGATCCGAGATGCCGAAGTACTGGGTGGCATAGTTGGCATAAAAGCTCAAGACGGTCAGTACGATGTAGTTATCCAGATCCCCGGCCAGATACTTGAGCAGATTTTTGTTGCGCACGATCTCCGTCACCCCGCTCCAGGTGTGCTGGAGGAAGGAACCCCCTGACGGCGGCAGGGGTTCGGCCGCGGGCAGCTCGCGATTGAAAAGAAAGCAGAAGGAGCCGGCAAGAAAGAGCAGGCCGGCGGTTAGAAAGATCCAGGCGGCCGATGCAAGCGAAAAGGCATAGGCGGCCACCACCTTGATAATGAAGAGGCTGGCGATGATTTTCGCGATGTTCTGGGCAGTGTACATGATGGCCAGCCCTTGCAGGCTCCTGCCGGGCGGAAAAATCTTGACCAGGAAGTTGAGCCAGACCGGGAAGGTCAGCCCCAGACAGGCTGAAAAGATTATGTACGCAATGAAAAATCCGGCGATGACCAGGGTTGGGTCGCGCACCAAGAGCAGAAACGCACCGAAGGCCAGAATGGCGGCAGAGGAGACGACGTGCAGCCAGAGCACGAAGGGGCGCTTGCGTTCATGGTTGCGGGTCAGGTAGCTGGAGAAGAGGGGAAACAGGGAAATGCCGGTCATCAGGATGGCCGGCACCAGGCCGATGAGGAAATCGCCGGCGCCGAAGTTCTTCAAGAAGACTTGCAGGAAGGTGGATTCGATGATGACCGGAAAACCCAGGCCCCAGAAGAACTCCACCAGGGCAACGGCGGATGCATTTCGTCTGAACAACTGATCGCTATTCTGGTCCACGGGGTTGGCCGGTCTTTGTAGGCTATTCATGGGAGATGTTCATGATAGTGCTCAACGCCCGACATCTCATTGGGAATGAACCGTTCTTCATCCGTGAGCATGTCCCGCCCGATCCCTCCTAAGCGCCCGGTTGGCCTAAATATTCGGTACGGAGACCTGCTTTTTGGGCCGCCGTCAATTGTCTTCGATCCGAGGTCACGAACAGATCCGCGCCCCACTCCAGAGCGCAGGCTACATGAAAAG
>JAKAFO010000258.1 GCA_021819735.1 Deltaproteobacteria bacterium
GGCCGCGTTGCCGGCGCCGCCGGCGATGTAGTCGGCCTGGGGCCGGGCCCCGGCCGCGCCGATGACGTTGACGATCACGCCTTTATGCCGGGTGCGCATTTGGGCGTAGACGGCCCGGCACAGGTTGATGTAGCCGAAGACTTTCAGGTCCCAGGCCTCGCGCCATTGGGCTTCGTCGATGCCGGCCAGGTCTCCCCGGGGAATGGCGCCGGCGTTGTTGACCAGGATGTCGATGTCGGGGCAGGCCGCCGCCAGGGCCCGGGCCTGGTCGCCGCGGCTCAGGTCGGTGGGATGAACCGTCACGGCCACGCCGAAGCGCGCGGCAATTTCTTCCCGGGTTTGACGCAGTTCGGCCTCGCCCCGGGCCGCCAGGTGCAGGCTGCACCCTTCGGCGGCCAAAACCAGCGCGCAGGCCCGGCCGATGCCCTTGGAGCCACCGGTGATCAAGGCGGTTTGTCCTTTCAGTCGCAGATCCATCAAACGTTCCTTTCCTTTAACCTTCCACTTTCCGCATGCTTCTTTTAGCGCTAACTTCGCTCCCTGCGCCCCGGCTTGAGCGATGTCTTGAAGGGCAGTCCATTGTCCGGGTTGGTTTTGGCGAAATTGATGGTCAGGGAGTAGACCCCGTCGCGCAGTTTGGCCTGCATGGGGTATTCGCCCTTCTCGAATACCTTGAACATCGACTTGTTGGTGGCCAGTACATCGGCCGTCAGGCCGCTCAGGCCGTGCTGCAGGGCGTGCTGAACCAGCATGCGGTAGAGAAAAGAAGCGATGCCCAATCCCTGATAGGCTTCGTCCACGACGAAGGCCACCTCGGCAAAGGGTCGATTGTCCAGTTTGACATAGCGCCCCTCGGCGATCACCTTCTCCTGGCCCGGTTCGCCCACCAGGCCCACGATGGAGAGGGCCGTGCGGTAGTCGATGTTGACGTAGGCCTGCATCTCGGAGTGGGGCATGGTCTTGATGGGCGCGAAGTAACGGTAGTAAATGGAATCGTCCGAGAAACGGTAGAAGAGCCGGCGCATCTGTTCTTCGTCCGAAGGTTTGATGGCCCGGAAGTTCACGCTGACGCCGTTCTTGAAGGTTTGGCGCGTGGCCAGCTCCTGGGGGTAGAAATGGGCGCCTTCGGCCAGAAAGACCTGATCCTGGTAGAGGATGTGGGCCTCTTTGGCCGCCTGGACCAACCCCGGCCGGTCTTCGGGATGGGCGATCTCGATCAGGGCCTGGGCCCGCTCGCGCAAGGTCCGGCCGCGCAGATGTGCCGTGCCGTATTCCGTGGCGATGATATCCATGGATTCGGGCTGATTGAGCAGATTGGGCAGGTCCTCCACCGACAGGCGCACGTTGGCTTGCCCCTTGAGGTTGCGGCTGGGCAGGGCCACGATGGTGTAACCGCCCGGCGAGAGTTCCGCACCGTTGAAAAAATCTGACAGTTGCCCGGGGCCGCTGGTGACGTTGCCCTTGCCGATGGGCATGGCCACCCGGCCCGAAAGGTCCACGCGCCGGCCGGGCATGATCAGCACAAAGCGGGAGTTGCGGCCGATGTCCGTGGGACTGAAGACCCGGTCCACGCTCTGGAACTCCACCAGCGGGTTGTGGTCGAGCCAGCGCATCAGCTCGGGGCTGCCCAGGGCGAAGGCCGCCAGGGAGCGGCCGCGAAACAATCCCTTGCGGCGGTTGCTCACTGCGCCGCTTTTCACCAGGTCCATGAGGGCGTCGGTGAACGAGGGGGTATGGATGCCTAGGTCGCGCTTGACGGAGAGGTGCTTGGGCAAGGCTTCGAAGAGGGCGCCGATGCTGTAGGCCAGGCAACTGCCGTCTTCGATCACCGAGGCCACATTGGCCGCCACGCGGTCGATGACCTCGTCGTATGGCCAGCGCGTGAAGTAGATGGGCGGGTCCTGGGAGCGCACGAGCAGGTCGAACTGTTCCACCGGCACGAAGGTGTCGCCGTAAGTGAACGGCACGTCGTCGTTGATTTCGCCCACCACCAGGTCGGCCTGCTCCATGGCCCGGCGGGCCACATCCACCCCCACCCCCAGGCTGCAGTAGCCGGCCTCGTTGGGGGGCGTGATCTGGATCAGGGCGATGTCGATGGGGATCTGGCCGGAGTTCATCAACTGGGGGATCGTTGAAAAGCGCGAGGGGATCAGATCCACATAACCTGCGGTGATGGCCTCGGAGGCTACCCAACCGGCAAAGAAAGTTTTCAGCCGGTACTTGTGGGATTGCAAGGCTTGCAGTGAGATGGCATCCCCCAGGCTGACCAGTTGCACCAGGGTCAGATCCTGAAGGTTATAGGCCTTGGAGGCCATCAGGTGTTTGACCAGGGTGCGCGGCTCGGCGGTGCCCGTGCCCAAAAAGATGTTCATGCCCGGCTCGATGCGCGCCAGGGCGGCATCCGGGGTGACCAGGCGTTCTTGCCAATTGGAAGACGATGGTTGCGCCATGGGTATGATCCTTTGCGGCGGCTCTATTTATGAAGCGGCGAAATGATTGAGCGCCATAGTAATCAATTGGTGCGGTTGTGTCCAGATGGAGGTTAAGGGGCAGGCCTTGAATTTAAATAATGCTTGACACCCGGCGCCATTCCTCTTTATGTAGCCCCATCATCCATCGAAAGATTCGGGTATGACCTCCATTCAGACAAAAACCGAGACGATCAAAGGCTGGTGGTGGCTGTGGCGCAAGCGCGTCCACGGGGCCTTGCCGACCGGCTGAAACGCTTCAATGGCAACCAAAAGGACCGTGGGCCGCGCCAAAGCTCACGGTCCTTTCTTTTTTGCTCCCCAGGGTCGTGGGCCGAATGCCGGCAACGACCCTTTTTTTATAACAAGGAGAGGCTATGCTGTTACGTAAATTTCCGGACCAGGCGCAGTTCGAAGAGCTGGCGCGCACCTACAATGTGATCCCCGTGGGGGTGGAGATCCTGGCGGACATGGAGACGCCGGTGTCGCTGCTGGCCAAGCTCTACCGCCGGCAAGATCCGATCTTCCTGTTCGAAAGCGTGGAGGGCGGCGAAAAATGGGGCCGCTACAGCTTCATCGGCACCTCGGCCCACGCCGACGTGCGCGTCTTCCGGGACGCGGTGCGGGTCGTTACCGCCGCCGGCGAGGAGAACATCCCCCACGGTAACGATCCACTGGCCGTACTCAAAGCCTTGCTGGCCCGCTACCGGCCGGCCCAGTTGGCCGAACTGCCGCGCTTTTGGGGCGGCCTTGTGGGTTATCTGAGCTACGAGATGGTCTCTTTTTTCGAGCCGCGCATCCCCAACCGGCTGCCCGCCGACCAGCCCATCGCCCACTTCATGCTGCCCGAGCAGTTGCTGGTCTTCGACAACATCCGCAACACCTTGCTCTGTTTGTCCCTGGGGTTCATCGACCGGCCCGAGGCCGCCGGGCACGTCTATGCCGCCGCCGCCAACCGGCTCAACCAACTGCTGCGGACCATCGGCACGCCTCTGGCCGCCGCGCCCGCCGGTCTGTCGGCTTTCAAGCTGGCCTTGCAGCCCACCCTAGCCGAAGCGGATTTCCGGCAGCAGGTCACCGCGGTCAAGGAGTACATCCGCAAGGGCGACATCATCCAGTCGGTCATCTCCCAGCCGTTCACCTGCCCGGCGCCGTTTGACGTGCTGGACCTCTACCGGGCCCAGCGCTACATCAATCCCTCGCCCTATCTCTTTTTCATGCACCTGGGGGATATGGTGCTGGTGGGCTCGTCGCCCGAGACCATGGTGCGCCTGGAGAACCGCGTGGCCACGCTGCGGCCCATCGCCGGCACCCGCCCGCGCGGGGCCACCGAACAGGAGGACCGGGCCCTGGCCGACGAACTGCTCCAGGACGAAAAGGAGCGCGCCGAACATCTGATGCTGGTAGACCTGGGCCGCAACGACCTGGGTCGCGTGGCGCGCACCGGCACCGTGCAGGTCACCGACCTGATGGTGGTCGAGCGTTACTCCCACGTGATGCACCTGGTCTCCAACATCATCAGCGAGCTGAAGCCCGCGTGCGACGTCTGGGACCTGCTGCGCGCCTCGTTTCCGGCCGGAACGCTGAGCGGCGCGCCCAAGGTGCGCGCCATGGAGATCATCGCCGAGCTGGAGCAGACCCCTCGCGGGCCCTACGGCGGCGCGGTGGGCTATATCTCCTTTAGCGGCAACATGGACATGGCCATCACCATCCGCACGGCCTGCGTGCGCGGCGACACCATGATCGTGCGCGCCGGCGCCGGCATCGTGGCCGACTCCGACCCCGAACGCGAGCGCCAGGAGACGGTCAACAAGGCCAAATCCGTGCAAAAAGCCCTGGCCCTGACCCAAATCGGCCTGGAGAAGGAGAGCCGCCCATGACTGCGACGCCAAAAATTCTGATGATCGACAACTACGATTCCTTTACCTATAACCTGGTGCAATATATCGAAGAGATCGGCACCCCCGTGACCGTGGCGCGCAACGATGCCCTGGATCTGGCCGCCATCGAGGCCCTGCAGCCGGCGGCCATCGTCATCTCGCCGGGACCGGGCGGGCCCAAGGATGCCGGCATCTCGCTGGCCGCCATCCGCCACTTTTCGGGCCGACTGCCGATCCTGGGGGTCTGCCTGGGCCACCAGTCCATCGCCGAGGCCTTCGGCGGCACGATCGTCGGCGCCCGGCGATTGATGCACGGCAAGGTCTCGACCATCACCTGCGACGGCCAGGGGATCTTCGACGGGGTCGCCAAACCCTTCCAGGCCATGCGCTACCACTCGTTGGCCGTGGAGCGGGAGAGTTTGCCCGCCTGCCTGAAGATCACCGCCAAAGCCGAAGACGGCGAGATTATGGGCCTCCGCCACGTCGAACACCCGACGGAAGGCATCCAGTTCCACCCCGAATCGATCATGACGACGATCGGGAAGAGATTGCTGCGGAATTTTGTGAAGACAATCGAAAGCAGATGAAAGGACTTCCCATGTTCAAAACCTACCTGAAGCAAATCATCCAGCGCCATAACCTGACTGCCGAGCAGATGACCGACATGATGGGCATCGTGCTCAGCGGCCAGGCCACCGAGGCCCAGATCGGGGCCATGATGGCGGCTCTGGCCACCAAGGGCGAGACCTTCGAGGAGCTGGCCGGCGCGGCCCAGGCAATGCGCCGCAGCGCCCGGCGCATCCAGGCCGTGGGCTCGCCGGTGATGGATACCTGCGGCACGGGCGGCGACGGGGCCCAGACCTTCAACATCTCCACCACCACGGCCTTCGTGGTGGCCGGCTGCGGCGTGACCGTGGCCAAGCACGGCAATCGCGCCGTGTCGAGCAAATGCGGCAGCGCCGACGTGCTCGAAGCCCTGGGGGTCAAGCTGACCACCCCGCCCGAGATCGTGGAAGAGGCCGTGGCGGCCGTGGGCATCGGCTTTCTCTTCGCGCCGCTCTACCACAGCGCCATGAAGTATGCCGCCAAGCCGCGCCAGGAGCTGGGGGTGCGCTCGATCTTCAACATGCTGGGGCCCCTGACCAACCCGGCCTCGGCCAACTGCCAACTGCTGGGCGTCTTCGCCGCGCCGCTCACCGAGATGTTCGCCCAGGCCCTCAAGCTGCTGGGCGCCCATTCGGCCATGGTCGTGCACGGCCACGACGGCCTGGACGAGATCAGCGTCTGCGCGCCCACCCGCGTCAGTGAGCTCAAGGCCGGCGCCATCCGTACTTACGACATCAACCCCGAGCAGTACTTCGGCCGCCTGGCCGACCCGAACGAGATGGCCGGCGGCGACGCCCAGCAGAATGCGGCCATCGTGCGCGCCATTCTCTCCGGCGAAAAAGGCCCCCGGCGCGACGTGGTCCTGATCAACGCCGGCGCGGCCCTGGTGGCCGCGGGCAAGGCCGAGAGCTTGAAGAACGGCATCGAAAAAGCGGCCGGCGCCATCGATGGCGGCAAGGCGCGGGAGAAGCTGGAAGCGCTTGTTGCATACACGCAGGAGAACGGATAATACGATCATCTGGCGGCACCTTGCGTGCCAATATTAAAAGGGACTTCAGGAACCACGACTTCTATGAATGAAAACATATTGCGAGATTTGACTGAGCGCTCCAGCCACGCCGTAGCCCACTACTGGAAGACGCGACAAGGGCAGAAGGATAAGCAGAAGCAGACCGGGAAGGCGGATCAGGGATTGCGCAGTGCTGTGACCGGCGGAGCGCAGATGGACGGTATTATTGACCTTTTCACGGAGCTTATCACGGATTGCGGTATCGCCGAGAGGTATGTATTCAGGAAAAAGGCGGTCGAGCTTCCTGGATTCTTCCGTCCCACCAAAGAGTGGGATCTGCTGGTTGTTTGCGAGGATATGCTTTTGGTGGCCATCGAGGCGAAATCGCAAGTTGGTCCATCTTTCGGCAACAACTTCAACAATCGCACCGAAGAGGCGATGGGAAGCGCCCTCGATCTGTGGACAGCTTACCGGGAACGCGCTTATCTGAAGAGTCCTCAGCCATTTCTGGGTTACTTCTTCATGATAGAAGAGTGCGAGGCCTCGAACCGGCCGGTCAAGGTACAGGAACCCCACTTCAAGGTATTCCCGGAGTTTTTGGGCGCGTCATATTCGCGCCGGTATGAGCTCTTCTGCCGGAAGCTCGTGCTTGAACGCCATTATACGGCAGCGGCTTTTATTTCCTCGACCGCTGACGGAGGCGCCCTGGGTCGTTATTCGACACCGGCGGATGATCTCTCCATCGAACGCTTCGCCAGAGTGCTCGTGGGCCATTTGAAGGCATTTGTGTAACCCTATGGAAAATACGACTGTTCACAGATTGATCAACGGTGATTCGCGGGATCTCTCCTTCATCGAGGACGCCTCGATTCACCTCGTTGTAACCTCCCCTCCCTACTGGAACCTTAAGCGCTACAACGAGAATCCCGACCAACTCGGACATATTCAGGACTACGAAGCATTTCTTCTTGAGTTGGAGAGAGTTTGGCGGCACATTTATCGCGTTCTGGTTCCTGGTGGACGTCTGGTTTGCGTGGTAGGCGATGTCTGTGTCGCGAGGCGCGATTTTGGACGTCACTTGGTTTTTCCGCTGCATGCCGATATTTGTGTTATTTGCCGGCGCATCGGCTTCGACAACCTGAACCCGATCATTTGGCATAAAATCGCGAATGCTTCCTACGAGGTCGAGAATGGGTCCAAGTTCTTAGGGAAACCTTACGAACCGAATGCCATCATTAAAAATGATATGGAATTTATACTGATGCAGCGAAAACCAGGGGGGTATCGGAAGCCTACAAACGCACAACGTGAGACAAGCCGAATTGGCAAAGAAGATTTCAACCGTTGGTTTCAGCAGATATGGAGTATCACGGGGACCTCCAATAAGCAGCATCCCGCACCCTTTCCCCTGGAACTTGCCATGCGTCTGGTGCGTATGTTCTCTTTTACCGGGGACACTGTGTTAGACCCTTTTTGCGGAACGGGGACCACGATGATCGCGGCGCTTAGGAATGGTCGAAACAGCATTGGCGTTGAAATCGACACCGGCTATTGTCGAATGGCCGCGCGCCAGTTGAAAACCGAGAGTAGTGATCTCTTTTCCAACATAAAGCTAATGTTCGAAAAAACCGCTACAGAAACGGCAAGTTTTGTGAGGGACGTTCAAACCATATATACAGCTAAGCCTGCCAAGAAAAAGCGCGGATAGACCAACCATGACCATACTCGATCGCATCGTGACGGATAAGAAAGAAGAAGTGGCCCGGGCCGAGGCCAAGACGCCC
>JAKAFO010000010.1 GCA_021819735.1 Deltaproteobacteria bacterium
ATGGGCCGCTCGCTCTGGTTGACGAGGGCCACGGCCCGCCGGAACGCCTCGCGCTCGGGGGTCGGCGAGTAGTAAAAGCCGGGCAGCTCGGGCCGGAAATCCACCGGATCGAAGCGATAGCCGTCCGCCGCCTCCTGGGTCTGGACATCCTTGGGAATGTCCACCAGCACCGGGCCGCCGCGGCCGGTCATGGCCACATAGATGGCTTCGTGAATCGTCTCTTCGATCGTGTCGGCCGAAAGCGGCATGTAGGTCTGCTTGGTCAACGGCATCATCACGCCCACCACGTCGCTCTCCTGAAAGGCGTCGGTGGCGATGACGCCCGTGGCCACCTGGCCGGTGACGGCCAGCAGCGGCACCGAGTCCATCATGGCATCGGCCACGGCCGTGACCAGGTTCATGGCGCCGGGCCCCGAGGTGGCCATGCAAACCCCGATCTGGGGATCGGAAGTACTTTGGGAGGCCCGGGAGATGCCCTGGGCCATGAAGGCCGCCCCCTGTTCGTGGCGGGCCATGATGAAGGTGAAGCATTTCCGGCGCTCCATCTCGTCGAAGATCGGCATGATGGCGCCGCCGGTATAGCCGAAGACATAACGCACGCCCTTGTCTTTGAGGGCTTTTAAAACCAGTTCTTTGCCGGTGGTCATGGGAATTTCCTTATAAATGCGAGAACCATGGCTTATTGGGGAAGCCGATTCAGTTTTTTCATCGGTCAAATATTGCGAGGGTCTATTATGAGTTTGCTTCAATTGATTCGAAAAGATCGCACCGGCACGCCTTCTTGTCAAACGTGAGGACATGGTCACAGCCCGACAGGTGCGCCGCGGAGGCAATCAAATAATCGCCAAGGTCACAATTGTTCTCGCATGCGCGCGAAATAAAATGTTGAATCGTAGCCAGGGCTTCGAACTTCAGAATCGGCATCAATACGAGTTCACTGAGGGAATCCAGAATATTGGCCCTGGAAATCGAGTAAACCGATTCGAGCACCCAGATGGTTTCCAGAACCACCAAAAGCGGAACCCAAAAGAGTCTATTTTCAGCTTCCGCCTGCTTGAAAACACGATATACGACGTCGGCTTGACGCGCCTCATCCTTGACTAAAAAGCGCACTAAGACATTGGTATCCAGAGCCTTCATTTGTACCGATCCTTGATGCGTTCGCGTATTTTGGCATTCATCTCGTCCACCGTTGCAGCTTTTCTTCCCGGCTTGTGCAGAATTCCGAACACGTCATCCACCTTTTTGGATATGGGTCGGATGAGTGCTTCCTTCTTCTCGGTGACGATAAACTCAACCTTGTCCCCGGCTTGCAGCATAAGGGAATCTCGAACCGATTTGGGTATTGTAATCTGGCCTTTGGTCGTAATGGTTGCCGAAATCATAGCTGTATCCTTACTTAGGCGTTATCCTTACTTTGTCCATGGTAAGGCCAATTGGAACCTCTGTCAATAAAGCCGATGAACATGAGCACGCTCGCTTGACTTGCGCCGCGCAGATTGGCATTGTAAGGGCCGTTGGCTGGCAGAACCCCTCCAAAAAATTCGAATACAGGGACATATCATGGGAAAGACGCTTTTCGAAAAGATTTGGGACCGTCATGTCGTGACCACGCTGCCCGACGGCGCCGTGCTGCTCTACATCGACCGCCACCTGGTGCACGAGGTGACCAGCCCCCAGGCTTTCGAGGGGTTGCGCCTGGCCGGGCGCACGGTGCGGCGGCCCGAGCTCTCGTTTGCCACCATGGATCACAACGTGCCGACCACCGACGACCGCATGAATATCAAGGACCCGATCTCCAGGGCGCAAGTGGAAGCCATGCGCGCCAACTGTCGCGACTTCGGCATCGCCCTGTACGACCTGGGCGACGAGCGCCAGGGCATCGTGCACATGATCGGACCCGAACTGGGCATCACCCTGCCGGGCTTGACCATCGTGTGCGGCGACTCGCACACCTCCACCCACGGCGCCTTCGGGGCCCTGGCCTTCGGCATCGGCACCTCGGAAGTGGAGCACGTGCTGGTGACCCAGACCCTGGCCCAACGCAAGCCCAAGACCTTCAAGGTGGAATTCACCGGCCGGCTCGGTCCCCATGTCTTTTCCAAAGACATGGTCCTCAAACTGATCGGCACGATCGGCACGGCCGGCGGCGCCGGGCATGTCCTGGAGTACTGCGGCGAGACCATCCGCGGCCTTTCCATGGAAGCGCGCATGAGCATCTGCAACATGAGCATCGAGGCCGGGGCCCGGGCCGGACTGATCGCGCCCGACGAGACCACCTTTGCTTACATCCAACGGACCGACCGGCCGTTCGCCCCCAAGGGCGCGGCCCTGGAGCAGGCCCTGGCCCGGTGGCGCGCCCTGCCCAGCGACCCGGACGCCCGCTTCGACCAGCAGGTCACCATCGACTGCGGCCGGCTCAAGCCCCAGATCACCTGGGGCACCAACCCCGGCATGGTCATCGACATCGACCAGCCCGTGCCCGGCCCCGGCGAAGCGGTCGGTTACAGCCGCGCCGACGTGGAGAACGCCCTGGCCTACATGGGCTTGACCCCCGGCACCCGACTCACCGATGTGCCCGTGGACGTGGTCTTCATCGGCAGTTGCACCAACGCGCGCATCGAGGACCTGCGCCTGGCCGCCGCCATTTTCAAAGGCCGCCGGAAGGCCGAAAACGTGGATGTGCTGGTCGTTCCCGGCTCCATGCAGGTGCGCCGCCAGGCCGAGGCCGAGGGCCTGGACCAGATCTTCAAGGCCGCCGGCGCCCAGTGGCGCTATGCCGGCTGCAGCATGTGCCTGGGCATGAACCCGGACCAGTTGAAGCCGCGCCAGCGCTGCGCCTCCACCTCCAACCGCAACTTCGAAGGCCGCCAGGGCAAGGGCGGACGCACCCATCTGGTCAGTCCCGAGATGGCCGCGGCGGCGGCGGTGGCGGGCAAGTTTGTGGATATTCGCAATTTTAAATAAAAAGGATTCGCCATGGAACCCTTCGTGAATCACACCGGCATCGTTGCCACCCTCGACCGCTCCAACATCGACACCGACGCCATCATCCCCAAACAGTTCTTGAAATCCATCAAGCGCACCGGCTACGGCCCCAGCCTCTTCTTCGACTGGCGTTACCTGGCCGACGGGTCGCCCGATCCGGCCTTCGAGCTCAACCAGCCGCGCTTTGCCGGCCGCTCGATCCTGGTAACGCGCAACAACTTCGGCTGCGGCTCCAGCCGCGAGCACGCCGTGTGGGCCCTGCTCCAGGACGGCTTCCGGGTGGTGGTGGCGCCCTGGAAAGAGATCGGCGGGCAGCATCTGCCGGCCTTTGCCGACATCTTCGGCAACAACAGCGTGAAAAACGGGCTGCTGGCCGTGGAACTCTCCGAGCAGGAAGTGGAGGCCATCTTCCGGCATGTGGCGGCCCATCCCGGCGCCCAAATGTCCGTGGATCTGGCCCGGCAGCAGGTGACGCTGCCGGCCGACCCGTCCCTGACGTTTGCCTTCGAAATCGATCCCGGCGCCAAGGAACAGTTGCTCAAAGGCCTGGACGAGATCTCCCTGACGCTCCGGTACGAGGCCCACATCACCCGTTTCGAGCAAGCGCATCCATGAAAAAACACGCCTCGCTGGCCCGCCAGATGCTGATCTACTTCGGCTTTATCGCCATGGCCGCGCTGCTGATCACCGTCGAGTTCGTGTGGGCCGTGCGCATCATCATGTCCCAGGCCCAGGCCCTGCAGAGCCCGAGCGTGGCCGGCAGCGATCACCTCCTGGCGACCTTGCGCACCTTGCAAAACAAGGCCTTCCTGATCGGCATCGTGCAAGCCGTGTTCACGCTGATCGTGCTGGTCATGCTCATCCGCCGCATCACGGACCCGCTCCAGCAGATGATCGATAAAGCCTGGCTGATCTCCGAAGGCGATCTGAGTCACACCATTCCGGTGGTGCGCAACGATGAAATCGGCTTGCTGGCCGAGACGATCAATGGGTTGACCAGCAATGTCCAGGAGCTGGTCGCTTTCGGCTTGTCCGCCGAAAGCTCCTTGAAGGTCTCGCTCAAGGCGCTGCGCGAGCGCGTGGCGGATGACCCCGTGGGTTGCGAACATCTCGATCGGATCGAAAAGACGCTCGCCGGATTCGGCCTTCTTCTGGAAGGTTTTCAACTTCTTCCGGCACCTCCCACGCTCACAAAGGCGGAATCCAATGGGGAGTGAATGGATGGCACTGCCGGCCGGACTGACGATCGCCACCCTGGCGACCCTGGTCGGTTTCGGCGGCGGCGTGCTGTGGATGCCGTTTCTCCTGCTCGTCGCCCGTCTCGATCCGGCCCAGGCCGTGACGACCTCCCTGATCATTCAGGTGGCCGGCATGGGCTCCGGCAGCCTGGCGGTCATCAAGGCCCGCAAGGCGGATCTCACCCTCTCTTTCTTCCTGTCGCTGTGCGCCTTCGTCGGCATCCCCGTGGGGGTCTGGCTCTCCAGCCTGATCGCCCCCAATTCGATCATTTTTCTGCTGGGGATCATCAGCATGGCCATGGCGCTGATGTTTGTCTATACCCACGATGACCCCAACGGCACCGCCGCGCAAAAAACCACCGTGCGCCAAAGCGCCCCTTATCTCTGGCTTTCGACGCTGTTCGCGGTCCTGACCGGGTTGTTGTCCATGGGTGTGGGCGATTTTCTGGTGCCGATTCTGCGCAACCGCCTGAAGATCGGCATGGAAACGGCCATGGCCACCTGCCTGGTGGTGATGGCCGCCAGCGCCGCCTTTGCCGCCGGATTGCATCTGATCGTCGGCGATCCGTTCGCGTCCCGGGTGGTGCTCTGGGCTCTTCCCGGCGTGCTGATCGGCGGCCAGATCGGGCCGCGCCTGGCCGGCCGCATCGACGAGCGCACGCTCAAGGAGATCTTCATCCTGGGACTCTCCCTGGCCGGCATTCATATGATGTTCAATGTCCAGGCCATGTGACCAACGCGGGGTACCATGCAGCAATTAACGGCCCACGACATTACGGTCCTGTTCCTCTCCCTGGGGCTTTTGCTGGGGACCGCGCGCCTCATGGGCGAACTGGCCCAGCGGCTGCACCAGCCGGCGGTGCTGGGCGAGCTGCTGGCCGGAGTCCTGCTGGGCCCCACGGTCCTGGGAACCGTGGCACCGCAATTCAGTGCCTTTCTCTTCCCGGCCCAGGGACCCAGCGCCATTGCCTTGAACGCCATCACCACCCTGGCCATCGCCCTCTTTCTAATGGTGGCGGGCATCGAGGTGGATCTCTCGACCATCTGGCGCCAGGGCAAGGTGGGGGTCAAGATCGGCCTGGTCAGCATCGCGGTGCCGTTTCTCTGCGGCCTGGCCGCGGCCTGGCTGGCGCCGGCCGCCCTGGGCCGCCAACCCGAGGCCGATCCATTGATCTTCATGCTCTTCGTGGCCATCGCCCTCTCCATCTCGGCTCTGCCCGTGATCGCCAAGACCCTCATGGATATGAATCTGTACCGCAGCGACCTGGGCATGGTGGTCATCAGCGCCGCCATTCTCAACGACCTGGTGGGCTGGATCATTTTCGCCGTGGTGCTGGGGATGATGGGCAAACCGGAGGGCAATGGCAACCACATCGCCATGACCATCGCGCTGACCCTGGCCTTCAGCGCCACGATGCTCACCCTGGGCCGCTGGCTGATCCACAAGGCCCTGCCCTTCATCCAGGCCTACACCCGCTGGCCGGCCGGCGAGCTGAGTTTTGCCATCATCCTAGCACTGCTGGGCGCGGCCTTCACCGAATGGATCGGCATTCACGCCATCTTCGGCGCCTTTCTCGTTGGGGTGGCCGTGGGCGACTCGGCCCACCTGCGCGAGCGCACGCGGGTCACCATCGAGCATTTCATCGCTTCAATTTTCGCGCCACTTTTCTTTGCCGGCATCGGCCTGCAGGTGAATTTCTGGTTCCATTTCGACGGCCCTCTGGTGTTGACCGTATCGCTCATGGCCTGCGCCTGCAAACTGGCCGGCGGTTTCCTGGGCGGGCGCTGGGGCCGGATGCCGGCGCGGGAAGCCTGGGCCGTAGGATTCGCCATGAACTCCCGAGGCGCCATGGAGATCATCCTGGCGCTGCTGGCCTTGCAGGCCGGCATCATCGGCAATCGACTCTTCGTGGCCTTGGTAATCATGGCCATGGCCACCTCCATGCTCAGCGGCCCGGCCTTGCGCCTGATTCTGCGGCCGGCCCGCAAGTGGCGGCCACGCGATGCGCTTTCGTCCAAGCTGTTCTTGCGCGATCTGAAGGTTTGTACGCGCCGGGAGGCGGTGGAAGAGTTGGTGCGGACAGCCTGCGCCGCCTCGGGCCTGGACGCGCAAAGCATCATGGCGGCGGTCTGGGCCCGGGAAGAGACGCTGAGCACCGGCATCGGCAACGGCGTGGCCCTGCCCCACGCCCGGGTGGCGGGATTGCGCGAACCGATCCTGACCGTGGGCATCTGCGACGACGGCATCGATTTCGACGCCCCCGACGGGCAGCCGGCCCACGTGCTCTTTCTGATCTTAACGCCCGCGGCCGATCCCCGGGCCCAATTGACCATCGCGGCCGAGATCGCGCGCCTGTTCCGCAAGCAAGCGATGCTCGACCGGGCGCTGCGCACCAAAAATTTCACGGACTTTCTGGCTTTGATGAGTACTTCGGTGGGTCCCGACGCCGCCGGCTAAGCTTTGGCCATGCAGCACTTCTTATACTTCTTGCCGCTACCGCAGGGGCAGGGATCGTTGCGGCCCGGGTTGGGGTCCGCCTTGACCGGCCCGGATTGGCGCAGGGACTCCATGTGCAGGGCCCGGCCCAGGGCGGCCACATCCGTCAAGGCCTCCGGCAGCGCCGCCATCGCCTCGGTGGGGGAAATGGACTTCAATCGCTTCATATCTTCCGAAGCATCTTCCGGAAAATCCTTGTTCTTCAGAATCCGCAAACAAATCATCATGGTCGTACCGAGGATCTTTTCTTCGGGCGCGTCCGGCCCGAGCGAGGTCAGGGCCTCGTCCCACAGGTCGCCCAGCCAATCGCACCCCTCCAGGTAGCCCCGGCAGAAATCCAGCAGCTCCGCCGAGCCGTTGCCCTCGGCGTCCATGGTGCACGCCGGCGGCAAGTCCAAGGTTTCGCTATCCTCGGTTTGTTCGGCCCAGAAAGACCAGATGGAGACCAGCGCACCGAGGATGGCCTCCGTCTGCTTCTTGGTCTTGAATTCGGGCGGTTCCCGGGATTTGAAAAGCATCGGCAGCCATTCGGAGGGCTGGATCATATCCGGCGCCGAAATCATGTTGAGAATAAAGCCGTAGGCATAGTGCAGCCCGAAGGAGAGTTGGGCCAGGGGTTCGGCGGCAAAGAGCGCCTTGAGCGCTTCAGGGTCGTGCTTGGGGATTTCCATTCATATGCCTCCAGATTGCGGATTGGAACAAGCCCTCTTTATAGTCGATCGGCATGGGCGACGAAAGGGTGAAAACAAAAGCCGCTCTCCGGCCGGTGCCGGGAGCGGCTCTAAAAATGGAGCGCGTCAATTCAGTTATCAGCGCGGGATATTGTCCCACTGCGCGAAGTCGTTGAACTGCACCGAGATGCGATGGCTGGTGGAAGACCAGTTGGGCACGTTGATCACCTGCATGGTGCCGTTGCCGCCGCGATCCATCAGCGTCAGGCGGATGCGGTTGTCAGGCGGATCGGCCGCCGGAATGAAAAGATCCACGCCGGTGATAAAGGCCAAGGCGTGAAAGACGGGGATGGGCGCTTCCACGCTGCTCGCGCCGTCCGAGCCCAGGTCGTAGACGAAGAAAGAGGTGGTGCGCTTGACGATGGGGCAGGTGGCGGCGTTGACGATGTTCACGCCGTTGACCGCCAGGATGGTGTTCTGCACGCCCTGGTCACCCCAGGACTCTTTGTCGCGCGCGATCACAAGGTTGCTCTGGCCGTCGGCGAAATCCATGTTGGCGCCCACGCCGCCGCCCAGGGGCGAGGCGTTCAGGCGCACGAAGTGGTCGTCCCGGATGAAGGGTTCCTTGTAGAAATGGTGCTCCTGGCCTTCGCGCACCAGCACGAATTCATAGTTTCGTCCGGGCTTGGCCTTGAACGGTCCGAAGTTGCCGTCGGCCGTGATGGTGTACTGGGCCGCGGGCTTATTGCACACCCGCTGGCCGGTGGCGCCGCCGATTTCATGGATCTGCAGCAAAGCACCCTCCACGCCGATGTTCTGGGGAAAAAGCACGGCCCGGCCGGAAACGGAGATGTGGCCGCAAAAGTCGGGCATCACCGCCGTGCTCTTGGGCGCGTTGCCGGTCAAAAACTGGTACATATGGCCGAACGCCTCGGCCGAGGTGGCCGCCTGCACGTGGGTCTGGTTTTCCAGGATCACGTTCTCGGCACCCACGATGGTCCGGCCGGCCGTGCCGTGGCTGGCCCACAAGGCCAGGGTCGGCACGCCGCCCGGCAGGGCCGTCCCGACCTGACCGTCGATGCTGACATAGTGGCCCACGCGGGCGGCCCGTTCCGGCGTCTGGAGATATCCCGGACGGGGCGGCACGGCATTGCCCATCATCACGACGGTGCCCAGGGAGTGGGCCATGATGTCCACCTTTTCGGCGCCGGTGGCCGCCAGGACCTGGTCGATCAAGGCGTCCAAACGGGTATGGACATCGGCCCAGGTGTTGACGACGAAGGTGGAGTCATACTCGTGGGCATACAAGTAGTTTTTGGGGTAGCCGTTGCCGGCGAAGCGCATGGCCTGGGACTCGAACTGGCTGGCCGAACCGGAACTGCCGTGCACGAAGATGACGGGGTTGTGGGGAAATGGCGCTTTTTGGCCTTTTCCGTCGGCCATGGCCGGTGCTGCCCAGACGAGCAAGGCAGCGATCAGGACCGTCCAGGTGCAACATCGCTTGAGTTTCATTAAATTCCTCCATCTGTTTTTTTGGGAACAAAGGACGAAAACCCGCCGGCCCCTCCGGACGGCAGGCCCACCCTCTTTTAGCTTACAAACCATCGGCCAACACTTCGAACGCCGCCCGCAAGGTCTCCTTCAGATGATCCTTGCGGGTCGTGCGGGCCTTGCTCTCTTCCAGTTGCACCACGCCGATGAACATGGACCAGAGGATATCGGAGAGCTGGACCGTATCCCGGGTTTTGAGAATGCCGTCGCGCATGGCCTGGGATAGGATGTCGCGCGTGGTGCGGTAATTGGTGGCGGCGCGCCGGTTGATGGTGGCGATGGTCTCGGCCGACATGGCCGAAAAGTGATTGCCCAATTGAAAGGCCTGGATGATGCGCATGCCGTCGGGATCGAAAGCATAGGTCCGCAAGTCGATTTCGCAGATCGCATCCAGAAACGCCCGCTTGTCGGGAACCTGCCGGGCGGCCACCTTCCGGCCGAAAATCTCCAGGTGCCGACCCAACTCCTCCAGCACGGGCATCATCAGCGAGATGTACAGCTCATCCTTGTTCTTGAAATAGAGATAGACCGTGCCCTTGCTCACGCCGGCCCGCTGGGCGATCTGCGCCATGGTGGTGCCGGCGAAGCCCTTGACGAAAAAGAGCTCCCGGGCCGCGGCGTGAATCTCGGCCAGGCGCACCGCCTTTGCCTTGAAGCGAGGTTTGGATGGATCGGGTGTCATATCGGCCTGTGGATTGACTGACCGTCAGTCAGTCGAGTTCTTTACATACTTTATTGTGGGTGGCAACAAAAAAACTAGGCGCCTGCGAAACGGCATGCTTATGGCATAGTCATCATACGTGTGTTGAGCTTCGCACCAGGGGAAACCGGCGTGCAAAGGGGCTTCGGCGCCGGACGACAGGGATTGCGTATCATTTCTCCCCTCGCTGCGTATCGGGATGTAAAAAATTTTTTAACACCCTGGAAAAAAAGCGAACGGTTCCACTGGGCCCGCCTCCGGCGTCCGGACGGAGCGCTACCGGCAACCCGGTCGGCATCGGCTTGCACCTGGCTTGGATATTGCTCTTCCCTTATTCAGCCCCACCTCGGCGCGATCGGCGCCGCGTCGATGGAACGACGATCGACAAGGCCGTAACGCGTTTCGGCCTGCATATAGCGCAAGGTTGTCTAAATCACGTTCCAATTACGCTTCGGCTCGCAAAAGGAGGTGGAGAATGGGTATGGACCGACGTCAGTTCCTGAAAACCACGTGCGCGAGTGTTTCAGGGGTTACCCTGGGGGCCTTGGGGTTCGATCTCAAGCCCATCGCCGCCTATGCCGCTTCGTTGCGGACCCTGCACGCCAAGCAAACCACCACCATCTGCCCATACTGTGCCGTGGGGTGCGGCATCCTGGTCCACACCATCGACGGCAAGGTGGTGAACACCGAAGGCGACCCGGATCATCCCATCAACGAGGGCAGCCTGTGCAGCAAGGGTATGGCGGTCTACCAGCTCTCCCACAACAACCCGGCCCGCATCACCACCCCGCTCTACCGGGCGCCCTATGCCACGCAATGGAAGGAGGTCTCCTGGGAGTTCGCCCTGGACAAGCTGGCCAACCTGATCAAAAAGGCCCGGGATGCCAGTTTTGAAATCAAGAATGCCGCCGGCCAAGTGGTGAACCGCACCATGGGCATGGCTTCACTAGGCAGCGCGGCCCTGGACAACGAGGAGTGTTATCTCTACCAGAAATTCCTGCGTGCCCTGGGGCTTGTGTACGTCGAACACCAGGCCAGGATCTGACACTCCGCGACGGTAGCGGCTCTGGGAGAGTCGTTCGGACGCGGCGCGATGACCAATCACTGGATCGATATCCGCAACAGCGATTACATCCTGGCCATGGGCAGCAATCCGGTCAAGAACCACCCCATCAGCTTCAAGTGGATCATGAAGGCCATTGAAAAGGGCGCCACCCTGATCAGTGTCGATCCACGTTACACGCGTACCTCCCGCAAAGCCCAGGTGTACGCCCCCCTGCGCTCGGGCAGCGATATCGCCTTCCTGGGCGGCATGATCCGCTACATCCTGGAAAACAAGCTCTATTTCGAAACCTATGTGCGCGAGTATACCAATGCCTCCTTCCTGATCCACCCCGATTTCGTGCTTCCCGGCGACAACCAGGGGGTCTTCTCGGGCTTGAAGGGCACCGAAACCACCGAAGGTTTTATCGACGGAAAGTACGACAAAGCCACCTGGGCCTATCAGCGCGACGAAAAGGGCGCCATCTTGAAGGACAAGACCCTGCAAGACCCGCGTTGCGTCTTCCAACTGCTCAAGCGGCACTTTTCGCGCTACACCATGGAGATTGTCTCGTCCATCACCGGCACGCCACCGGATAAATTGCTGGCGGTTTACTCCACGTATGCCAAATCCGGGGCGCCGGACAAATCCGGCACGGTGCTGTACGCCATGGGCTGGACCCAGCACACCGTGGGCACCCAGAACATCCGGGCCATGAGCATCATTCAACTGCTGTTGGGCAACATGGGGGTCGCCGGCGGCGGGGTCAACGCCCTGCGCGGCGAGTCCAACGTGCAAGGCTCCACCGACCACGGATTGCTGTTCCACATCCTGCCGGGTTACTTAAAGACCCCCAAGGCCGGCCAGGAGACCTTCGCGGCCTACAACGAGGCCAACACGCCCAAGAGCACCGACCCCTTGAGCGCCAACTGGTGGCGCAACTATCCCAAGTACTCAGCCAGTTTGCTGCGGGAGTTCTACGGCAAGGAGGTTCCCCTGGAAGATGCCTATCGGTATCTGCCCAAGGTCGACGCGGGCGTCGATTACTCCTGGCTGACGATCTTCGATCTTCTGTACCAGGAGAAATTCAAGGGCTTCTTCGCCTGGGGCCAGAACCCGGCGTGCAGCGGCGCCAACTGCAACAAAAGCCGCCAGGCCTTGACCAAACTGGACTGGCTGGTGAACGTCAATCTCTTCGACAACGAAACCGCCTCGTTCTGGCGCGGGCCGGGCATGGACCCCAAGAAGATCAAGACCGAAGTCTTCATGCTGCCCTGCGCGGCCTCCTACGAAAAAGAGGGCAGCCTCTCCAACAGCGGGCGCTGGATGCAGTGGCGCTACAAGGCCGTCAACCCGCCGGGCAAAGCCCTGCCGGATGCCGACATCGTCAACGATCTTTTCCAGCGCGTTAAAACCCTCTACAAAGGCAAGAAAGGGGTCTTCTCCGAACCGATCCTCAAACTGCGCTGGGAGTACGGCCCCAAGGACGCCGCCGGCAAGGTCAAGCACATCGACCCGCACCTGATCGCCAAGGAGATCAACGGCTATTTCCTGGAAGACAAAGTCATCAACGGCAAACTTTACAACCGAGGCACCCTGATTCCCGGCTTTACTTCACTGGCCGACGATGGGTCGACCTCCTGCGGCAACTGGCTCTACTGCAACTCCTACACCCAGGAAGGCAACATGGCCGCGCGCAAGAACAAGGACGATCCTTCCGGCATCGGCCTGTATCCCGGATGGTCCTGGAGCTGGCCCATGAACCGGCGCATTTTGTACAACCGCGCCTCGGTGGATCTGGACGGCAAGCCCTGGCAGCCGGAAAAACCGGTGATCACCTGGCACCTCAATGTCTGGAAGGGCGACGTGCCCGACGGCGGTTGGCCGCCTATGTCTTCCGGAGAGAAATCGCGTTATCCCTTCATCACCCAGACCGAAGGCCACGGCCATATCTTCGGGCCGGGTCTGGCCGATGGTCCGTTCCCCGAGCATTACGAACCCCTGGAGAGCCCGCTGGAGAGGAACCTGCTCTCGGCGCAATTCATCAGCCCGGTGCTGAAGCGCTTCGATCGTTCCATCACCTCGGATGTCAACATGCGGGCCAGCCATAATGCCCAGTATCCCCTGGTCTGCACCACCTACCGGGTCACCGAACACTGGCAGACCGGCGTCATGACGCGCTGGCAACCCTGGCTGGCCGAGCTGGAACCGGGCATGTTCGTGGAGATGAGCTCGGAACTGGCCGCGGAGAGAGGCATCAAGACCGGCGAAATCGTCATCGTCCGATCGGCTCGGGGTGAATTGGAGGCCGTGGCCATGGTGACCGTGCGCTGGGCGCCGTTTACCATCGCCGGCAAGACCATCCACCAGGTGGGCATTCCCTATCACTACGGCTGGGCGACGACCACCGAGAGAAAATACGCGGCCAACGACAAGAAGCCGGAAGTCTTTACTTTCGGCGACAGCGCCAACATCGTCACCCCCAACATCGGGGATGCCAACACCATGATCCCGGAAAGCAAAGTCTTCATGGTGGATGTGGTGAAAAAAGCGTAAGGCGACGTTGACCCTTAAAACAGGAGCAGCCCATGGAACAGATGACGCTTTGCATCGATATATCCAAGTGTACTGCCTGCCGCGCCTGCCAGGTGGCGTGTAAAAACTGGAACCAGTTGAAGGCCGAACAGACGAAAAACCGGGGCAGTCATGAGAATCCGCCCGATCTTTCGGCCAACACCTGGAACCGCATCGTCTTCATGGAGACCCGCCTGGCCGACGGCAAGATCGATTGGGCCTTTTTCAACGACCGCTGCCGGCATTGCGATGACCCGCCGTGCATGGAAGGCGCCGAAAGCCTTCCGGAAGCCATTGTCCGGGATGACTCGGGCGCGGTGGTTTTCACCGAAAAGACCAAAGAGCTGGATTTCGACGACGTGGCTTCCTATTGTCCATATGGTATCCCGCGCAAGGACGACGTCAGCGGACGCATCGTCAAATGCACCCTGTGCGTCGACCGCATCACCCACGGGCTCAAGCCGGCCTGCGTCCAGGCTTGCTCCACCGGGTCCTTGAATTTCGGACCCCGTAAGGAAATGCTGCGCTTCGTCGAAGCACGGGTCAAGGCCCTGGGCCCGGAAGCCAATGTCTACCCGGACCCGATGGAAGACCACAACACCCTCTGGATATTGCCCTTGAATCGCAAGCACTATCCCCTGGCCCAGGCCAGGCCGATCCCCCGGCGGCAGCAAATGGCCAAGACCCGGATGCCGATCGCCATCGGCGCCGCGGCGCTGGCCGCGGCCGGCTTGATGCACTTCAGGGAACGCGGCCTTCACGATCCGCAACGCAAGCGGGCCGAAACGAACCATTAGACCGGAGCAAAGAAAAAGGAGAGCCTCCCATGTCTCAAATGGATTGCGATCTCGCTGAAAACGAAGCCTATGTGGATATCCGCGCCTTCTTCGACCAGATCGCCATACTAAGGGAGCCTTACATGCGCGCCCTGCGCTCCATTCTGGCGCCGCCCGCCATCTCCCAGGATCTGGCCGCCATCAAACTCGAAAACGGCTTTCCCATCTTCGACCGGCGGGAGCTCAAAGCCCATCCCGCCTTGCTGAAGGCCTATTTCCTGGATCTGCTGACCATGGTCGAAGCCCAAAAGCCCCACGAGGCCAGGGCCATTCGTTACCGTGTGACCCAAGAGGGCTGCTTCGAGGAGTTGCTCGCGCAAGCCCTCGGGCAAGCGCCTGGCATGGCGGCGCAACCGGAAATAATGCGCTTTTTGCTTCAGGAGACGATCCATCCCCTGCTGGAAATCCAGGCCGCCGGCGTACATAATCTTCCTGAACTGAAACGCTGGACTTGGGGATATTGCCCGTTTTGCGGCGATGCCCCCCTTCTGGGGCTGCTCGATGCCGAAACCCGGGCCAAGCATCTGGTCTGCGGTGCCTGCGCCACCCGCTGGCCCTTTTCGCGCCATCGCTGCTGGGACTGCGGCACCACGGGCAATATCGCCTACTTCACGGTCCAGGGAGACCAACGCTTTCGGGTGGAGACCTGCGCCGCCTGCAAAAGCTATTTGAAAGTAATGGATCAGGGGTATGGCGCCTTGGACAAACCGGCGATGCAGGTCCATCTGACGACCCTGCACCTGGACATGCTCGCCCAGGACAAAGGCTTTGCCCGCCGCGCCGGGTGACGCGGCACGCCGACGGAGGGCGCCACCTTAACTCGGCCTGTCCCAGTTGGGCGCGCAACCGCTCCGCGCCTTTGAAAGCAGGTCTTCTTCGTCTTCGGGTATGGCCTATCCCAGCATGGCGCCATGCTCGGCCAGCAACTGCCGCAAAATGGAGCGATGGCAGCGCTTTTCATCGGCACAGTAGCAGCCCACCGAGAAGTTCGTCTGCCGGGAGAGGGCCGCCAGCAGATCCAGCAGGCGCAGCTTCTCGGGCCGGCGCATCTCGGCGCGGTAGCCTCGTTCGAAACGCTTCCAGCGCTGCTCGTCTTCGGCCGCTTGCCCGAGCTTGAGCAGTTCTTCGCTGGGCGCCAGCTCGGGCAGCCACAGATCGTAGAAGTTGCGGACCGCCAGATCCGCCTTGGGCACGCCCCGGGGCGGCCGACGCACGGTGCCGATGCGCAGCCCTTCATCTTCCACTCTTTCGGTTCCCAACCGCACCACGCGAATGGTCATCCCCGCCTCCTTTGGCTCATTTCTGGCAATCGCCGAACCTGTGCTTTTCAAGAATCTCGCAAATAAAACCTTCCCAGTAGGCGGCATCGGCCCGCTCGGGCAGAACGCTGCGGTCGAGAAGATCTTCCACTTCGGTCATCAGTTTCTCCAGGGCCGGGGCCACCTCGCTGGCGTAATCCAGTTGGCCGGTCTTGACGGCCATCAGAAATGGGGCGTCGGCCAGGGGATAGCGGATGGTGCCGAGGGTGAGGATCTCCCGGGTCTGGAGGGCGGCCCGCAGGGCGTGGGAGACGGCCTTCCAGTCGATGTTCTTGTTTTCGGCCGCCAGGCGGGCGCGGGCGCCATAGTCCGCCAGGAACTTTTCCAGGATCGGAATTGCATGGCCCGCGGCCACCGTCTCCTGAAAGGTCTTGCCGCACACCTGGTACTGGCGCAGGCCGGTGGGCGTGGGTTCTACTTCGAAGCAATGCTCCGCCCGCGGCAGAGCGTCCCACACCTGGCGCAGACGGGTCTCGGCGGGGTGACGCTTGAGCACGGTCAGCACCTGGGCCGCGGCATTCAGGCGCGAGCCTTTGATGCCATACTTGGCGGCCTGGCGCCGGGCATAGACCACGAAGGCGCGCAGGCTTTTGGTATAGAAGCGTCGACGCTCGGCCACGATCCGGCGCCAGATGTCGCTGGAAACGATCCAGGCCTGTTCCGGGGCATGCAGCATGTCCAAGGCCACGGTCTGGCCTTCGCAGGCGAGCTGGATGAAGTAGTGCAGGGAGTAGATCTCTTCGTCCACGTCGCCGGCCAGATTCTTGGAAAGGCCGTCGCCGGTGGTGAAGGCCCGGCACTTGGGGATGCGGCCCAGCAGGATCTCTTCGCGGGTGGGCAGAAAGACCCCCTTGTAGTCCAGGTCGGAGCTTGCGGTGGCCGTGCCGTAGAGGTGGGCCCCGAATTTCATTTTGACGATGAGATCCATGGGCCTACTTTAACGGTTTGGCCTGAAACTGCAAGTAATTCAGTATTCAGGAGCCAGAAGTCAGGAGCCAGAATTATTCTGATTTCTGAATCCTGGTTTCTGAATTCTGCTCTTCTCATTCGTCGGTCACGCAGCCTTCCGAAGCCGATTTGACGTTTTTGATGTACTTGAAGAGCGTTCCGTTCAGAGCCTTGTAAGGCGGCGGCGTCCATTCGCGCCGCCGCAAAGCCAGTTCCTCGATGCCGACCTCCAGCGTCAGGCGGTTTTCCACGGCATCGATGGTGATCGGATCGCCGTCGCGCACCAGGGCGATCGGTCCGCCCGCCTGGGCTTCGGGGGTGATGTGGCCCACGATAAACCCGTGCGATCCGCCCGAAAAACGGCCGTCGGTGAGCAGGGCCACCGCCTGGCCCAATCCGGCGCCCATGATGGCCGAGGTGGGGGTCAGCATCTCGGGCATGCCCGGCCCGCCCTTGGGGCCTTCGTAGCGGATGACGATCACGTCGCCCTTTTGGATGCGCTTTTCTTCAAGGGCCGCCAGCATCTGCTCTTCGCTGTCGAAGACCCGGGCCGGGCCGCTGAAGTGCAACCCCTCCTTGCCGGTGATCTTGGCCACGGCGCCGTCAGGCGCCAGGCTGCCGCGCAGGATGCGGATGTGACCGCTTTTGTGGACCGGGTCTTCGAGGGGCCGGATGATGCCCTGGCCCTGGGCCAGGGGCGGCACCTCGGCCACATTCTCGGCCAGCGTTCGGCCGGTGACGGTCAGACACGCGCCGTCCAGCAGCCCCTTGTGCAGCAGGTATTGCATCAGGGCCGGCAGGCCGCCCACCTGGTGCAGATCCTCCTGCACAAATTGCCCGCTGGGTTTCATGTCGGCCAGCAACGGCACCCGGTCGCTGACGCGCTGGAAGTCGTCCAGGGTCAGGTCCACCCCCACGGCCCGGGCCATGGCGATCAGGTGCAGCACGGCATTGGTGGAACCGCCCAGAACGGTGACGACCACCAGGGCGTTTTCGAAGGCCCGGCGCGTCATGATGTCGCGCGGCTTGAGGTCCTTTTCCAGCAGCAGGCGGATGGCGGCGCCGGCCTGGCGGCACTCGGCCCGTTTTTCCGGCGAATCGGCCGGATTGGTGGAACTGTAGGGCAGGCTCATGCCCAGGGCCTCGATGGCCGCCGCCATGGTGTTGGCCGTGTACATGCCGCCGCAGGCCCCGGCCCCCGGGCAACTGTGGCGCACGATGGCCCGGCGCTGGTTCTCGTCGATGGCGCCGGAAAGAAATTCGCCGTAGCTCTGGAAGGCCGAGACCACATCCAGCTTCCGGCCGTCCAGGTGACCGGCCCGGATCGTGCCGCCGTAGACCATCAGGCTGGGGCGGTTGACGCGGCCCATGGCCATCAGGCAGCCGGGCATGTTCTTGTCGCAGCCGGGCAGGCTGATGTTGGCGTCGTACCACTGGGCGCGCATGACGGTTTCGATGGAATCGGCGATCAGATCCCGGGATTGCAGCGAATAGCTCATGCCCTCGGTGCCCATGGAGATGCCGTCGCTAACGCCGATGGTGTTGAAGCGCAGGCCCACCAGGCCCGCCGCCTGCACCCCCTCCTTGACCGCCGCGGCCAGGTCGTTGAGGTGCATGTTGCACGGGTTGCCCTCGTACCAGACGCTGCTGATGCCCACCTGGGGCTTTTGCATGTCGGCTTCGCTGAGGCCCACGGCGTAAAGCATGGCCTGGGAGGCACCCTGGGCTTTAGGGGCGGTGATGCGGGCACTGTAGGGGTTGAGCATTTTCTTCATGGTGTCATCTCCTTTACATTTTTGCTCCGCCGGCTATATATACTAACGCACGTGTCAAGCCCACCATTACAAACGGATCGTAATACTTACATCAGGAGTCCTGCCATGACCCATCTCGCTGCGGAAACCTATCTGGCATTCATCGCCCTGGGATTCGGCGTGGGCGCTTACGGTACCCTCATCGGCGCCGGCGGCGGCTTTGTGCTGATGCCCATCCTCTTGCTGCTGTTTCCGGAAAAAAGCCCCGAGCTGCTGACCAGCATATCCCTGGCCATCGTGTTCCTCAATGCCCTGTCCGGCTCGGGGGCTTATGCGTTCATGCGGCGCATCGACTACAAGTCCGGCCTGCTGTTTGCCGTGGCGACCATTCCCGGGGCCATCCTGGGCGCGCTGAATACGGGCGGGGTGCCGCGCCGCCTGTTCGATGCGATCTTCGGCGTCATGCTTCTGATCGCATCGGTTTTTCTGAACCTGCGGCCCAACCTGGCCGAGAACAGCCGCCACGTCTACCATCCGGACAAGCACCAAATGATCCGTCACCTGGTGGAAGCCGACGGCGTTCAATTCGACTATGCCTTCAACCCCTGGGTGGGGATTTTGCTGAGTCTCTTTGTGGGATACGTCTCCAGCTTTCTGGGCATCGGCGGCGGCATTATCCATGTGCCCGCGCTGGTCTATTTTTTGAACTTTCCCATTCATGTGGCCACGGCGACCTCCCATTTCATCCTGGTGATCATGGCCCTGACCGGCACCATCGTGCACATCGTCAACGGGACCTTTGGTCAGGGCGTGCACCACATGATATCCCTGGCCATCGGCGTGGTGCTCGGCGCCCAGGTGGGCGCCCGCTTGTCCCAGTTCCTCAAGGGGACCTGGATCATCCGCAGCCTGGCCGTGGCGCTGGGCTTGGTCGGATTGCGCATTCTCGTGCTGGTCATCGAAGCCAAAGTTTGAAAAGCCGCGCGCCAGGTCCTATCATTGAGGAATCCAAACGGCCGACGGCGATTTCTCAGGAGGTATGCAATGACCGAAATCAAATTTCCCTTCAATCGATGGCTGTTGCTCGGCCTGGGCCTCATGCTTCTTTCCTGCGCCACGGTGCCCATCACCGGGCGCAAGGCCCTGCGACTGGTGCCCGACAGCCAGTTGGCGACCTATGCCGTGCAGCAATACGACGAAACTTTAAAAAAAGCCGAGCTCTCCAAAGACCAGGCCGCTACCGCCATGGTGCGCAAGGTGGGCATGAACATCGCCCATGCGGCCGAGAGCTTTTTGCGTGAATCGGGCGATACGCAACGGGCCGAATCGTTCCAGTGGGAGTTCAATCTCATCCAGGACGACAAGACGGCCAATGCCTGGGTGCTGCCCGGCGGCAAGGCGGCGGTCTATACCGGCATCTTGAAGTACACCCGGAATGAAACCGGCCTGGCCGTGGTGCTGGGCCATGAGGTGGCCCATGCCCTGGCCGATCACGGCAACGAGCGCATGAGCGAGGGATTGCTGGCCCAGTTGGGCGGCATGGCCCTGGCCGTGGCCGTCTCCCAGGAACCGGCCGCCACCCAGGAGCTCTTCACGACGGCCTTCGGGGTGGGCGCCAACGTCGGCGTGCTCTTGCCTTTCAGTCGCCTGCAGGAGAGCGAAGCGGACCGCATCGGCCTCGTGCTCATGGCCATGGCGGGCTACGATCCCCGTGAAGCCGTGCCCTTCTGGCAGCGCATGAGCAGTGAAGAAAAAGGCGGACCCCCCCCCGAATTGCTCTCGACCCATCCGGCCGAGAGCACGCGCATCGAACAGATCCAGAAGCACTTGCCCGAGGCCCTGCCCTACTACGAGAAGGCGCGCAAGCGTTGATGGACGCCTAGGCGGTGTGATCCAGCTTGTTCAACGCCCATACCAGCACGACGGCACCGGTCAGCATCCATAGCGGGCCGAAAAGCCACAAACCTGTGGGCACGGCCAGATAGAATCCGCGCATGCCCAGCGTGTAGTGCAACGCGCCCTGGTTGAGCACTTCGGCCACCACCTCGGGCGTCACCGTGGGGTCGTGTACTTCCAGGATGTTGATCATGAAGCCGGCATGGTTGTAATACCGGATGGTGAGCGTAAAGTTGAAGAAGGCAAAGAAAAAAAGTACTACCAGCAGCATGAGTTTGAACATCCACAGGATTTCGCTGCGGGCGCCGACCAGATTCAGCGCATGGGAGATCTCCAGAAACAAGCCGGGCTTGAAGGCCACGCTCAGCAACCCCAAACTGATCAGGATCGCCGTCGAGGCCAGGAAATTGGCCGCCATCAGACCATTGCGCAACGTTTGCACGGCCAGCAGCTCGCACTTGCTGTCCATCACGCTGCGCACCCATTGGATGCGCACATGGTTGGTGATGCCCATGGCCGTTTGCAGGGGATGTCGCCGGACCCGGCGGATCAGCAGCCAATGGTAGACGATCAGCAGCACGAAGGTAACCGCGGCGATGAGCGATTCCAGCAGGCCGCTTTGAAAAACAGGCAGCAGGTCGGTTTTCCATGCCCAGGTCATACGATCTCTCCGCGGTCGATATCGGCCCTTCGCGGCGTCACCGGGGGCCTCCTCAATGGGTGTTAGTCCACGTTCTCTCCCATTATGGGCCGGTCGTCAAGAGCGGCGTTTGAATGCTACCAGTTCGCCCATCAAGTCGAGTTGAACCTGCTGGATCTCCACCAGACGCTCCCATTGGCGCGACAGCAAGTGGTCGATCTTCTCGTGCAATTGCCGGATCTCCAGCTCGGCCTTGAGGTTCACGCGGTAATCGTTCTCCGAGCGCAGGCGATCCTTGGCCTCCTGGCGGTTCTGGCTCATCATGATGACCGGCGCCTGGAGGGCCGCCAGGCTCGACAGCACCAGATTGAGCAGAATAAAGGGATAGGGATCGAAGGGTTTCCAAAGCAGTACCAGCGAGTTGATGGCGATCCAGGCGATTAAGAGGGCGCCGAAGATGATGATGAATTTCCAGCTACCGCCGAAGGCCGCTACCCGGTCGGCCAATGCTTCGCCTAAAGTCGCCTTTTTTGCGAATTCGGTTTCGATATTGCTGGTCAGCAAGTCGTGCTGGTGCAAGCTTTCCAGAACCTCCCGGTCCAAGGCGGTTAACTCGCCTTTTTCCGAAGCCATCAAGCCCTGCACATATTGGAGCCGGAATCGGTTCAGGTCATTGGCGCAGATATAGTCTTCGGCGGCAAAGTCCGGGCGGCTCTTCTGGATTTCGGCCATGATGACCGGCCGAATCAAGGCGCCCGGCACCATGTTGGGTTTGGTCAGCCCGCAGATCTTGCACAGACCTGGGCGTTTGGCGGCATTCGATGAAGGGGCCATACTTTTGTCTTTACTCCTTTAGCAGGTTTGGGCGCGCGAATCTCGAAAAGAGCAGCATGCACCTTATTTGAATAAAATGCCTTTGAGCCCTCCGGACACCAGGGCACCGATGTCGGCCAAAACGGCCGGCAGCCCCAAACCGCCCGGGCAGACCAGGTACTTGGGGCTCCAGACCGGGTCGAATTTCTGCTTGTATTGGCGCAGTCCCCGGAAATTGTAAAAGTACTCGCCGTGGCGCGCCACCCAGTGACCCAACTTGTGCCACAGCGGGGCGGCTTCCCGGGTCTCCATGCCGCTGAGCGGCGCCATGCCCAGGTTGAACCAGCGATACCCCTGGGCATGCCCCCAGAGCATCATTTCGATGAACAGGTATTCCATGACGCCGTTGGGTGCCTCGGGCCGATGGCGCATCAGGTCCACGGTCAGTTCCTCCCGGCCGGCGCTTTGCCACACGTTGGCGAAGGCAACGGGCCGACCGTCCAACCGCACCAGGGCGATGGGGTTTTGGCGTAGATAGGCGGTATCGAAAAAGCCCAGGGAGAAGCCTTTTTCGCGCGTGTTCTTTTCGGCCAGCCAGGCGTCGGAGATGGTCTGAAGCGCGGCCATGTGGCTTTCCAGGCCATCGGGAGGCACTATCTCGAAGGTGCAGCCCTGCTTGGCCAGTTTGCGTTGAATGTAGCGCAGGTCCTTGCGGTTGGCGCCTTCCAAGCTAAAGTCGGTCAACGGCACGCGCGCTTCTTCGCCCAGCTTGAGGGCCACCAGGCCCGCATCCAGGTACATATATAAATGGTGGTGGGCCACTTCATAGAAAACGGTGCGGTCGCCATACCTCTGGGCGTTGAGATGAAACTCCCAGATCAATTCGGGCCATTCGGCCTCGGGCCCGATGGGATCGCCCATGCTTACCCACGATTGACCCGAAATGCCATACATGATGAAGGCCGTGTTGGCGGGGTTGACCAAAAAGCGTTTGTCGCCCAACAGGGCCAGGTTGGCCGAAGCATTGGTCGATTGCTGCACAATGCTCCGGACGATCTCCATCTCCTGAGGATCGGGCGCATGGGGCGCCGGCGAGGCGGGTCGCAGCAGACGCGCCAGGGCAAAGCTCAAGGCCAGGGCCACCGCGCCGACGCTGGCCCGCATGAAGCGCGGCGCATCCCCCTTGAGGCTGAAATGCCACCACAGATCATGGGCATAGGCCACATGCCGATAGGCGAAGAATCCCAGCCAAAGGGCGGATAAGGTCATGGTCGCGATGGCGGCGATCCAGCCGGCGCTGAAGCGTTCGGCAAAAAGAGACGAATGCCGGTAGAAAAGCGGCCGGCCGGAAAGCAGCACCAGGAACACGAGGGAGAGTATGGCGGCCTCTTCGTAATCGAGCCCTTTGAGCAAGGAAGTGATCACGCCGAGCCCCAGCAGAATCAGCGTCAGCACATAGGCTGCATTGAGGCGGCGCTGCAAGCCTCTGGCCAGCAGCAGCAAGGCCATGCCGGCCAGACTGCCCAGGAAATGTGAAAACTCCAGCAAGTGCAGCGGGATGATTTTATCGAGGGAGAGTACGCGCTCCCCAACGGACGGCAGCGATCCGGAGTAAAGCAGAATCGCGCCGGCAAAAAACACGGCCAGGCTCGACATGGGCACGAAGAGTCCCGCCCAGAGTCGTTCGGCCACGCGCCTGGCCCGTTCGAACAGGGCCTGCCGGCGCAGTACTTCCTCGATGCCCAGAACGACTGTGGCCGCCAACAGCGGCAGCAGGTAGTAAATGCCGCGGTAAACGATCAGGGCGCCCAGCAGTTGCGGTACTGGAATGGCTGGCGGGGCCAGCAGCAGCACGATGGATTCGAAAACGCCGAGTCCGCCGGGCACCTGGCTGATCAGGCCGCCGAGTTGCGCCAGAAGATAGATGGCCAGGAAATGCCCCAGGGTGAGCTCGGCCGGACGAGGCCAGAGGGCGTAGAGCACGATACCGGCCAGCAGCCAGTCCGCGGCTGCCACCAGCAGTTGTCCCAGGGCCACCGGCCATGGCGGCAAGGAAAAACGCCAGCCTTTGACGGCGATGGCTTTTTGGGAGAAGAGCGTCAGCGCCGCATAGGCCAAGAGAATAAGCAGCAACACAACACCCAGGGGTCGCACCGAAGCAAACGGCAGGTGCACGGCTTGGGGCAGCGCCAGCGGCTCGATCAGGAAGACGACGCCGCTCAGGGCCAGAAAGCCCAACCAGAGGCTGACGCTGCAAAACAGCACCACCTGGGTGATCTCGATGGCCGATAGCCCCCAGGCCGAGTAGATGCGGTAGCGGATCGAGGCGCCGGCCAGCATGGAAAAGCCGACATTGTTGCTGAAGGCATAGCCCAGTCCCGAGGCCAGCGCGGTTTTGGCGTAGGGCAGCGGATGGCGGATATACTTCAGGGCCAGCGCGTCGTAGGCCGTCATCACCAGGTAACTGACCAGGGTCAGCAGCAGCGCCGTGCCCACTTGGCTTGTGGGCATTTGCCGGAATTGGGCCAGCAGGTCATGCCACCGGTAGCCGTGCAAATGCCGGTAGACACTCCACAGCGCCAGCAAGAACAGCCCGAGCATCAAGAAGGGCATGAGTCGTTTGAACTTGGAAATCATGAATGGAATCCTTAACGGTTTTCAGGCACGCTCGCGACCGTTTCTTCAACAACCGGTTAGACCGGTACCAGCAACAGGGGTCGCGGGGTTTGCGCCAGCACCTTGGCGCCGATGCTCTGGGTCCAGAAGGCGGCGGCGCCCGACTTGCCGTGGGTTCCCAGGACGATCAAGTCCGCATCCAGGCGTTCGGCGGTGGCGGCGATGACGATAGCCGGATCGCCGCGTTCCAGGCGGGCGCCGGCGGTCACTCCGACTTTTTTAGAATGAACGATCTGTTTCTGCAAGTATTGACCCAGATCCGCTTCGGCGATCTCCAGCATGGCTTGGCTGGTGCCGGGGGCGAAGCGGCTGGTGGTGGCGCTGCGGCCGGTGAGCCGGTTCAAAGTGGGCACCACCCCCAGCAAATCCAGTCGCGCACCCATGGCCCGCGCCAACTCCAAGGCGATTTGAAGACCCAGGGCGTGGGAGGGTTCTCCATCGGTGGGCGCCAAAATCCGGCGGCAGTCAAAGGGCTGTTGGCCGGAGGGCGCCTCCGGGCGGATCAGCAGCACCGGTAAGTTACCCGCGGCCACCACCTGCTGGGCGATGCGGCCGAACAGCAGGCCGCGCAACCCGCCGCGGCCATGGGTGCCCATGATCACCAGGTCGGGTGCCAGCTCGGCTTCGTGCAACACGATGCCCCGGGCCACATCCTGCATGGCCGAGGTGTGGACATGCCGTTCCAGATGGATTTCCGGCGCGAAGAACCGCCGGCCGATCTCCTCCAGGTAGGCCGCGGCCTCGACAGAGTCGGTCAGGTGCCGCTCGCCGTGCACGGCGGGCGGAGCGTCCGCCTCGATGACATGCAACAGCGTCACCCGGGCCTCGAGCGCGCCGGCCAAGCAGACCGCCGCGGGCAGCACCTTTTCGGCCAGCTTCGATCCATCCAGGGGCACGAGCAGATGTTTAAACATGATCTATCCTCCCCAAAGCGTCTGGTACAGCAGATAGAGGTTCAGCAGAACGATCAGGGCGGCCACCACACAGGCCACGGCCGTGGTGGCCGGCCGGTTGACCAGCTCCTTCATCAGGTCGGACCGACTCGAAAAGTGGATCAGCGGGATGACCGCGAAAGGCAGCCCGAAGCTGAGCACCACCTGGCTGAGCACCAGGGTGCGCGTAGGGTCCAGCCCGATAAAAATGACCACCAGCGAGGGCAGGATGGTCGCCAGCCGACGCAGCCAGATGGGGATATGGAAACGCAGAAAACCCTGCATCACCACCTGTCCGGCCATGGTGCCCACCGTGGTCGAAGCCAGTCCCGCGGCCAGCAGGGAGAGGGCGAAGATCCAGCGGGCCCAGTTGCCCAGCAAGGGCTCCAGGGTCCGGTGGGCCTCCTCGATGCTCCCCACATGTACCAGGCCGGACTTGTGGAAAGTGGCCGCGGCCATGATCAACATGGCCGCGTTGACGAACCCGGCCACGGCCATGGCAATGGTGACATCGGCGATCTCGAAGTGGAACAGGCGCCGCCGCTGGACCGGGTCCTTGACCACGATGCGGCCCTGGGTCAGGGAAGAGTGCAGGAAGATGACGTGGGGCATGACCGTGGCACCTAAAATACCGGTGGCCAGCAGCACACTCTCGGCGCCGGCGAAGCTGGGAACCACCGCATGATAAAAGACCTGGCCCCAAGCGGGCCGGTCCAGGATCGTTTCGATGATATAGCATACGGCGATGAAGCCCAACATGGCCGTAATCAGCGCCTCCAGGGGGCGAAAGCCGCGGTTCTGCAACATGAGGATCAAGAAAGTGACCACGGCCGTCACGAGCCCCGCTATGCCCAGCGGCATGCCCAGCAACAAGTTGAACCCGATGGCCGCGCCCAGAAATTCGGCCAGGTCGGTGGCCATGGCCACCAGCTCCATCAGCACCCACATGAGCCACACCAGGGGGCGCGGATAGTTCAGACGGCACAATTCGGCCAGATTGTAGCCCGTGGCGATACCCACTTTGGCCGACAGGGTCTGGATCAGCATGGCCATCAAGTTGCTGAGCACCACCACCCACAGGAGCCGGTAGCCGAATTGGGCGCCGCCCTGGATGTTGGTGGCAAAGTTGCCGGGGTCCACATAGGCGATGCTGGCGATGAAAGCGGGGCCCAGAAACGGCCAGAGACGGGCCAGCCCGCGCTTGGGACCACTGCCCGAGAGTACCTGCTCGGCGGCGGTCAGGGTTACATAGTCATCCGGAGCAGCCTTGCTTGCGGGTTCAGTCATGGGTTCGGCTTAATCCTCTTTGACTGGAAAGACATTTCGCGCCATGCGTTGGCGACAGGATCCGCTCGAAAAAATCCATGGAGAAGAACAAAAATCCATTATAGTGATTTCCGGTTGCGTCGCCAGATACAGCCGATCTACTTTCGGATGGTGAATGCCTCGTGTCCATCCAGAAATGAGATATTCTTGAATAGCCACTAACTACTCCGTCGCCGATGCGAAAGCAATCGCAGAACGGCCTTTGCCTCATCCGGAGGGCGACCCGAGCTTCCGGATCGTTCCGGCCGATCTCGGGCCCGGGCGATGGACCATCACCCATAACGGCTACGACCACACCGACGCCGACCAGGACCTCAACGTGGTCTTGCCCCTTGCGCGGCTGCGGGAACCGGCCGACCTGGGCGAGATCGGGGCGGTCAACGCGCGCCACTTTTCGTTCACAGCACGGCGTGTTGTGCGCTGGTTTGTAGCGGATGACAATCCGGGCCGCCCGTCTTACTATGCCCCAGCGCCGCCGAAGGGCATAACGATAGGATGACGGAAGCATTTCATGGACGCCTTGACCATCCGCTGGCATACGGCCATGGCCGAAATTCCCCAGGCCGCCTGGGACCGGCTGGCCGAACCGCTGGAAACGCCCCTGCTGGAGTGGCAGTGGCTGCATCAGTTGGAAGCCTCGGGCAGCATCGCGCCCCAGACCGGCTGGCACCCGCGCCACCTCACGGCCTGGCGCGGGGATCGCCTGGTGGGCGGCGCGCCGCTTTACCTCAAGAGCCACAGCATGGGGGAGTTTGTCTTCGATCAGTGGTGGGCGCGCTGGGCCGCCCAGGCGGGCATCGCCTACTACCCCAAGCTGGTGGGCATGAGCCCGGCCACCCCGGCCGTGGGCTACCGTTTTCTAGTGGACGAGGATGCGGGCGGCGCGGACATTCAGCGCGAAATGCTCCGGGCCATGGACGCTTTCTGCCTGGAAACAGGCATCTCCGGCGCCCACCTGCTCTTCGTGGACCCCGCGTGGGGCGCGGCGCTGGATGGGGAGGCGTTCGCGGCCTGGCACCACCAGAGTTTCTTATGGCAAAACCAGGGCTGCGCCACCTTCGACGACTACCTGCGGCCCTTCAAGTCCATCCAGCGGCGCAACATCCGCCGGGAGCGTGACCGCATGCGCCAGGCCGGCGTGCGTTTCGAGGCCCGGACCGGCGACAAGATCGATCCATCCTGGGCCGATGCCATGTTCGACTGCTACCTCAACACCAACGCCCAGTACGGCCCCTGGGCCGCCCGCTATCTCAACGCCTCGTTTTTTAATGGTATTTTCACCCATTACCGCCACCGCCTGCTGCTGGTGGCCGCCTTCCGGCCCCAGGACGACCCGCGGCCGACGGCCCTCTCGCTGCTGCTGCACAAGGGCGGCCGGCTCATCGGCCGCTACTGGGGCAGCGCCGAGACCGTCAAGGATCTGCACTTCAACATGTGCTTCTACGAGCCGATCCAGTGGGCCATCGACCACGGCCTCCAGAGCTTCGATCCCGGCGCCGGCTCAGCCCACAAGATCTACCGCGGCTTCGCGGCGGTGGCCAACACCAGCCTGCACCGCTTCTACGAGCCCCACCTGAAAATGCTGTTCCAGCGGTTCATCGACGGCATCAATCAGGTGGAGCTGGCCAACATCGCGGCCCTGAACGCCCAGTTGCCTTTCTCGCGACCCTCCTGAACATTTTGGCGGGTTCCTTGCATCTTTTCGCTTGGCGGATATTGTGTGCCACACTGATTTGTGCACAGATGGATGTGTGCCCATCGATTCGGAGGAGGCTGGTTTTTCACCCATGCGCTTTCATTCAACGGTACTTGCCGCGCGGATTTTCTTCTTGAGTTTGGGCGTCGCGCTCCTGTGGGGCGCCCTACCCGTGGCCGCCACCCCCCCCGGGCCTCCGGCCGAGGAGCAGCTCTTCCAGGAGACCTGCGAGCTCTATCTGCACGAAGTGGTGGACCAGAAACAGCGCCGCACCCGCATCTCCGAACAGGCCCTGAACGATCCCCAGGCCATCGCTTGCAACGGCTACGTGTGCGGTGTGGAGCTGTTCAGCGCGCGCGGCGATCTGAAGATCGCCCTGGACGGGCGGCCGTTCGAGGTGGCCCCAGCCGGACCGGAGCGCTATCGCTACACCTTATTCCCTAAAATCCGGGGAGACGCCTTGTGCGCCGGAGACGGTTTCGATATCCAGATCCAGACGGCGACGGCCCGCCGCGATCTGACCATCCGGCACCAGGGAGCCCGCCTGCTGAGCCCGGACCGTCAACCCGCCGACAGCCTCGACGCGCCGCCTGTGTTTCGTCTCCTGGGCCAGAGCCCCGAACGCTTCCGGGCCCGCGGCCGGGACCTGACCGAGCGCCTGGCGGCCGTGGCCGAGGGCATCGGGTACGTGGAGAAACGCTTCGGCGCCCGTCTGGTCGAGCACGTGGATATTCTGGACGTGGGCGCCGGCGACAATGCCTTGACCCTGCGCGGCCGGCACCAGATCTGGTTCTATGCCGAGACCATCTGGGGCGAATCGATCCCCGAGCTGCGGGTCATGGCCGAGCATGAGGCCCTGCACCTGGCGGTGGACGAGATTGGTCTCACCGAGCGCACGGCCATTCGCGCGCTTTTCGCCGAGCTGAGCGGCTATGACCCCCTTTCGCTGGAGCGCTTCGCCCTGGTGACCTCCGGCCGCCTGAACGCCCACGCCAATCGGCCGGCATCGGCCGCGTCGCCGCTGCTGGCTTTCATCGACGAACGCAATTACTTCCCGGGCATGACCGGCGGCCACGCGGCGGACAACCTGGACGAGTTTTGCACCTCCCTGCTGCACGCCCTGTTGTATGCCGATCGCCTGGAGGCCAACCTCCAGCGCCGGCTGGCTTCGGAAGTCAAAGCGCAGATCACCCGGGATTTGGCCCGTACCCTGGATCTCTTCGCCGAAGAGATCGCCGATCTCGGGACGCGCCACAGCCCACCGCAGCCCTTGAACCACGCCGCGGCCGATCTGTTCCGTTCGGCAGCACAAATGATTAACCGTCCGTCTCCGGTAGTATTGGACGACAGCGTGCCCACCGCCGCTACCCCCTCCGACCTTTAAACTTTAGAACAGATAGAGCCGGCAAACCCTCGGTTTGCCGGCTCCGGTCGATTTGGAAGGGGATCAGGTTTCCGGTTACAAAAACATTAGGCGCTACGGTTAGAACGGATAGGGGTTCGCGGTGGAAATGCCGTTGACGATATTCCTGTCGGAATCCATCTGGTCTCCACGGTAGCCTCGGGCGCTGTTATGCATCGAGCTCGACAGATCCGGCCAGTCGTTGCTGGCAAAACTGGGCGCCACATCGAATTGCTCTCTGGAGATGGCGAGCCCAACCTGTCCATTCGATTTGACCTGGGGCGCGGCGGTTCCGAAGGGCAGCGCCACCAGTCTCGATTGGTCGGATTTGGCGATGACCAGGTAGCTCACCTGGCCGTCCGCGCCGACGACCAGATCATTGATGGTTCCCAGATGCTCGTTGTCCGTGCTGATGGCTTGGGCCCCGACAAGTTTGCTGGCCCGATCGTCTTTGGCCGGTGAATCGGCCAGGGCTGTGCCGGCAACGAGGGCCAGCATCGCGATTGCAGCGACAATGTATGAAGTATACGTTTTCATTTAAAACCTCCTAGCCCTCCCCTTGCGGGAAGGGGATGCATCGTTTTGAAAATCCTGCGGTCTTGAAAAAAACCAATCCATGGTCGCAACCGCTGCGACCTCTGACTCGTTCAGTCGTCTTTGGATTAGCGGGAAGGTTGTGCTCTGATTCGCCCCTGTCAACCGTTCATTTTAAATCCGACCCATCGCACCCGGGTCAAGGGCATATAGAATCGGGGTCCGAGCGAGGCGTATTTCTTTTTGAGGGATCGTCAGGGTTCGGGTTCCATGCTCACCCGCAGGGGAAACTCGGCTTCCCGAGCCAGGGTGGAGACCGTGGCCACTTTGGTTTCGGCAATCTCCCGGGGGAAGATGCCGGCCACCCCGGTGCCTTTGCGATGCACCTGCCACATGAGTTCGGTGGCCTCGGCCAGCCCCTTGTGAAAGACCGACACCAGCACCTGCACCACGAACTCCTTGGTGGTGAAATCGTCGTTATGCAGCAGCACCCGATACATGGGCGGGGTCTGGGAACGCGTCCGGGTGCGCTCCTGGACGGTTACGATCGATCCGGGGTTGACCGTGCTCATAAGGGGCGCTCCTTTATTGGCCTTCCATGCATCGAAACGCAACTTAATGCAGGGCGGCGCAGAAACAACCTTAGGCGCGCGATCCGGTGTTCCTCATTCGCTCTCTATTTCCCTGAGACGATCGTCGATGGCCGCCATGGCATCCATGAAGGCCTTGCGCTTCTCGCGGGCGTAAGGATTGAAGCGGTGCATGTCTTCGAAGAGCTGCCAGGTGTCGTTGTTGACGACGCCCAGGATATGCAGCAGGCGCCGGTAGCCTTCGGTGTCGATGTCGATCGGCGGGGCGCCGAACTTGGCCAGGCCGCGACCGATGAAGTGGGTCAGGGAGAGCGTGACGGCGATCTTCTGGTCGTGAAGTGTCGGGGTGGTTTCGATGACCACCATCTGCTTTTCTGCCAGCCACTGCTTGATGCGCTGGTAGCGGTGGGCCGCGATGCGCACCGGGCAAAGCACGATCTTATGGCCCGCCGGGCTCTTGGCGGCGCTGTCCGGACCGAACATGGGATGGGTGGCCAGGATCTCCACGTGCTCGGGCAGCAGGGACTGCATCCACTGGGCCGGCTTTTCCTTGACCGAGCAGACGTCGGCCACGATGGTCTTGGGCGCCAGCAGCGGCGCGATGCGCTCCAGGGTGGCCGGCATGGCCGAGATGGGCACGCTGAGGATGACGATCCGCTGGGCGCAGGCCTCTTCCAGGGAGACCAGGCTGGCGCCGGCGTCGTTGATGTCGGCGTCTTTATCCGCGGCGCGGGTGTACACCACCACCTTGAACTCGGGGGACATGTGGCGCACGGTGAGCCGCCCGAAACGGCCGTAGCCAATCAATCCGATCATAACACCTCTCTGATTTTGTCGAAGGCGCGCGTCAGGGTTTCAGGGCCGGTGCCGAACGAGATACGGATGTGGCCCGGGCCGTGAAAGGCCTCGCCGGGCACCAAGGCCACGCCGGCCTGGTCCAGCAGCCGGGCGGCCAGATCCGCGCTGGTCTCGCCGTTGCGCAGCCGGCCGCGCACGTCGGGAAAGAGGTAAAAGGCCCCGCGTCCCGCCGTGCAGGGAAACAGCTCCCGGGTGCGGGCCAGGGCCAGATCGCGCCGCCGTTGCAGCTCGGCGCAGCGCTCGGCCACGATGCCCTGATCCATCTCCAGGGCGGCCAGGGCCCCATGCTGGGCGAAGGTGCACACATTGCCGGTGGTGTGGCTCTGCAACCGGGAAAGGGCCTGGATCACGGACTTGTCCGCGGCGACATAGCCCAGGCGAAAGCCGGTCATGTTGTAGTGTTTGGAAAAGCTGCGCACGGTCACGACCCGCGCACGGTCCGGGCTCACCACCAGGGCCGGCATGTGCGGGCGGCCGAACGTATAGGCATGATAGGCCTCGTCGGAGATCAGATAGAGCCCCCGCTCGGCGGCCAGGTCGGCCGTGGCCATGATGGCCTCGATCTTATAAACGGCGCCGGTGGGATTGTTGGGCGAGTTGATCAGGATCGCCCGGGTGCGCGGGGTGATCGCCCGGCGGATGCGCTCCGGATCGAGCTCGAACGCCTCGCCCGTCTCCACCAGCACCGGCCGGCCGCCGGCCAGCACGATCTGCTCGGTGAAGCTGACCCAGCAGGGCTTGGCGAGAATGACTTCGTCCCCGGGGTCGCACAGCACCTGGAAAAGGGAGTAGAGCGCCTGTTTGGCGCCGTTGGTCACCAGGATGTTGTCGGCCGTATAACCGTCGAAGGCCTGGGCCAACCGTTCGCGCAAGGCCGGCTCGCCGGGCACCGGCCCGTAGCGGGTGTGCTGGGCGGTCAAGGCCTGGCGGGTGGCGGCAATGATCGGCATGGGGGTCTCGAAATCGGGCTCGCCCACGGCCAGACTGATGATCTCGCGGCCCTGGCGCCGCATTTCCTGGGCCTGGGCGAAGATGCGCGTGGTCTTGGATTCGCTGACGGCCGCCAGCCGCCTGGAAAAGTGAGGCTCGTCTTTTAGCATGGCCGCAAGCTCCCGGTGCAGCGCATGGCCTGGCGCAGCACGCTGTCCATCAGCACCAGCGCGGCCATGGCCTCCACGATGGGCACGGCCCGGGGCACCACGCACGGATCGTGGCGGCCCTTGGCCTCCAGCACCGTGTCGCTGCCGTCGAAATCCGCGGTGGGCTGGGCCTGGCCAATGGTGGCCGGCGGCTTGAACGCCACCCGGAAGTAAATGTTTTCGCCGTTGGAGATGCCGCCCTGAATCCCGCCGCTGTGGTTGGTGCGCGTGCCCAGGCGCGCGCCCTTTTGCACGAAGGGATCGTTGTGCTGGGAGCCTTTGAGCAGCGTCCCGCCGAAGCCCGAACCGATTTCGAAGCCCTTGGTGGCCGGAATGGAGAGCATGGCGTGGGCCAGCAGCGCCTCCAGTTTGTCGAAGACCGGCTCGCCCAGGCCCACCGGCACGTTGCGGCACACGCAGGTAACCACGCCGCCCAACGAGTCCTTGGCGTCCCGGGCCGCCTGGATGGCCGCCGTCATGCGCTCAGCGGCGATGGGGTCCGGACAGCGCACCGCGCTTTGATCCACCACCGCCCGGGTGACGGTCTCCATATCCACGGCCACGGCCGGCACGTCGCGGACCGCGCTGACCCAGGCCACGATCTGCACGCCATAGCGCTCGGCCAGCACCTTTTCGGCGATGGCGCCGGCCGCCACCCGGCCGATGGTCTCCCGGGCGCTCGATCGGCCTCCGCCGCTCGAAGCCCGGATGCCGTACTTCATCTGGTAGGT
>JAKAFO010000011.1 GCA_021819735.1 Deltaproteobacteria bacterium
CCCAAGGCGTATCGGGCTACGGTTACGGCCTGCGCTACGACTACGGCATGTTCCACCAGGTGATTGAAAACGGGGCCCAGGTGGAGCGCCCGGACAACTGGACCCAGCGGGGCAATCCCTGGGAATACGACCGCGGCCGCTTTCTGTACGAGGTCCATTTCTTCGGTCGCGTGCGCGCCTGGACGGACGACCAGGGGCGGTTGCGCTTCAGTTGGGTCGACACCGAACGGGTCCTGGCCATGGCCTGCGACCTGCTGGTGCCGGGGTTCCGCAACGGACACGCCATCAACATGCGACTGTGGGCCGCCAAATCGGACACCGAATTCAACCTGGACTTCTTCAACACCGGCGACTACATCGGCGCAGTGGAGTCCAAAATCCGGGACGAAGTGATCTCCAAGGTGCTCTATCCCAACGACGAAAAGTTCCGTGGCCGGGTCCTGCGCCTTTGCCAGCAGTATTTCCTCGTCGCCGCCTCGCTGGAAGACGTGATGCGCCGGTACAAGAAGAAACACGACAGCTTCGACAAGCTGCCCGAGATGGTGGCCATCCAGCTCAACGACACCCACCCCACCATCGCCATCCCGGAGCTGATGCGCCTGCTCGTGGACGAGGAACTCCTGGATTGGGATACTGCCTGGAACCTGTGCGCCCGGATCTTTGCCTACACCAACCACACCGTGCTGCCCGAAGCCCTGGAGACCTGGCCCTGCCGCCTGATGGAGCGCGTGTTGCCCCGGCACATGCAGATCATCTACGAAATCAATCACCGTTTTTTGCAGTGGCTGGACGCCAACGGCGGCGACCACCCCGATCCCGACGGCCGCAAGGCGCGCCTGTCGATCATCCAGGAGTATCCGGAAAAGGCCGTGCGCATGGCCCATCTGGCCATCGTGGGCAGTTTTTCGGTCAACGGCGTGGCCGCCATGCACACCGATATCCTCCGGCAGGTGGTCTTCCCCGAATTTAACGCGATCTTTCCGGAGCGGTTCCAAAACATCACCAACGGCGTCACCCCGCGCCGTTGGCTGAAGCAGTGCAATCCGGGCCTGGCCGCCCTGATCTCGGAACGGCTTTCCGGCGACTGGATCCGGCATCTGGAGCGCTTGCGCGATCTGGTGCCGTACGCCGAAGATGCCGAATTCCGATCCCGCTGGCAAGCGGTGAAGCGCGCCAACAAGCAGCGCCTGGCCGACTACGTCCGGCGCAAGATCGGCATCGCGTGCAACCTTGCGGCCCTGTTCGACGTACAGGTCAAGCGCATCCACGAATACAAGCGCCAACTGCTCAACGTGCTCCACGTGATCACCCTCTACAATCGGATCAAGGCCGATCCGGGCGGGACATTCACCCCCCGCGCCGTTTTCTTCGGCGGCAAGGCGGCCCCGGCCTATACCCTGGCCAAGCTGATCATCCGGCTGATCAACGGCGTGGCCGAGGTGGTGAACAACGACCCGGACGCCCATGGCCGGCTGCAGGTGATCTTTCTGCCCAACTACTGCGTCTCCCAGGCCGAGCGGATCATCCCGGCCACGGAGCTCTCGGAGCAGATCTCCACCGCGGGATACGAGGCCTCGGGCACCGGCAACATGAAGTTCGCCCTCAACGGCGCGCTGACCATCGGCACCCTGGACGGCGCCAACGTGGAGATGCTGGAAGAGATCGGCAACGAGAACATGTTCATCTTCGGCCACACCGCGGCGCAAATCGCCGCCCTGCGCCGGGACGGTTACAATCCCTGGCACTTTTACGAAAAGGACCCGGAATTGAAAACGGCGTTGGCGATGATCTCGCAAAACGCCTTCTCGCCCGGAGCGCCCGGCCTTTTCGCGCCCATCACCGACGCGCTGCTGCGCGGGGGCGACAAATACTGCGTGCTGGCCGACTACCGGGCCTACGTGGATTGTCAGGCGCGCGCCGGTCGGCTCTACAGCGACCCGGACGAGTGGACCCGCCGGGCCATCCTGAATACGGCCAACATGGGCAAATTTTCAAGCGACCGCTCGATCCAGGAATATGTCCAGCGGATCTGGGGTGTGCGGCCGCTTACTTTTTGATAAAATACGCGCAAAAATTATCGACCATCGAGGGAGGTGTGTATGGGCGTTTCGAAACATGCAATCAACGGCGTGACCCGCCGTGAATTCCTGGCCATGACCGCCATGACGGCCGCCGGCGTGGCGGTGGGTTGCGCCACCAACCCGGTGACGGGCAAGTCCCAACTCATGCTCATGGACGAACAAGAAGAGATTGCCGTGGACCGGCAAAATGCGCCCCACCAGTTGTCGTCCGATTATGGCGTCACCCAGGACCGCGCCCTGGACAAGTACATTCAGGAGACCGGCAAGCGCCTGGCAGCCAACTCCCACCGGGCCCAGATGCCGTACCAGTTTCACTGCGTGAACGCCAACTACGTCAATGCCTATGCCTTTCCCGGGGGCACCATCGCCTGCACCCGGGGCATTCTGCTCGAAATCGAGAACGAGGCCGCGTTGAGCGCCCTGCTGGGCCATGAACTGGGCCACGTCAACGCCCGGCACACGGCCGCCATCATGTCCCGGGCCAAGCTGAACAGCATGGTGGTGGGCGGACTGGCCGTTGTGACCAGCGTGGCGGCCGGCTCCGGGGCCGGCAACCTGGCCGGACAGTTGGGGCAGTTGGGTTCCGGCGCCCTGCTGGCCTCCTACAGCCGCGACAACGAACGCCAGGCCGACGGCCTGGGCATGGAGTACATGACCCGCGCCGGGTACTCGCCCCAGGGCATGGTGTCGCTCATGGAAATGCTCAACAACATGAACGAGCACAAGGCCGGGGCCACCGACCTGCTCTTTGCCACCCACCCCATGTCGTCGGAACGTTACCAGACCTCGGTGGCGCAGGCCACCACCGAATACAAGCAGTTCAAGGACCGGCCGGTGTACCGGGAGCGATACATGGACAACACCGCCGGCCTGAGGAAGATCAAAGGGGCCATCAAGCAGATGCAAGAGGGGGAGGAGGCCCTGGGCAAGGAGCAGTACAGCCAGGCCCAGGGGTTGTTCCAGAAAGCCCTGGACCAGGCGCCCGATGACTACGCCGGTCTGCTGCTCATGGCCAAATGCCAGTTTGTTCAGAAGAATTTCGCCGAAGCCGGCCGCTACGTCGACCGGGCCAAGAAGATCTACCCCGACGAGGCCCAGGCCTACCAGATCAGCGGCATCACCCAACTGATCAACAAGCAGTATGAGCCCGCCTACGAAGACTTCACCAATTACGAAAAGCGCCTGCCCGGCAACCCCAGCACCGTGTTCTTCCAGGGCCTCTCCCTGGAGGGCATGGACAAAAAAGAGCCGGCCGCCAAAGCCTACAACGCCTATCTCAAGCAGGTTCAGGAAGGCAAGCAGGCCCAGCATGCCTACAAGCGGCTCAAAGAGTGGGGCTACGTCAAATAGAAGCGATCCCGGCGGATCACTTCTCCAAGGAAACGTCGATCTTCTCCACGCGGGCCAAATCCTTCTCGTAGAAGAAGGCGGCCGCCAGAAAGAGCATTGCCGCAATCAGCGCAAAGACCGGCAGGATCGCCAGGGCCGTGGAGATATTCGTGCGGTCGGAGACATACCCCACGAAGAGCGGCCCCATGGAGCTGCCGAGCAGATGCTGCACGATCACGCAGAAGCTGTAGGAGGTGGCGCGCACGCCGGGGTGGACCACATCCTGGGTGATGGCCGCGGCGGCCGGCACGAAAGCGGCCGCGCAAACGCCCACGACGAGCAGGGTCGCATACTGAATGCCGCCTTTGAGGAGGCCGAAGGTGAGCAGCAGGGTCACGGCGGTCAGGGTGGAGGTGAGCGCACAAATCAGCGGGCGGGCGTTGCCGCGCTTTTTTTGCCATTTGTCCGCCAGAAAGCCGCCCAAGGGCGCCCCGATCATCGAAAGCAGCATCACCGCGCTTCCCTTGGTGCCGGCCTGGGCCATGGGCAGGCCTTCGACCCGGTGGAAAAAGGTGGGCAGCCAGCTCAATAGGGCTGTGGTGACGAACACATTTCCGGCAAAACCCAGATAGGTCAAAATCAGCGATGGGGTGCGCGCAAAACCCTTAATGATCTCGCCGTAGCTCGCCCGCCGCGTCTTTCCGCTCGCGTCGGTGCGGCGCAAATCCACCGTTTTATAATCTTTGACGAAAAAAAAGAGAACCGCGACAATCAACCCCGGCAAGGCCACGATCCCGAAGGCGTGACGCCAGCCCCAGGTCTGGGCGATAAAGCCGCCCAGGGCGATCCCCAAGGCGCTGCCCAGAGGGATGGAGGCGTTCCAGATCCCCATGACCGCGGCTCTCTTTTTCTCCGGGTAGATGGCCGCGATCATGGCGGTTCCGCCGGGTGCATAGCCGGCTTCGCCGATGCCGATGGCCGTGCGGGCCGCAAAGAGTTGCGGAAAACTCTTGGTGAAGGCGCAGGCCGCCGTGGCCAGGCACCACAGACCGGCCATCAGACCGATGCTCTTTTTGCGGCTCCAGCGGTCCACCAGGACCGAGACCGGCAGCGTGAAGATCAGGATCGACCAGTAGACGGCCGACACGAGCATGCCGCACTGGGTATCGGTCAACGCCCACTCTTGCTGCAAGAATGGGAAGAGCGAGACGACCACGAGACGGTCAATATAGTCGAACATGTAGATGAGGAACAGCAGGGCGAAGACGTAATGGGCGTAGCGCTTGGAAACCAGGTATCCGTCAGAGCGGTCGGGATCGGTCATGGCCTTCCTCCGGTTAGGTGTTGGGAGACGCCACCATGAAGCCCAGGCCTCCTCAACCTATGTTGTGGAAAGGATTGATATGGTCGTGCTGTTCCCTGGGAACATTCAGATTGAAATGGACCGTTTTCACTCCTTCCACCTGGCCCGCCAGGGTTTTGATCTTGGGCCAATCGCTTTGCGGGATGTGCTCGATATGGTCGACAAAAATCTCGCCCTCCTCGGACCGGATCTGAATTTTATGATCGAATTTGGATAACAGCGCCTTGATCTTGGCGGCCAGGGCCAGGTCTTCCACCTGTTGGCGGGAGGCCGGGGTGGCCTGAAAGGCAGGCTTTTGCGCCACGCCGGAAAGAATCTCCACCGCGTCATCCACCGTCAAGGCATGGATGTTCAAAACCATATCGTAGAGTTTGCTGTCGGTCGTATCCATGCCGTACATCTGCAGCGCCCATTTGCGACGTTCTTCATCGTCTTTCTTCAAAATGTAGAGCGCTTTTTCAGCCGAAATGTTTTCGCGCCGCATCTCCTCTTGCACCCTGTCTTGGATGTCGGCGATGATTCTGACCTTGCATACGTGGGAGATGCCGCTGAGAAAAAAATGACCGGCCAGTCCATGGTAGACGATATTGTCTTTGCGGGCATGTTGAAGCAGTGCCGAATAGATGTAGCTGATATACCTTTCTTTGCCGTGGGTAAAACGCTCAAGGATCGAAGGGGCATCGTGCAGCGCCCGGACGAGCTTGATTTCCGGAATATTGAATTCATTCGAGCTCTCCAACAGCACGTCCCGCGAAACCAGCTCGTATCCCAGTTTGGCGGCCAGTTTTTCGGCCACGGCCTTTCCCCGGCTATAAGAGCCCCTGCTTATGGTGATGATAGGCATCCTGCCCTCCCTTGCGTTATGCTTGTACCATTAAACAAGATCACGCTGAATTGATGTTAAGACCGCATCCACAACACTCGGTCTTTCTTGCATCTATAGGTAGCCTTGCCGAGTTAGTCAACCTTTGTGGTTGCCCTCCATCGGGCCGCAATAAGCTATTGTGGTGACATGGCGTGCGCGCTTATAATAGACTCAATCCTATCCGAGTGACGATCCCCGGTCGTTGAATGGCCCTGTTTGGAATGCTTTCGATGCACCTCCTGATGGTCTGACCGCTACGCTTCGCTGACGGCAAAAACACGCGGCACCTATTGTACATAGTGGAAGCAAAAGGAGCGACCCATGAAAAAGCGAATCGTGTGGCTGATCGCGGCCGTCATCCTGGCCGCGGCAGGTTTGGGAGCCGTTTCGGCCGATGGTCAGGAGCCAAACCCCATCAAGGTCGGCGTCGTGCTTCCCTTGACCGGCGCGCAACGCAATTTCGGCGAGATCCAGAAGAACTCTTTCCTGATGGGCAGCGAGGAGATCAACGCCGCGGGCGGCATCCACGGCAGACCCATCGAGCTGGTGATCGAAGATGACCAATCCAAGATCGAAACCGGGCGATCCGCGGTCGAAAAACTGATCCTGCGGGACAAAGTGAGTGTCTTGACCGGCGGGTATTCCTCGGATGTCACTTTCGCCATGGCGGCGGTGGCCCAGCATCGGAAAGTGCCGTTGCTGGTCACCACGGGGTCGGCCGACGAAATCACCGAGCTGGGCGCGGCGTATGTGTTCCGCCTGAATCCCCCCGTGAGCGAGTATGACCGGCCGCTGACGGAATTTCTCCGCCAAGTGGTGATGCCCAGAAGCGTGGCCATCATTTACGAGAAAAGTCTGTTCGGTCGATCCGGTTCGCGAGAATTTGCCGGGCATGCCTTCGATTTGGGATGGAAAGTAGCGGTCAATGAAGGCTTCGACCCCGGCACGCCGGATTTCAAGGCCCTGCTCGGCAGAGTCCAGGCGACCAACCCGGACGTGGTGTACATCATTGCCTACGTCCAGGAAGCCGCCCTGCTCGTGCGGCAATCCAAGGCCCTGGGATTCAAGCCCAAAGTCTTGGCGGGGGCGGCAGCCGGGTTCACCTTGCCCGAATTCCGCAGGCTGGCCGGCGACGCGGCCGAAAACGTTTTTTCGATAACGCTGTGGACGCCGCAGGTACCCTACCCGGGGGCACGGGAGTATTACGACAACTATAGACAACGGTTCGGGGCCGAGACCGAATACCATGGCGCCGAAGCCTATGCGTCCATCCATGTGGTCGCGGACGCCCTCCGGCGTGCCAAGGCACTCACCCCCCAAGACATTCGCGAGGCCCTATCGAAAACGAGTCTGCTCACCGCTTTCGGCCCGGTGAAGTTCACCGCCTACGCGGGCAAGACGCAGCAGAACGCCTTGCCGACCTACCTGGTGCAGTGGCAGAAAGGGGCGCTGGAGACCGTCTGGCCGCTGATCCTCGCCACCCGGAAGTACATTTACAATGAATAGCGGCATCCGTCGGCGCGACCTGATTTTTTGAGGCATTTACCGGCAACGCTTTCGAGGAGGATAGAAACGATGGCCACGAACCTGCGGGATGTTGCGGCACCCGAGCAGACCCTCTCCCCAAAGGAAGAGGCCTTTGAAAAATGGCGCAACACCATCGGCCTGTTTCTCGGGCCGATTTTGGCGCTGACGATCTATCTGATCGACATGCCGTCCCTGGAGCCAAAGGCCCACATCCTCGCGGCGATCCTGAGCTGGACTGTCGTCTGGTGGATCTGCGAACCCATTCCCCTGCCCATGAGCGCCCTTTTATCTTCGGTGCTCTGCGTCGTCTTCGGCGTCGCGGATGCCAAAACGGTGTTCGCGCCCTATGCCGACCCGATCATTTACCTCTTCCTGGGCAGCTTCATGCTGGCCGAAGCCATGGCCCTTCATGGGTTGGACAAGCGCTTTGCCTACGCCATCATGTCCATGAAGTGGGTCGGCAACAGCACGGGCCGGATTCTGCTGGCCTTCGGGGTTATCTGCGCCTTTTTATCCATGTGGATCAGCAACACCGCGGCCACGGCCATGATGTTTCCCATCGCCCTGGGCATTGTCTACGCCATGGCCGACATCACCGCCAAGCAGGCCGGCACAGGGGTGGACCCGCTGAAATTGCGCTTCGGCACCGGAATGATGCTGATGGCCGCCTATGCCGCTTCGGCCGGCGGCGTGGCCACCCCCGTGGGGACCCCGCCCAACCTGATCGGCATTGCCATGATCGAGAAATTCTGCGGCGTGAAGATCGCCTTTTTCCACTGGATGAGCTTTGCGGTACCGCTGGTTCTCCTCAATTTCGCGCTCCTCTATTTTCTAATGTATTTTCTCCACAAACCCGAAGTCGCCCGCGTCCAGGGCGGCACCGAGTTCGTGGCCGAGCAGCGCGCGCAACTGGGTCCTTGGACGCGCGGCCAGAAGAATGCCCTGCTCTGCTTTCTGATCACTGTCATCCTCTGGTTGATTCCCGGCATTTTAGCCGTTCTGTACGGAGAGAGCTCCCCGACGGCCAAGTCGTACGGCAAAATAATGCCGGAAGGCGTGGCCGCGATCATCGGCGCCGCCTTGCTCTTTCTGCTGCCCGTGGACTGGAGGCAGCGCGAGTTTACCCTCTCCTGGAAGCAGGCCAAAAGAATCGACTGGGGCACCCTGCTGCTCTTCGGCGGCGGCATCACCCTGGGCACCATGATGTTTCAAACCAAACTGGCCGCGGTGATCGGCACTTCTCTGCTGGCCATGAGCGGCGCCACCTCGGTCTGGGGCATCACTCTCGGCGCCATATTGATCGCCATCTTCGTCAGCGAGACATCATCGAACACGGCCTCGGCCAACATGGTCATCCCGGTCATGATCGCCCTGGCCCAGGCAGCGGGCGTCAACCCGATTCCTCCGGCCATCGGCGCCACCATCGGCGCGAGCTGGGGCTTCATGCTGCCGGTCTCCACGCCGCCGAATGCCATCGTGTATGGATCGGGAATGGTGCCGATCACGGCGATGATTCGCGCCGGCATCCTTTTCGATATCCTGGGCGCCCTGGTCATTTGGGCCGGGCTCTATCTGCTGCTGCCGCTGGTCGGTTTGGCTTAGAAGTGCATTGACCAATCGAGTACCTGGGCGTAAATAGTGGCCGCCATCGCGGATAATGAATAAGGAAGGAGTGCGCAACGATGAGTGTCATCACAAAATTCGTGGTCGTTCGAAACGGTGTGGAGCTGGAGCAGATCTTTACCGATAAAAAAGAGGCCGAGGCCTATGACCAGTTGCTGGACGCCTCCCAGGAAATCGCCGAGTTGATCAAACAAGGCCATCTTCAAATCAACGTCGATGCCCAGACCATCGATGACATCGCTATTTTTCTGGCCCGAAACGCGCCGGCCGTGACCAAGATCTTGAAAGCGGTCAAGCCGCTCAAACCCGCATCGGACGATGCCGCCAAGAGTAAAATCAAGACCGAACCGGAAGAGAATAAAGACAAGGCGCCGGAACCGCGGGCCAAATCCAGAATCAAGGCAGCTTGACGACGCCATGGCGGTTACATCGAAACAAGCAGCCGATGCCTATGACCGGATGATCGAAGCGGCCGCCGAACTGGCCGAACTGATCGCGCAAAGCGGGGTGGCCATCGACGAATACGATCTGGAAGATCTGACGATATACCTGGCTCAGCATTCGCTTCGAATCATCAAAATACTCGCCCCTGCAATCAGGCCGGGATGACCGAAAGCTGACCTCAACATTTTCACTTCGCAAACTTAGGCCGCTTAGCACGTTCCGGCGAACGCCAGAAAAACAAAGGCGTCACCCAAAGGTGACGCCTATTTTTGTGGAGGGGCGCTGGGTAGCGCATGGGGCGCTACCCAGCAAAGAGAGGAAGATGATGAAAAAGTTAGGCTTCGATTTACGTAAAAGCAATATACGCGCCACAATCAAACATCATCGCCATATTTTCTAAAGTCCTATAAAAACAGAACGTTAAAATTTCGCCAAATTTTAAGGCAGCCGAAAAGCGCGGAAAAATCCTTTGCAATATGCAAAATGGAATCGCATAAAGATAAAAACTCGCCCGTTTCGCCGTGCCACGATGGAGGGTCACCCCCGTTAAATGAATTTGGGCGGAAGGGACGCAAACCCGGTGAACCGGAAAGCATCCTCGATGCTTTGAAGGCCTCTGGTGATCATCATTTTGGAGGTCCCGTGGGCCAGCCACTTGCCGTCCTGGTCCGTGGCCGCGGCCTCGGCCAGGCACATGGATTTGCCGATCTTGATGCTGCGCCCTTTGGAGATGATGATCCCGCTGCTCAGCGGCGCCAGATAGTCGATCTTTAAATCGATGGAGATCAAGCCGACCCCCGGGTCGATTTCGCAATAGGCGGCCCAATAGGCCGCCGTATCGATCAGGGACGCATACGCGCCCCCATGAATCCCTCCGAAGGGATTCAAATGCGCATTGCCGACGGTGAGTTCGACGGTGGCCGAGCCGACGCCCATCTCCTTGATGACCATCGCCAGATGCTTGATATACGGCCCCTCGTTGATGGCCCGGATCACTGCCTGGACATGCGCCGGATTGAGTGTCGCCATGCTACGCCTCGATAGGTTGAGATCTCGGTTACCGATGCGGAATCGGAGCGCCCCGCGTCGGTGCGATCTAAGCCCAATTCGGGTATGTTCTCAAGATCAAATGCATTCTTTCTTTATTTTCCCTCCGGCCGGGGATATTGTGATTGCACCCACTCGAAAAGGAGGATTCAGGTCCCATGACGATGCTGATTCTACTTCCCGCGGTTGTACTTCTGGTGTTGCTGCTGCTCGCTGAAAAGAAGGAGAGCATCCCCGGCAAGCTGGCCACCAAGCCATTGTTATCGGCGCTCTTCCTGGCCGTAGCCTGGCACGCCGCCTGGCCGGTGCCGGGACTGGCCCGCTGGGTGATGGCGGGATTGGTCCTGAGTTGGATCGGCGATGTCTTTTTGATTTTCTATGCACGCCCGCTTTTCATGGCCGGGCTGCTGTCGTTTCTCTCCGGCCATATCTGCTACGCGGTCGGCTTTCTGGGGCATGGCACCCTGCCGCCCGTGGCCGTACTCGGCGTAGCCCTGATGGCGGCCGTAAGCGTTAAAATCTTCTTCTGGCTGCGCCCCCATCTGGGTCCCATGGCCGGGCCGGTCATGGCCTACATCGCGGTGATTACCGCCATGGTGGCCGGGGCACTCTCCCTCTTCGGCACGGCCCACTTCCCGGCGGCCGCCCGCTGGCTGGTGCTCGGCGGCGCGCTGCTCTTCTACGCCTCCGACCTCCTGGTGGCCCGGGACCGCTTCGTGAAAAATGAATTCTCCAACCGCCTGTACGGCTTGCCGCTATATTACGCGGCGCAGTTCTTCTTCGCCTTTGCCATCGGTCTGATGGGGCCGGCCGCCAATGGGTGAGAAATGGATATGCGCCGATAAAAAAGAGGGGGCAAGATCCTGGGGGAAGGATCTTGCCCGGGGAAGGAGGAGGATGAAATGAAGAAGGCTGGCTTCTTTGCGCTTGCTTCGTGATCAACCTAACATATCAAGATGACCTCAAGCTGACCTCAACATTATCAGGTTGTAATCTTGTCCCACGGCTCGGGGTTTGCGCCCACAGCCACGTCCCAGCATCGATCTTCCATTGGTTGCAGCAAGATCTCGATCTCCAGAAAACGGCGCACGATCTCTATGTTGGTGCGGGTGTGGCGCGTGGGGGGCAGGGTGCGATACCGGCCGCCGCCGGCCAGGGCCAGAGGGATCAGCAACTGGTCGGCCAGGTAAGGCCCCACGGCCGCGCCCGAGGCCAGATAAGCGTTGACCGCCTCGGCCAGCTCGCCGGCCACCCGCTCGGCAGGCACGCCGCGGCGGCCGAAGGCGCTGAACAGCTCGGTTATGTTCCCGGCCACCACTTCGGCCATGAGCACATTGCCCGGCCCCATGGCTGCCGGCAGCTCTTCCACGACAGAATCGAAGGCCCGGTTCACGGCCGAAGCGAAGGTCCGGCCCTCCCGTTCGGCGATGTGCCGGGGCAGTCCGGCCACCACGGCGTGGGCACGGCCATGCCGCAGGTCGCCCCGATCGGTGAGATTCAGCGGCGCGATGCGTTGAACCGGCGTGATCTCCACCTGGATGCAGCCGCCGCCGGCCGGATAAAATCCCCACTGCCGCAATTCGGTTTGCACCAGCGGTCCCATGCGGTGAAGTAATGGCAGAAAGACTTTTTCCAGGAAGTGAAAAGGCGGGGCTCCGGGATTATGGGTGCCGCCCCGGAGCACCAGGCGCGACGGACGGTCGGCCAGCACCAGGGCCGGCAGGACGGTCTGCAGGACCAGGGTGCAGCTTCCGGCGCTGCCCACATCGAATTCGTAATCGCCGGCAAAGCTAGCGCCGGGAAGAAATTCCAGAGTGGCAGACCCGAGGCTGTCACCTCGCACCCGGGCGCGACCCACGACCGCGGCGGCGCGCACCGCCGCCAAATGCTGCTTGCGCAGGCCGGGCTTAGGCCGGCCTGCGCGGATGTTGCGGATTTCGAACGGCCGGCCGGTCACCAGGGACAAGGCTAGGCAGGTGCGCAGGATCTGGCCGCCGCCCTCGCCATAGGCGCCATCGACGATCAAGTAGATACGCTTTCATCCAGGCCCTTCGGGTGCTTGGTCATGAACCAGATGGCGCAGGAGGGGCGGTGTTTGCAGTAGATCTGCGGGTCCCGGCAGGTCAGACACCCTTCGCACACATAGACGTTATGCTTCATGCACAGGTATCGGCTGTCGATCTCGGGATTGCAGGTGCATGCTCCCATATGAAGCGAACTCCTCAAATAGTGTCCATCCAGGGATGAGATATTTTTGTTGAGTTCAAGGCGGACGAAAATTTTAACCGCAGGAATATATGGACATATTTCGAGGATTAAAATTTTCGTCCAACGCCGAAATCGGCAAAAATAGCCATTCCTGGATGGGCACTAAATACAATTTAGGGCAGCGACCGCCGCCCTGGTCAATTGGCTCAGGAGAAACGCGATGATGCGCCCGGGGCGCAAAAAGCGCTTTTGCCGCCACCCAGGGAATTAACGCAGCTCATCAGCTTCTCGGCTTTGGCGGTGCCGCATCGCGGGCAGGCCCGATCCGGCTCATTCTCGTTCAAAACCAACTGCTCGAAGCAGTGTCCGCAATGTTTGCATTGATATTCGAAAATCGGCATGGGGTCTCCTTTTTCACTCGTCCATGGCCCCTATGATGGGGCTATGCTGAAGTTAGCATAATGCATGCCGCTCTGCCGGCTGCCCATGGCCCGCCACAGGGCGCCAGAAAGATGGGGCAGCACCTGTTTATTTGATTAACAATCGTTGAGCGCCAGGTTAACACCTTAACACCCCCTTCGCAACCCTCCGGCGCTCCGGAAGACAGCGGTGGCTGGCAGGTACCGCCAAAGTCCATGGCATTGGATTTGCTGAAACGCCAGGATTGTGTTGAAAGGCTGTAACAAGCGATTAAGTCTAGACAAACCCTGCACGGCGCACCCGCCCCCGAAAAAGGGCCGATGCACGGGCACAGGGACAACTCGAAAGGAGACCCAAATGACCAACAGCATCCTGATCGTTCTGTCCTGCGGCACCGACAACACCAACCGCGCCACCCGCGCGCTCTTTCTGGCTATGGCCGCGCACAAGGAGGGCAAGCAGGTGACCGTATTTCTGCTGGACGAAGGGGTGTATCTGGCCAGAGAAGGCATCATCCAGCACGTGCGCGCCGCCACGGGCGATTCCGCCGATGACTCGCTTACCTATTTGCAGGCCCACGGAGTCCCGATCCTAGTCTGCACGCCCTGCGCCAAGGCCCGCAAGATCGAAGAGAAAGATCTGATCGAAGGCGCCCGCATGGCGATGGCCTCGGAAATGATCAAGTTGGCCTGCGAGAGCGCCGTCATCAGCCTCTAGCCGGATGCCGGCAGAGGCATCAATCCCCGGCAGCCCTGTCTACCAAATGGATCAGCCAGCCCTGGCCGCCGGGATAGACTTCCACGGCCCGGGCCATGTCCTGGGGCGAGGCGCCGCAGAAAAGCGGCGTACGGGGCATCTCCATGGAGACACTTCATATAATCGCTATATTTGAAATTGACATTTTTAAAGTCGTACTTTAAAGTTGTCAATAATGTGGATTCAAAGGGAAATATCACAAGAGCTGCGCGGCCTGGCCAAAGCATTCCCCGTGTTGGTGCTCATCGGCCCCCGGCAGGTGGGCAAGACCTCGATCCTGGAGCGCACTTTTCCGGACCATGCCTATGCCAGCCTGGATGCGGGCACGCTGGCCGAAAGCGCCGAGACCCGGCCAGAGGAGTTTCTGGCCACCCATCCGCCCCCGGTGATCCTGGACGAGATCCAGTACGCCCCTTCCTTTTTCAAGACCATCAAAAGCGCCGTGGATGCCCGCCGAGGCGAGAACGGCCTGTTTATCCTGACCGGCTCCCAGAACTTCATGCTGATGCAATCGGTATCCGAAAGCTTGGCCGGCAGGGCCGCCGTGATCCCTTTTTCCGGATTGTCGGCTTATGAATGGGAGCAATCCCAAAAAGCGGCCGGCATCGATCCGTCGTGGAGGGAGTTTGTCTGGAAAGGGGGTTATCCGGCCCTGTGGGCCAATCCCGAATCGTCACCCGCCAGGGATCGCTGGTATCAAGGCTACGTGGCCACCTATATCGAACGGGATATCCGCAATCTGCTCCGGGTCGGCAACCTCAGGGACTTCGAGCGATTTTTGCGGGCCTGCGCGGCCCGCTGCGCCCAAACCCTCAACCTATCGGAACTGGGCCGGGATGTGGGCATTTCCACCCCCACCGCCAAACAGTGGCTCAGCGTGCTGCAAGCCTCCAATCAACTCTATCTATTGGAACCCTACTACCGTTCCCTCGGCAAGCGCCTGACCAAAAGTCCGAAACTTTACTTCACCGATACCGGCCTGGCCGCTTATCTGATGGGGTTCGGCTCGTCGGAGGCGCTCTGGTCCTCCATGCAGGCCGGCGCCGTCTGGGAAAACCACGTGATCAACCAATGGGTCCGGTGGCGGGACTGGCACGAACCCTCCTTGAGCCTCTGGTATTGGCGCGATCAGTCCGGCAACGAAGTGGATCTGCTGCTCGAAAAAGATCAGAAATTGATCCCCGTGGAATGCAAGCTGGCCGAGCGGCCGGAGGGCAAGGACGCCAAGGGGATCCGCGCCCTGAAGAACTTTTATGGCCCGGCCACGGTCCAAAGCGCATACGTGGCCTGCACGACCCGTTCGGCCTTCGATATAGAACCAGGAGTGACGGCCATCCCGGCCTGGAAGGCCTGGCCCTTGGCGTGACGCCAGAAGGGGCGCTAACACATCACGGCGCCGCCATCCACGTTGATGGCCTGACCGGTGATGCCGCGGGCCTGAGCGGAGCCCAGAAAGACCCCGCGGCCGGCGATCGGAAGATCTGCTTGCTGTTCACCGCACCTATTGACTATACCCCATGCCCGCCAGATCGCTGCCATTCACCAGCTTCATGAAAGTAATGGCCGGCAGGCTGCCATCCGCGTTGCGCGGCCGGGTGATCTGACTGGCGTCGGTGCTCTGAAAATCGGCGGCGCTGACCGAAACGCCCGACTTTGTCCAGGAATTGTTGGTCACATTGGCGGCGGGCAGGTTGCTGTTGCTGATGATCGTGCCGGCATAAGCGACATTGAAATGCAAAACTTCCCGCGTCCCGGGAATGTCCGTGGCATTGGTCGTGCTCACGCGCTCGAGCATATTGAAATCCGATCCGCAATTATAGGCGCTATTGTAAGTCCAGTCCGCGGCCTTGCCGGGATGATGATTGGCGTAAAAGCCGCTGTTCTTGATGTTGGCCGCCAGGCAGTAGCGCACGATATGGCTGGGCACGCTGGAAGGGGGCGTCGCGCTGCCCCATCCCCCGACCTTGAAGCCGTTGCCGTCGCCCGCACTGTTATTGATGTTGTAAACCCAGCAATGGTCGAAGGTGACCGGCGCATAGGTCGCGATGCAATCGAAGCCGTCGTCGCTGCAGTTCCAGGCACGGCAGTAGCGGAAGGTCACCGAACCCTTGCAGTGCGCGCCGAAACCGTCGGTATTCGAGGCCGATTCGCCGGTACCCACATTGTTGTAGGCGTCGCAGTTGGTGCAGGAACCGGAGGCGTTGGTGGTAAAGTAAAAACCATTGGCCTGGTTGTCCCGGCAGGTCATCCTTTCAAAGGTCGCATTGCCTTCGATGCGGAAGCATTCGGACTGCTTGTTGCTGCCGACCGGCACGCCCGTGACGTGGAAACCGATGAAGGTCACGCTCACCCCGCTGGCAACGTGGAAGGCGGCCACCCGTTTGGCCGTCGTCGTTCCGGAGAAGTTGAAAACCGGGGTTTCCCCGGGATAGGCGGCATAGGTGATGCCGCTTTTGGTGATGTTGTGGACGAAGTTGTAGTTGCTGTCCGAACCGGCGATGGTGAACCCGCTATAGGTTCCCCCGCGCAAATAGACGGTGGTACCGGAGGACGCCACGGATTGGGCCTTGGTAATCGATTTGAAGGGGGCGGAGATGGTCCCCGGGTTGTTGTCGTTGCCGTCCGGCGCGACATACAGGCCCGAAGTCGGTTCCGGTGTGGTTCCCGCACAGCTCCCTTGCCGATAGGATTGGCCGCCGTCTTCGGTTTTCAGCGTCGTGGTGGCGCTTCCGGAGGTGCCTAAATTTTCATTCGAGCCGACGGCGTAGTAAGTGGTCGCCGCCGTATCGCACCCGCTGCTGCCGGATTCGGTGTAGGCCCTGGCGGCGGAAACATGCTGATCGTTGGTTGTGGTGTATTCCTGGCAATCGGTGCCGGTCGACGGGCAACTGCCTTTATGATAAGTCGCTCCATTATCTTCCGAAAAGAGCGTCGTGGAGGTGCTCCCCGATGTTCCCAGATTTTCATTCGAACCGACCGCATAATAAGTAACGACGGTTTCGCAGCCGCTGCTTGTTTGGGTATACGCTCTGCCCGCCGCGACATGCTGATCGTTGGTTGCGGTCCAGTCCTGACAACTGTCCGCCCACCCGGCGGCTGCGCTTAGAACTGTAAGCAATAAAACCAGAAAAATGCATGCGCATGACCTTATCTGCTTTTTCATTGCGTGAATCTCCTCTTTGAATGCCATCAACGCAGGATGGCACAGCAGCAGCGTCTTTGGCTTCGCTCACGGCAAAATTTAAGATCTGTCTTTATACGGATCGATGCGAACGAAAGTACGCCTTCGGAAGGAGCTGCCTATCGGCATCAAGGCGCTTCCTTAGATTGGAGTATTGCATTCCAGGAACCGGTGCAAGCGGGGATCTCCTCAATCCAGGCCTCGAAAAGCCTAATTGCGGCCGCTCAGACCCCACCTGTCGCGACGACCTGAGACGATACCACGCGAACTTTGCGCCTGAAGCCCTAATGCATCACGGCGCCGCCGTCCACGTTGATGGCCTGACCGGTGATGCTGCGCGCCTGGGCCGAGGCCAGGAAGGCCACGAGGCCGGCGATCTCTTCGGCGGTTTGGGGCCGGCCCAGGGGGACCGTGGCGCGCACCCGCTCCTGGAAAATCTGCTCGGTGCTCTTTTCGGCCAGGGTGGTATAATTGGCCCGCAGCACCCGGGCGATATTCTCCCATCCCGGGGTCCAGACATAGCCGGGGCAGACGGCGTTGACCGTGATCCCGTAGCGCCCCAGCTCCTTGGCCAGCACCTGGGTCAAACCGATCACCCCGAACTTGCCGGCGCAATAGGGCCCCATGAGCGATTCGCCCAGCTTGCCGGAAATGGAGGAGATGCTGATAATGCTGCCCTGCCGGCGCGGCATCATCTCCCGGGCCACGGCGCTGGAACACAAAAAGACACTGCGCAGGTTGACGGCCATGGCCCGATCCCATTCGGCCACCGAGAGGTTCACCAGCAGCTCGGGATCGACGCCGCCACCCACGTTGTTGACCAGGATATCGATCTGACCGAAGGCCGCCAGGCTCTGCGCCACCATGGCGCTTACGGCCGCCTCCGCGGTGGCATCCGTCTGCAGAGCCAAGCCCTTGCCCCCCTGGGCCACAATCTCGGCCACCACCCGCTCGGCGTCTCCGGCGTTCAAGTCCGCGGCCACCACCGTCGCCCCCTCCGCGGCCAGGCCCAGGGCGATGCCCCGACCGATCCCGTTGCCCGCGCCCGTCACAATGGCCACTTTGCCTTCCAGCTTCAAGTCCATCGGCTTTGCTTCCTTTTCTCCATTTTTCTTCTAATAGCCGGCTGCCAAATCGACTCGGTTGATCATCTCTCCCTGGCCGGCGAGATAGACCTTGACGTTGTGCTCGATGATCTCCACGGCCCGGGCCATATACTGAGGCGAGGCGCCGCAGACATGCGGCGTGAGGATGGCGTTCTCCAACGTCCACAGCGGGCTGTCGGCCGGCAGCGGTTCCACGGCATAGACATCGCTGACCAGGCCACGAATCTTCTTTTGCTGCAGGGCGGCGATCAGATCCGCTTCGTTGACCGTGGCCCCCCGGCCCATGTTGATGAAGCAGGCCGTGGGTTTCATCAGGTCGAAGTACTTTCGGTCGATGATCTTTTGGGTGGCCGGCGTGGCCGGCAGCAGATTGACGATGTAGTCGCTCTGCTGGAACACTTCCGCCATCCGCTCCGGTCCCAATACTTCCGCCACCCCTTCCATGGGCGCGGGAGCGCGCCGCACGCCGATGACGCGCATGCCCATGACGGCCGACCGGCGGGCGATCTCCGCGCCGATGGCCCCCAATCCCAGAATGCCCACGGTGGCGCCGTAGATCTCCTGCTGGGGCACCTGGCGCTCCCATTTGCCCTGCACCTGGTTGCGGAATATGAGGTGAAAATTGCGCGCCAGGTTGATCATGGCGGCGATGGCGTACTCGGCCATCTGGATGATGCTGGTGCCCCGGCCGCTGGTGAGCAGGATGCCCCGGCGCCGGATCTCGTCCAGGGGCATGAAGTCCACGCCGGCGCTGATGGCCTGAATCCACTTGAGGCCCGGGGCGGCGTCGAGCATCTTTGGGCTGCACTGCATGAAGGTCATCAAAATTTCCGCCCGGGGCAGGTGCTCGAAGAGCGAGTCCTTGTCCGGGCAGCGCTCGATGGCGAGCTGGGGAAAGCGCTGGCGCAGCCGCGCCAGTAAAGGGTCGGGCAGGTCGAAGTTGAGGATGGCGAGGGTCATGGTAGCTTCCTTTTTCTGAAATTAAGTGGCGGCATTACTTTCCGCCAGCGCTTTTTGAATCCAAAGGACATCTTCTTCCGACAGGTCCGGCGCCTTAATATACTCCTTGGCCGCCGCCGCGCCGGCTGCCATTTTGTGCCGCTCATCGGCCGGCAATCGATCGATGACCCGCACCAAATGCCTTCGCAGCTCCTGGTCCTCCATAATCTTTTTGGCCACCAACGCCGCCTGCTTGTAGTCCTTTCGAATCTTGCCGCGTTTCAGCGCGGCATCCCGATATTCGCCGGACGAAGCCGTGATCAGTCGGTGAACGAAAAATGCGGACATGGCCGGAAGGGTGATGGACTTGTGGACCCCGTGGATCTTGACCTGGACGGGATGATCGATAAGCAGTTGGAGATATGCAACCGGGGCCGGGCGAAGGCGCAGATCCTGCTTGAGGGCCTTGATCTGTTGAGCGGTGGCCTGGTCGCGATCGATGAACACCTCGACCATGCCTACTCCGGGCAGCACATAGTCCACCTTGTCGTAGGCCATGTCGATTCTGGCGCTAAAACCAAGATTGAGCAGCAGTTCATGAATATCGGCTTTGTCGCCCGAATAGGGAATTCGCAAGCCGAAATCGAAGTCCATGGTTCTGAGCGGGTAGTATTCGACATCGAAGGCCTGGGCATATACATTGAAGCACCAGGAGCCGATGAGCATCAACCCCTCGTCCCACAAACCCGCTTTGCCGAAGGCTTCCAGCAACGCGGTGAACATCTGATGATAGCCCCTTTCTTGAAGCTCCATTTTTTTGACCCCCAACTGCCGCAATGCCGCCTTGACGGCCTTGAGCTCCTCCAGACGCTGCTTGCGCTCGCCGATAAATGCCACGAGATTCTCGACATCGCCATTGCCGGCCAAGCCCAGGTAGAGATCGCTGTAACCTTTTGCCGGCGTGAAACGGCGCAAATACCAGTAGCGCGAACCCTTACGCGTCCGGAGCCGAGGCGTACCCTTGGGGATATGGATGAGACGGGTCATGACCTGCTCGTATTGCGCCCGATAGGTTGCCCGACTCTCCTCAAGGATTCCTTGGATCACCACGGCGGTTGCCCCCAGTTTCTAAAACATTTGAAAAACTGTGGGTACAATAACCCATCAAACAGCATTTATCAACAAAACAGGGGGCAACGTGGCAATTCACCGCTTTTCCGATTGAATTTCTCCGCCGGCCGTTCCACTATCGGCCATGGCACGCAAGCCATCCATTATAACCTCCCCAGGCCGGGGCGACAAGACGCTGGATGCGTTCAGGCCCATGGGTTTCTGGGAGACGCTCAAGGAGCTGCTGGGCGGCGCCCGGCGGCCCATCGACTGCGTGCAGGCGGAGATCACCACCCGCTGCGACGGCCGCTGCCGCTACTGCCCCCACACCCTGCTGGCCAAGCGCTGGCGCTCGGCCGACCTGGGCTGGGAAGCGTACACGCGTCTGTGGCCCCTGATGCGCAAGGCCGGCCGCGTGCACTTGCAAGGCTGGGGCGAACCGCTGCTGCACCCCGATTTTTTCCAGATGACGGCCCTGGCGCGCAAGGCGGGTTGCGCGGTTTCCACCACCACCTGCGGCAGCGGGATGAACGCCGATCTGGCCGAACGCCTGGTGGCCAGCGGCATCGACATCATCGGTTTTTCCCTGGCGGGCACCGATGCGGCCAGCAACGCGGCCCGGGCCGGCGTCGCCTTCGAAACGGTCTGTGCGGCCATCGAAGAGTTGCAACGGGTGCGCCGGGAGCGCCAGGGGGTGCACCTGGAGATCCACATCGCCTACCTGATGCTGGCTTCGAGCATGGCGGCGGTGGCTGGGCTGCCGGCCCTGATGCAGCGCCTGGGCGTGCACGCCGCGGTGGTCAGCACCCTGGACTACCTGCCGGCACCCCACCTGGCCGCCGACGGTTTCGCCTGCCATGAGACCGAAAAACTGGCCCGGGCCAGGAATTTGCTCCAAACGGCAGCGGCCGAGGCGCGACGCTTGGGCGTCGCCTTTCACTACGCCCTGCCCGATCCAACGGCGCCCGGCACCCGCTGCCGGGAGAACCCCGAGCGCACCCTCTTCATCGGTGTGGACGGCGGCCTGTCCCCCTGCACCCGGTCTCAGGTGCCCCTGACCGGCGACGATCCCCTGCGCCGGGTCTTCGGCAACCTCCATGACCAGGAGCCATTGGAAGTCTGGGAGGGCCCGGCCTGGCGCGACTTCCGACAAGCCCTGGCCGAGGGGAGGCCCGATCCGTGCTGCCAGGCCTGCGCCAAGCGCTTCGAGACCTGAGCGGCCCTCAGGCGACCTTCAGGCCGCAGAACTTGTCGCGGTACTCGCGCGGCGAGATGCCGGTGTGCTTCTTGAACAGCCGGCGGAAGGTGCTGCTGTCTTCGTAGCCGATGCGGTAGGTGATCTCGTTGACGTTCTCCTGGGTGTTCTCCAGCTTCCGTTTGGCGGCCTCGATGCGCACGCTTTGCAGGTAGCCCAGGGGCGTTTCGCCGGTGGCCTTGCGGAAGCGGCGCTTAAAATGCCGCGGGCTGATGCCCACCTGGCCGGCCAGGTCGTCGATGGCCACGGTGGCGCCGTAATTTTCTTCCAACCACTGCTGGGCCTTGAGGATCTTTTCGTCCCCGTGGTGCTTGCGCGGCTGGAAAATGGCGTAGGGCGCCTGGCTGTCGCGGTTGGGATCGATCAGAAACGCCTTGGCGCACACGGCCGCCAGATCTTCGGAGCCGAAGCGCCGGATCAGGTGCAGCCCCAGGTGCATGACGGCCGAGGTGGCGCCGGCGCACAGGATGTTGCCGTCTTCGGTGAGGATGCGGTCCATGTGCAGGCGCACCTTGGGATAGCGGCGCTCGAACTGCCGGGCGAACTGCCAGTTGGTGGTGGCCGTCTTGCCGTCCAGCAGACCGGCTTCGGCCAGCAGAAACGCGCCGGTGCAGGCCGAGGCCAGCAGCGTGCGCCGCTCGTGTTGGGCCGTCAGCCACGCCAGAATAGGGGCCATACCGGGCATGGCGCGCTCGGGCAGCGGCATGCTGGCCGGGACCACGACAACATCGGTGCGATCGACGGCGGCCAGGGGCGCATCGGGCTGCACCAGCAGGTTGCCCACGCCGCGCACCGGCCGGCCGTCCCAGGTGGCGATGCAGGTTTCGAACAGGGCCCCCTCACCACAACACAAGGCCCGGTGCCAGGCGTTGGCGATCCAGAAGCCGTCCACCAGATTGGCGATCGCTGACGAAAAGCACCCCTCCAAGGCCAGCAAGGTGATGTGCGCCATAATGCTCCTCCCGAGTCGTGGCCGTTTTCGAACGCTTTTTGTCATTTCTGCCACTTTTCTTTTTCTGGCACATGGTGTTGGGTTTAGCAAGCTTCTAATCCAACAGTGAGGAGGACCCCATGAGTGCGTGGCATAAAACCGGATGCATCCTGTGCGCCCAGAACTGCGGGCTGGAGATCCAGGTGGAGAACGACCGCATGGTCAAGGTGCGGCCGGACAAGGAGAACCCGCGCAGCCAGGGGTACGCCTGCCGCAAGGGGCTCAACGTGATCTACCATCAATATCCGGCCGACCGCCTCACCCAGCCACTCAAGCGCAAGGGCAACGGCTTTACGCCCATCTCCTGGGATCAGGCCATCGCCGAGATCGCCGACAAGCTGAAGGCGCTGGTCGGCCGCCACGGGCCGCGCTGCCTGGCCTATATGGGCGCCAGCGGCCAGGGGGGCCACGCCGAGGCGGCCTTCGGCGTCACCTTGCTTCGGGCCATGGGCTCCCAGTATCTCTACTCGGCGGCCGGCCAGGAGTTCAGCGGCCTGTTCTGGGTGGCGGGCCGCATGTTCGGACGGCAGTACTACATGAACGGGCCGGACGAGCACAAGGCCGAGATGCTGGTGGCCTGGGGCTGGAACGGCATGCAGAGCCACCAGATGCCCCGGGCGCCCCTGGTGCTCAAGGAGTTCAGCAAAGACCCGAACCGCCTGCTGGTGGCGATCGACCCGCGCCGCAGCGAGACGGCGGCCATCGCCAACATCCACCTGGCGGTGCGGCCCGGCACCGACGCCCTGCTGATCAAGGCCATGATCGCCATCATCGTGGCCGAGGGCTGGGAGAACAAAGCCTATATCAAGGAGCACGTGGAGGGCTGGGAGACGATCCGGCCCTGGTTCGAAAAGTTCGACGTCCGCGCGGCCCTGGCGGTGTGCGAGCTGGAATATGACCAAGTCCTTGACCTGTGCCGCCGGATGGCCACCCGGCGCTGGGCCTTCCACCCGGATCTGGGCATCTTCATGGGCCGGCGCACGACCCTCAACTCTTACCTGATGAACGTGCTGGGGGCCGTGTGCGGCATCTTCGGCGTCGTCGGCGGCAACATCATTCCGGGCATGGTGATGCCCATGGGCTCGCACGCCGACGAGCGCAACCCCAAGACCTGGCGCACCCTGGCGACCGGTCTACCGCCGGCCGCAGCCGGTTCGTTTCCGCCCGGGGCCATGCCCGAAGAGATCCTCTCCGACCACCCCGAGCGGCTGCGCGCCGTACTGGTCAGCGTCTGCAACCCGCTGCGCGCCTATCCGGACACCACGGCCTTCGAAAAGGCCTTCGGCCGCCTGGATCTGCTGGTGGTCAACGACATCGTGCTGAGCGAGACGGCCCGGCTGGCCCACTACGTGCTGCCCTGCCGCACCTTTTACGAATCGTGGGACACCACCTTCTTCCCCATGACCTTTCCCGAAGTGTTCATGCAGTTGCGCCGGCCCATCGTGCCGCCGCCGCCCGACTGCCTGGAGGCCTCCCAGATCTTCACCCGCCTGGCCGACCGGTTGGGATTGATCCCGCCCATTCCCGACGACTTGCGGGCCGCGGCCGACGGCGACCGCATGGCCTTCGGGGTCAAGCTCATAACCTGGGCCGCCCAGGAACCCAAGGCCCTCAAAGCCATGCCCTTCGTGCTGGGCGAGACCCTGGGCCGGGCCTGGGACAGCGCGGCCAAGGCGGCCCTGTGGGGCATGCTGATGACCGCGCCGCCCACCTTCCACGAAAATGCCGCCCGTGCCGGTTTCGCGCCCGGACCGGATCTGGGCGACCAGATCTTCCAGGCCCTGCTGGACAAGCCCCAGGGGCTGTGGGTGGGCAAGGTCGATCCGGACCAGAACCTGAAACTGCTGCGCACCCCCTCGGGCAAGATCGAAGTGCTGATCCCCGAGCTGGCCGATGAAGCCCGGGCCCTGGATTCCAAAAGCGAAGCCGACGCCTTGCGCATGCCCGCGGCCTATCCCCTGATCCTCAACGCCGGCCGCCACACCCAGCACAACGCCAACACCTTGATGCGCAACCCGGCCTGGAACGAAGGCCGGCGGGCCTGCACGGTGGCCGTGCATGCCGACGACGCCCAAGCCCTGGGGCTGACCGACGGCCAGCGGGTCAAGGTCACGACCGAGGCCGGCAGCGAAACGGGCGAGCTGGAGGTGAGCGACCAGGTGCGAGCCGGCACGGTGCTGATCCCCCACGGCTTCGGCCTGCAATACGGAGAGACGGTCTACGGCATCAACGTCAACCGCCTGACCAAAAACACCCACCGCGACCCGATCGGCACGCCGCTGCACCGTTTCGTGCCCTGCCGCATCGAGGCCGCATAAGGAAGGAGTCTTATAAAATGAGTCATCCCGTATACCGACAACTGCTGGAAGTGATGAAAAAGCGCGGTGGCGATTTTTCGGGCATGGACATCCCCGAATTCTTCGCCATGGTGGAAGCGATGTTCACGCCCGCCGAGGCCGAAGTGAACAACGCCATGCCCCGGGGGCCGTTCACGGCCCAGGATCTGGCCAAGGGCATGGGCCGCGAGACGGCCGAGATCCAGGCCTTGCTGGAGGGCATGGCCGACAAGGGGCTCTGCCTGGCCCTGCGCATGGGCGGCACCACATACTACCAGAGCGCGCGTTTCATGCCCGGCATCCTGGAGTTCCAGTTCATGCCCGGCCGCAGCGGCGAGCGCGAAAAGCAGCTCGCCAAGCTGATCTACGCCTACAAGAAGGCCTTCGATGCCAGGAGCGACATCTCCGCGCCGGCCTACCCGCTCAACCGCGTGATCACCGTGGAGCGGACCATCGCTGCCGGCAACCAGGTGCACACTTACGACCAGGTACAGAGCTTCATTGACCAAAACGATCAGATCGCCGTCACCACCTGCTTCTGCCGGCACGCGGCCCTGCTGCGCGGTGAAGAGATCCACGGCATGCCCAACGATGTCTGCATGCAGTTCGGCCCGGCGGCCCAGTTCGCCGTGGAGCGGCTCAACGGCCGCATGCTGACCAAAGCGGAAGCGCGTACGGTGCTCGAACGCTCCGAGGAAGCCGGCCTGATCCACATGAGCGTCAACATGACCGAGGGCCTCGGCTTCATCTGCAACTGCGACCGCTGGCACTGCGTGACCGTCACCCGGGCCCTGGCCAAGGAGAAGCCGGCGTTCTACTTCAACTCAGGCTTCCAGCCGCAGTTCGACGCCGAGAAGTGCACGGCCTGCGAAACCTGCCTCGACCGCTGCCCGGCCACGGCCCTGACCATGGGCGCCCAGGAGTTGCCCGTGGTGGACCTGGACCGCTGCTTCGGCTGCGCCGTCTGCGCCACCGGCTGCCCCACCGAGGCCATCGCCATGGTCAACCGTACCGACATCCTTGCGCCGCCCAAGGACGGCAAGGCCCTCAAGGCCGCCATGGCAGCCGCCGGCCAGGGATAGACGGGAATGCAACCCTTCCACGTCCTGCTCGCCGAATCCGCCACCGCCCACGGGCACCTGTGCCCGGGGCAGGTGGTGGGCGTGCGCATGGCCCTGCTCGGCTGCCGGCTCATCGGCCTTAGCGATCCGCGCAGCCGCGAGCAGATCAAGAAACTGATCGTCTATGTGGAAATGGACCGCTGCACGGCCGATGCCGTGGCCCATGTGACCGGCGTGCGCCTGGGGCGACGCTCGCTCAAGTTCGCCGATTACGGCATCATGGCCGCCACCTTCGTGCGCCTGGACACGGGCGCGGCCTTCCGGGTCGTCTCCACCGAAGAGGCCCGCGATCTTTGCCACCTCTACGCACCGGGCCTGGCCACCAAGGTCGAAGGCCAGATCGTGGCCTATAAACGCATGCCCGACAGCGTGCTCTTCCAGGTCCAGCAGGTGCGCGTGCCGTTGCGTCCCGAAGATCTGCCCGGCCCCACGCGCAGCAAAGTGGCCTGCGCGCGCTGCGGTCAGGTGGTGCGCGACGGGCGGCAGGTGGCCTCGGCCGAAGGGCCGCTGTGCAAGCCGTGCGGCCAGGGCGCCTACTTCCAGGAGCCCCGGCCGGTGGCCTGGGAAGATATGAACTGGCGTCCGGAAGAAGAAAGCAAAGAAGAATGAAGTAAAAGGAAGCCCTGTCCATGCTGAAGAAAATTCACCTGGCCGAAGCCGCCGGCACTCGACTGGCCCACGACATCACCGAGATCCGTCCCGGCGAGTTCAAGGGGCCGGCCTTTCGCAAGGGTCACACGGTGTGTGCCGAAGATATCTGCCGCCTGCAACGCCTGGGCAAGAACCACCTGTACGTCATCGACCTTGCACCCGACGAGATCCACGAAGACCAGGCCGCCGCACTGCTGGCCCAAGCCCTAGCCGGCGACGGCGTCGTGTGGGAAGATGCACCCCGGGAAGGCAAGATCGAACTACGGGCCGGCCGCGACGGATTGCTGCGGGTGGATACCACGGCCCTGGCGGCCTTCAACCTGATCGACGAGGTCATGTGCGCCACGTTGCACAACCATACCCGCGTGGCCAAAGACGAGATGGTGGCGGCCACGCGGGCTATCCCCCTGGTCATGCCCCGGGCGGCCATCGCCCGGGCCGCGGCCGTGGCCGGCCAGAACGGCCCCCTGCTTTCGGTGGCGCCCCTGCGGGCGGCTCGGGCCGGCATCGTCGTCACCGGCAACGAAGTCTACCAGGGATTGGTCGAAGATCGCTTCGTGCCGATCCTCACGGAGAAGTTATTCGGCTTGGGATCTTCGGTGGCGGCCACCGCGTTCGTGCCCGACGATGCCGAGCGCATCGCCGCGGCCCTCAAAGAACAAATGAACCAGGGCTGCGATCTACTCCTGACCACCGCCGGCATGAGCGTCGATCCCGACGACGTCACGCGCCAGGGCATCCGCCGGGCCGGCGCCACCGAGATGCACTACGGCGCCGCGGCCCTGCCGGGAGCCATGTTCCTGGTGGCCTACATCGGTGCGATTCCCCTGCTGGGGGTGCCGGCCTGCGGCCTGCACCATCAGACCACGGCCCTGGATCTGATCCTGCCCCGGGTGCTGGCGGGTGAACGGGTCGGGAAAAAGGATCTGGCCTTTTTGGGACATGGCGGTCTTTGCCGCAACTGCCCGAGTTGCACCTATCCGCGTTGCGCCTTCGGCAAGGGGGCCTAGCCGCGCTACACCGTCACCACGATCTTACCCACCTGTTGGCTGGCTTCCAGGTAGCGGTGGGCCTCGGCGATCTGGTCCAGGGGGAAGGTGCGGTCGATTCTGGGGACCAACGCACCCGATTCGAGGCCCTCATAGACGAACTGCTTGGCCCGGTTCAGCTTGTCGGGAAAGCCGCTGATCTCGAACAACGTGTAGCCGCGCAGGGTCAGCCCCTTGGCCAGGGCCTGGCCCAGAGGGAACGGGGTGGGCTCCATGGAGAGCAGCCCGTAGATGATAAGCGTTCCGCCCGGGGAAGCGGCCTTGGCCAGCTTTTCCACGAAGGGTCCGCCCACGGCATCGAAGATCAGGCGCACGCCTTTGCCGTCGGTGATGGTCTTGGTGCGCTGGGAGACGTTTTCCTGGTCGGTGACCACCACGTGGTCGGCGCCAGCCTGGAGCAGCAGATCTTTCTTACCCGGGCCGCGGGTGGTGGCGATGGCCACGGCGCCGAGGCGCTTGGCGATCTGGATGGCGGCCAGACCCACGCTGCTGCTGGCGGCGGTAATCAGCACCGGCTCGCCCCGAACCAAGCCGCCCAATTCCACGAGGCCGCCGTAGGCGGTCAAATACTGCATCCAGATGGCGGCGCCTTCGGCCGCCGATAGGTTATCGGGGTAATGGGCCACGGCCGCGGCCGGCACCACGGCGCTCTCGCCGTAGACGCCGAATTTGCCCTGGGAAAAGGCCGGGATGGTGCTCACCCGGTCGCCGATTTTGAATCCCTGGACGCCCGGCCCGAGGGCATCCACGACCCCGGCGGCCTCATACCCCAGACGGGAGGGCAGATGGGGACGCTCCAGATAGAGCCCCATGCGGAATTGCGCCTCGGCGCGGTTGAGCCCCAGGGCTTCGACCTTGATCCGCACTTCGCCCTGGCCGGGTTCGGCCAGCGGCAGTTCGTCGAACTGAAGTACTTCCGGTCCACCGGTCTTGTGAAAACGGACGATTCTGGGCATGGCACACCTCCTTGAGCTTTTTAATATGCGCGGAAGCTAAGGGTGGGGCGGCCGATGTCAAACCAGGGCGTGGGCCTGGCGGGCGATCATGCGTTCTTCGTCGGTGGGAATCACCAGCACTTTGATTTGGCTGTGGGTTGCGGAAATGAGGCCGGCGCTGCCCACCATGCGGGCATTGGCGGCCGGGTCCAGGCAGAGCCCGAAATTCTCCAGGCCCTCGAGCGCCAAGGCGCGCAGTTCGGGGCTGTTTTCGCCCACCCCGGCAGTAAAGACCAGGGCCTGGCAGCCCGCCAGGGCGAAGCAATAACCGCCGATGTATTTGCGCAGGGTATGCACGTACATCTCCACGGCCAGGGTAGCGTCGGCGTCCCCTTCGGCCCGGGCCGCCAGGATGGCGCGCAGGTCCCGGCCGCGACCGCTGATGGCGGCAAGTCCACTCTGGGTGTTGAGCAGATCCACCATCTGTTCCAGACCCATGCCGGTGCGGCGCGCCATATAGGGCAGCACGGCCGGGTCCAGATAGCCGGCCCGGGTGCCCATGATCAAGCCTTCCAGGGGCGTGAATCCCATGGAGGTGTCCAGCACCCGGCCGCCATCGAAGGCCGTGATGCTGGCGCCGTTGCCCAGATGGGCGCTGATCAGCTTGAGCCGGTCCAGGGGCAGGCCCAGCATATCGGCGGCGGCCAGCGTCACGTAGTGATGGGAGAGGCCGTGGAAGCCGAAACGCCGCACGCCGTGCTCGGTGTACCAATCCCGGGGCACGGCGTAGAGATAGGATTTGGCCGGCATGCTCAAATAAAAGGAGGTATCGAAGCAGGCCACCTGGCGCGCGCCTGGCAGCAGCTCGCGGCAAGCACGCACCACGGCCAGGGCCGGCGGCATGTGCAGGGGAGCCAACTCCCGGAGGGTCTCCATTTGGGCCAGACTGCGGTCGTCCACCACCGTGGCGCCGGCGAAGAGATGGCCGCCGTGCACCAGGCGATGACCGACCAGGAAAACATCCGCGCACCCCAGAATATCGAGCAGCAGGGCCAGGGCCTGGCGGTGATCGGCGCAGGCCAGCTCCCGGCTATTACATTTCTCCCCAGGATACGCATACACCAGGCGCGCCGGCGCCTGACCATCGCCGATCCGCTCCACCAGGCCCCGGGACAGCTCGCGCTCGCCGGGCATCTCCAGCAGCTTGATCTTGAGCGAGCTGCTGCCGCTGTTGCAGATGAGCACCTTCATCGCATTGTGCTTTCCTCGCAATCAGACATTGGCCATCAGAACGGCCAGCACCACCAGAACGATTTTGGCGGTCTCTTTAGAAACCGGCCGCGGCCCGTCCTGATCCGCTTTTCTAACTGCTTTGACTTCCACTTGTGCTTCCATGTCTCGCCTGCTCCGATCCGCATCGACCCATTTTAGATTATCCGTTCAAGTGCTTGTACTTCTCCAGATAGCGCACCGGCATCTTCAAGGCATCGCGCCGGAACGGTTCGGCCAAGACTTCGGCCCCGCCCTGGATCATGGCGTTGATGACGCATGGCCGGCCCGAGGCCACGGCATCGCGCACCACATCGCCCACCTCCCGGTAATCCTTCACCAGGTAGCCCTTGGCGCCCATGTCCTCGGCCAGCTTGGCATAATCCGGGTTCTCGCGCAGGTCGGCGCCCACGAAGCGGTTGGCGTAGTAATCGATCTGGTTCTTCTTCTCGGCGCCCCACTCCAGGTTGTTGGCCACGATGGCGATCACCGGAATCCTTTCGCGCACGGCGGTCATTACTTCCTGGATGCCGCTGATGCCGTAGGCCCCGTCGCCCTGGAAGGCGAAGACCGCTTTGTCCGGCCGGCCGATCTTGGCGCCCATGGCCGCGCCATAGGCGAAGCCGCAGTTGCCCCAGCTCAGGGCCGAGATGTGCTGGCGCACGCCGGTGAACTTGAAGTAGGCGTTGCACATGGACGAGTTGTTGCCGATGTCGGTGGCGATGATCGAACCGGCCGGAATGGCCTTGGCCAGCTCGGCCAGGAAGCGCCGGGGATGCATCAAGGCGTTGCTGGAAGCCGACCACTGGGCCAATTCCTGGGCCCAGACGTTGTTGGCCGCGGCGATCTCTTCGATGCGCGCGATGTTCGGCTTCAAATCGGGCCGCCGCCTCTTCAAAAGGTCCAGCAATTCAGCACTGAAGGCTTTGACATCGCCGCAGGAGGCCACGTCGGCCCGCTTGCTCAAGCCCAGCACCGCGATATTGACATCCACCTGGATGATCTTGGCCTGCTTGGGCCAGTACTCCATGTCGTACTGGGGCAGCGTGCCGAAGGGTCCCAGGCGCGAGCCCAGGGCCAGGACCACATCGGCCTTGGCAATCGTGCGCATGGCCGCCTTGGAGCCGCAATAGCCGATGGGACCCGCGGCCAGCGGGTGGGCCGACGGGAAGGTGTCGTTGTGCAGGTAGGAGTTGACCACCGGCGCCGTGAGGTACTCGGCCAGGGCTTTGACTTCCGCCAGGGCATCGGCCTGGGAGACGCCGCCGCCGGCCAGGATCACCGGGTATTTGGCTTCGGCCAGCAGCGCGGCGGCCTGCTCCAGGGCTGCGCGGTCGCCGGCGCCCCGTCCGATGACGGGTGTGGGGTAGATCTCGTCGGTGCACACGCCGTAGAAGTAATCCCGGGGAATGTTGAGCTGGGTGGGGCCGTTGAAGTTTTTGGCCATGTAGAAGGCCCGGCGGGCCAGCTCGGCCATGCGCTCGGGACGGTTGACCCGCACCTGATAGACCGTCTGACGCTCGAACATGGCCATCTGGTCCAGCTCCTGGAAACCGCCGGTGCCGATGCCCATGCTGCCGGTCTCGGGCGTGATGGCCACCACCGGCGAATGGGCCCAGTAGGCGGCGGTCATGGCCGAAACGAAGTTGGCCGCGCCCGGTCCGTTCTGGGCGATACAGGCCTGGGGCCGGCCGGTGACGCGCGCCAGACCGTCGGCGGCATGGCAGGCGGCCTGCTCGTGGGCCACCGGCACGAACCGGATTCCGGCGGCCGGAAAGAGATCCAGGGCATCCATATAAGCGCTGCCCACGATACCGAAGACCGTGTCCACGCCTTCGGCCACCAGGGTCTCCACCAAAGCTTCGGAGGGGGTCATTTTGGTCATGGCTTGTACTCCTTTATCTATTCTTTAAATCGATAGTCACCGTTATGGTTTTGGTTAACGATCCAACTCTTTTCTCATTGCCCGCACCATCAACCACTCATAAAGCGCCGGCGAGAGTTTATTGACAACCCTTCCGATTCGGCCCGCCGGCGAAAGGACCAGCAGTCGTTTGTTCTTCCGGGCCGCCTGGAAGACCTGCTCGGCCACCTGTTCGGGGCTGGCCGGCCGGCCCACCGTGGACTGGGGATGGCGCGTGATGCTGCCGTCGCCGTCCAATGCGGCCGTACCGATCCCGGTGGCAGTAAAGCCCGGACAGACGATGAGCACGCCCACGCCGCTGCCGCGCAGCTCGCTGCGCAGCGAATCGAACAGGCCGTGCAGGGCGTGCTTGCTGGCGGCATAGGCCGCGCGGCCCAGCAGGGGCGTAAAGCCGGCCAGCGAGCTGACCGTGACGATCAAGCCCTTGCGCCGCGTTAAGCTGCCCAGGGCCGCCTTGGTGGCGTAGAGCGGGCCGAAGAAATTGACGGCCATGACCTTGTGGAAGACTTCCAGGCGGGTCTGGGCAAAGGCCGCCCGGGCGCTGATCCCGGCGTTGTTGATGAGCACATCGATCTGCCCGAAGTGCGCCAGCACGCGTTCCATGGCAGCCACCACTTCGGCCGCATCGCCCACGTCGCACGCCAGGGCCAGGGTGTCGATACCCTCGGTGCGCAATGCTTCGGCCGAAGCCGCCACGGCAGACGCATTGACATCCAGCATGGCGATGCGGGCGCCGGCCTGGCCGAAGCGCCGGGCGTAGGCCAGGCCCAGGCCGCCGGCCGCGCCGGTCACCACCACGATCTTATGCTTGAACTCCCGCCTCATGGGCTCTCCTGCGATGCTCCAGGTAGTAGTCGAATACCTGCCGGGTGGTCTTGCGCGGCGTAAAGCCGAACTCTTCTTTCAAACGCCGGTTGGAGAGCACCGGACGGTAGCGCAGAAAACGCACCTGCTCCGGCCCGTACTGGGTCAGGCGCAATCGCTTGGCCACCCACAGCGCGGCGGCCACCACTCCGGCCGGCAAGGCCCGGTAAGGCTTGCCCAATAGGCGGGCCATTTCCGACAAGGTCAAGACGCCGTCGCCGGCCAAGTTGTAGATGCCGCTGCCGCCCTGGAAGATGCCTTGGAGAATGGCCGCCGCCACATCCTGGTCCCAGATGATCACGAAGGGGCTGTCCACTTCCTTCAGTCCGGTGATGCGTTTTTGATCGAAGAGATTGGTGATCTGGTTGCGGGTCTGGGCTCCTAAAATGAAGCCCGGCCGGAAGATCAACTGCTCCAAAGCCGGATGCTCGTTCCGGTAGCGGGCCAGCATCTCTTCCACCAGCCGTTTGTGATAAGAATAGGCGAACTCCTGGTTGCCCCGGATGGGGTCGTTTTCGTCCAGCCAGGGGGCGTTGTCCGGGTAGTAGCCATAGGCCGCGCCGCTGGAGGTGTAGATGAACTTCTTCACCCCGGCCGCCACACAGGCCTTGAGCACATTTTCGGTGCCCAGCACATCCACCTTGTACTCCAGGCTGCGGTCCGAGTCGCGCCCCGGCGTCACGATGGCCGCCAGGTGCACGACCACATCCACCTTGTACTGCGCAAGGGCCTGGGCCAGTTCGGGCGCGCAGATGTCCATGGCCAGGTATTGCACCCCGGCCAGACGCGCTTCCGGCGGCTGCTCACGCAGATCGCTGGCCACGATGGTCGTCAACCGCCGGCGATCGGCGGCCAGGGCCGCCACCACCTGGCGGCCGATGTAGCCGGCCGCCCCGGTGACCAG
>JAKAFO010000012.1 GCA_021819735.1 Deltaproteobacteria bacterium
CGCGTGCTGCCGGTCATCCAGAGATTGGCCGGCCGAATCCCCGTTCCCATCTCCATCGACACCGCCAAGGCCGTGGTGGCCGATGCGGCCTTGAGCGCCGGCGCCGCCATGGTCAACGACATCGGCGCTTTAGGGCTGGATGCCGACATGGGCGCCGTGGCCGCCCGCCATCGCGTGCCGGTCATCATCATGCACATGAAGGGGTTGCCCCGCACCATGCAGATCGACCCGGTGTATGCGGATCTGATCCAGGAGGTCCATCAATTTCTGCAAGCGGCCATGGGGCGCGCCCAAGCCGCCGGCATTGCGCGCGAACACATCATCATCGATCCGGGCATCGGCTTCGGCAAGACCTTGGCTCACAACCTGCTGCTCATTCGACAATTGCAACGGTTCGCCGACTTGAAGGCCCCCATCCTCATCGGGCCGTCCCGCAAGGCGTTCATCCGCAAAATTCTGTCCGCAGATTTAGGTACCGAGCTCAAGGCCGACCGGCCCGAAGTGGAAACCGGCACCCAGGCGGCCCTGGCCCTCTCCATCGTCAATGGCGCCCATATCGTGCGGGTGCATGATGTGGCCAATACGAGGGCCATGGTGCGGGTGCTCGATGCCATCAGGACGGCGGAAAGTCTGCATCCGATGAATTCGACAGTTAAAAATTAAAGGACACTTCGATATGCTGCTCGTCATTGATGTGGGAAACACCAACATCGTCATGGGCGTTTACGATGGCGACAAGTTAATCGCCCATTGGCGCATCCGCACGGAACGCAACACCACCGAGGACGAATTCAACGTCCTGGCTTCGGGGCTCTTTGCCCGCGGCAAAATGGATTTCAAGCAGATCCAGAAAACGGCCATCTCCAGCGTGGTGCCGCCCATGGTCAATATCCTGGATGCCTTCGTGCGCAAATACCTGGGCCATGCCCCCCACTGGATCGATGCCAAGTCCTACCCGGGCATGCCGATTCTTTACAACAACCCCAACGAAGTGGGCGCCGACCGCATCGTCAATGCGGTAGCCGCTTACCAGCGCTACAAGACCGAACTGATCGTCATCGATTTCGGCACTGCCACCACCTTCGACGTCATCACCCAAAAGGGCGAGTACCTGGGCGGCGCCATCACGCCGGGCATCGGCATCTCCGCCGAAGCCCTCTTCGCCCGCGCCTCCAAACTGCCCCGGGTGGAGATCTTCAAACGGCCGGCCAGCGTCATCGGCAAAGACACCATCGGCAGCATGCAATCCGGCATCATCTTCGGCTATGCCGGCCTGGTGGACGGCATGGTGCAGCGCATCCGCGCCGAACGCCAGGCCCAATCCAAGGTGATCGCCACCGGCGGCCTGGCGCCGCTGATCCAAAATGTGGCCACGACCATCGAATCGGTGGAACCGGACCTGACCTTGGAAGGGCTGAAGATTATTGCGGACAGCCTTCGCTGAGATCGCCCCGGTAGTCTCCGAGACTGTTGCATAGAAAAGCGTTCTCTCCCCTGGGCCGGGATGGACAATTCTGAAAAGCCGGATAGAAGAGGGTCGTTGGTCAGCAGGTAGTCCAGGCAGACTGGCTGAGTTGCCAGCGGCATGCAATGGGCGACGCATAAAAAGCTTACATACCGACGGCCGAATAGCCAGTTAAAGCTCGATAGCTCTCACCATCCGGTAATAATCCAATAGGCTGTGTATAAATGCTTTCCCATACATCATGGTTTCAATCGATCCCCTGCAGGATGTCCAGCAAGAGCGGCATGAGTTGCCATGGAACGCCGCAACCAGTTTTTTCCGAATTGCGCCGGCCTCCTCGTTCAAGATGTTGCCGACTGGCCGGTGGATCGTATCGATGCACAAAGAAACATCGCCTTTATTGTCAATATTGCACAAATTCTTCCCGGCATAACAGCGGTTGGGGTGTTCGCCTCGTATCGCCGCGGAAAACCCCGCCAAATAGCCACTTAAGGCCACAAAATCATTGTATTTGCGCTTTAAGCGCCGCAACAGGGCGCTGGGGTCCGATACCGGCGGACGAAGGGTTTTCGCGCCACGCGAACCCGAATAGAGCGTCACCAGATAGGTGATGCCCATTTTTCGGCATAACCGGATCAAAGGTTCCACTTCCGGCAAATTGTCATCCATGATGACGGTTATCATGTGGACACGCTGGTCGGGACGGACACGATTGGCATGCAGGATCTGCAGCGCGTGCACTGCGCGATCGAAGGCGCCATAGACGCCCCGCTGCGCATCATGCTTCATGGCATCGGCAAAATCCACGGACACGCTGATCTCATCCAGTCCAGCCGAAAACAGTTCGCGCGCGATCCGCTCTGTGACGAACCAACCGTTGCAGATCATCACCGGAAAATGGCAACGCGCTAGCACCCGCACGATGTCCACAATCTCGGGATGGAGCAAAGGCTCACCGCCGCCGATGGAGATGATTTGCGGTCCAATCTGGTTCAACTTTTCAGATATGATCTTCACCTGATTCAGGGATAAGCGTGCTGTATTCTGATAAAAGTCGTGCCAGAATCCGCAGATACGGCAGCGAAAATTGCAGTGGTAAAGAATCTGCAAATTCGTGTGAACTAATTTTCGCCCCATGAAAGAGCCCAAATATCGCAGTTTTTTGAACTTATGGGAATACTCGAAAGGTGTCACGATGGCTCCTCGGGTAGCCTCCGGACCAGAGGCAGTAAAAGCGTGGCCAGCCGATACCATTGTGCGAGATTGAACGCATTGGAAAAATCGACATGGTTGAGCAGATCGGTCACCAGCATGCGTGGGATTGTTCCAGAAGCAGATAGTTCCCGGGCAATACCACGGGCGTGCTCGGAAGGCACTAGGCTGTCGCCGGCAGCGTGCAGCAGTCCCACCGGGCATCGAATTGCATTCAGTTTACCGGCGGGGGAGAGTTGTCCACAGAGTTCATCATTCATCATCGCCTTCTCAAGTTCTATCAACACCTCGCTGCCCAGGTGGCGCTGATAGAAAGTTCTCTTTTCTTCGATGGTGCTGGCATGGCAGTAACGCTCGAGTAAATCGGTCAATTCATGGATAACCGCTTCCGCCAATGGCAGGCGGGCGGCATGGCGCCTTGCCATCGCCAATTGCAGATAGAGCCAATTATCCCAGTCCCTGGCTTGTTGCGGCCAGGTTCGGCCGAAGGTCATCTGATGCCGGAAGAGATCGCCCAGTGAATAATAAGCGCCGAACGAAAGGACAAACCCGACGCGCGTTGCCACAAGCGGGTGGGCCGCGGCCATAAGGGCATAGCTGCCGCCATAGCTGAAACCGATCAGCCCGACGCGCGCCCCAAGACTGGAGAACTCATCAACCAAATCTACCAACCCAACAATATCATCAGGTATCCACTGGAACCGCGACAAGCCCGGCAGCGTAGGGACGATGCACAATGCGCCTGAAGCAGCCAGGCATTGCGCCAGATGCTGCAACCGAGGATCATCTTTGCCGTTCCAGGTGCCGCCGTGCAAGGCGATAAGGGTTGCGTCTGCGCGCCCCTTGGGCCTGAAAAGATCGTACGCCATCCCATGGGACGACATGGCGTTGCGCTGAACGTCGCCGACCCGCGACGCCCTGCGGCGCGCCACGCGCATGAACAAACCGATCAGTCTGAGTAGATCCGAGCCCTTCAAGACTCATTTTCCTTTTGGCCTGCAACAAGTTTAGATTGGGGTTGCTCGGCCCGAAACCAAAACTTCATTTCCATTCGATTCAGATATAGAAACCATCCCAATCCCACGATCAGAAAGAGCTCCGTGGCCTCTTCCCAAAAATCCATCCACGCCGGCGATAAACGAAAAGCCTCCAGCAGAAAGAAGCGAAAAAGGGAAAAGCTCATCAACCCCATAGCGGTGAAAAATGGCAGCTGCGCCGATTTTAGGAATGCTACGCCTTTGAATGTGCGCGCCCAGGCGACGAAAAAGAATGCTGCTGCTAAAAAAGAGTAGAGCCGAAAGTCGGCCAATTGCAGGTTGATGGAGTAGGAGTAAAGGACGGGTGTGGCGAACACCATCGACTCCTGATGAAGCACACGCAACGGCGTGCACCAGGGCATCAACGCTGTAATGGCCAGGGCTGGTATCGCCAGCAACAGGAGCCGTTGCAATCGGCACGACACGTTCTGATATTTCCAGCAGGCACCGCAGAGCCGTTTGAAAGCGCAAGCCCGCGCAGGGGCGGTGACTGATAAAACGCGCTCATCCAGAAGGACCACCAGGCCCCAGCTGACCAAGGCGCCCATAAACACCATGCCCAATCCATGCAACGCATCGAACGAGTCGCTTGCGCCGCTGAAGATCAGATAGTTCAAGGCGCAGAAAGACTCGCCAACCAAAAAGGCGATCAGGCCCCCGCGAATCAAGGCGACGTCCCGGGACTTATTCCCCCAAAGTCCAAGGATCAAAGCCAGGGTCAAGGCCATATAGGTCGGCTTGAACCCCAATCCAGAAATGGTGGCCGCCAATTGTTGTATGCGGCTCATGGGGACCAAAACCGGTGAGAAATTCTCCGATCCAGCCGCACCATCGGTTGCACCCGCTTGCAGGACAAAGGCCTGGTTGCGCCACTGGGCCACTCCGCCATGCAACGAGACGACATTACCGAAGCCCTGTCCCTTGGCCACGGCGGCCGCCGGGACTGAAAGATAGCCGCTGGGACAGGTGATGACCAGCGGCTTGGTACGATCCAACGATAGGCGCGGAAGCTGTTCCTCCAATTTTTTATAATCCACCCAGCGCGCACCGGGAAGGTGCCCTTCCAAATAAAATTGGCGGGGACCGACATCGAGGAACTGAAACTCCTTGCCCGCCTGCAACGATCGCTGCAACTGTTCAGCCGATATGGACCCGACGCCAACGACCCACTCCAAGCCGGATGAGCAGCCCATGCATGTCAGGGTCCCGCATAGAATGATCAGGTGAATGACCATGGCCTTAATGATCTTGTTGCTATCAGAAGTCATGCCTTCCTCGCCGGGATTTGCAAAAGGCTCGCACCGAAAGATACGCCTCATGCGCCAAGGACAAAGGCTGATCCAGCATCAACGCAAAACTCAAGGCGCAAGCCGAATGGCAGCGGTTGTCACAACGCGGCTCCGGGCCGAAACTTCGTTTGCCCTGAATGCGCAGGAGGTGCAGATCTGCTGTCCGGCGCAGGTTACCGGCGATCGTCCCCCGCTCCAGGCAGGGATAAAACACGTCGCCTTGGGGCGCAACGGCCAGCACCGTGCTGGGACGGCAGGCGAAGCACGCCAGGTCACGCATATGCTGCAGGTAGCGCACGGTGCCATTGATTGCTTCGCCGCGCCTTTTGGCCGTCAGCAGATCGTCGAAAATCTGCCGGTACGCACTGTTTTGGGCCAAGGCCGGGTGGGGCTTGACCCCCAGCAACTGCGGGGCCAATGCAAAACGAAACCCGCGTTCACGGCAATAGCGATGAACTGCTCGAAGGTCGTCAAGGTTATCCGGGGTGGCTACGGCTGAAATGATGATCTCATAGGCACGCCGGGGCCACGTTGCGGCCGAATGGATGTTATGCAAAACTTTCTTCAGGGTGCCTGCACCTGCCCCGAACCAACGATCCGCTTTGTCATGGTTTAGGGTATCGATGGAAAACACTAAATAGCGAACCGCCTTATTGATCAATGGCAGATAAGGCTTGATCGCATAACCATTGGTCGTCAGCACGATGCCGTCAAATCCCAGGGAGGGCAAACCGCGCAGCACCTGCCCGCAGGCCGCGTGGTTGAAAGGCTCGCCGCCGGTGATGACCAGATAATCACAGTAACGCCGGATCGTTCGCAGCAATTCGAGCACCTCGGCGGCTGGCAGATCGGCGCGGGGCAATCGGTAGTAGGGGACATGGTTGCCATCGCTGCAATACGGGCAGCGGAAATCGCAGGCGTAGGTCAGATAGTAGACCGCCAGCAATGGATGCCAGCCCACAGGTTTTCTTGTGATGAAGTGAATCAAATAGTTGCGGACCGAACGCCACATCGCGTTAATCACCCATCAGATTGTTGCGCACACAGGCCGGCAGCAATTTTAGATCGGCCTGGGGATAGTGGTTGCAGCATTTGACGGCCCTGGAAAGATCGAAAGTGGCCCGATCCATGAAGTGGTGGATAAAGATCGATTTGACATGACTGGTGCCCAACTCCAGCACGGCGCGATGGGGGGCGGCCGGCCCCAGGCGGTTGAGATCGGTCAGAATCCCCTTGATGGTCTTCAGCACCGCCTCGCGTTGGGGCACAATACCGTCCGAGGACCACAAGGAGTAAAGCGCATCTCGAACCCGCCGCAGTGAATCCATATCCGTGCCAAGCAGGGCCTGATTCTTGATGATGTCCAGATAGTCTTGCGTGGGAATAATGGACGGCAGCGACACCAGCGCACCTGCGTTGGTCTTGAGCAGATAGGTCAGTGCAAAACAGCTGGGATGGGAGCAGGGCAGCGGAGAGAAATCCGAATATTTCAATACCCCTGCCGCGGCCTCCACCAGAAGTTTCACCGCATCGGCGATGGTGATCACCTGCATGGCATCGCCCAGCCCGTTGGCCTGGGCCAGGGGCTGCACCATTACGCTGAGAATTTCCTCATGGGCGAACAACAAACCGAGAATGCCACCCAATTCCCCCTCGTTGACCCCTTGGGCCAGGGTCACCGTGAGCGAAAAGCGCGCCTTCAGGGCGATCAAGCGCTCAACGAGACGCTGTTTGAGGTCGGCCAAATGGGCGACGCCGCGTAACGTCCGGTAGGTCTCGGGCCGAAATCCGTCGAACTGCAGGGCAATGACAACACCCCGGTCGCGGAGCGCTTTGATCAAGTCATCGTTTCCGTCCAGGCGGATCCCGTTGGTGGAAACCGACACAATGCCCACCTCGGGTCTCAGGCAGGCATCCACAATCGCAAGGAAATGGGGATGCAGCGTCGGCTCGCCGCCGCTGAGCGTGAGCATGTTGAGCTTGCCTTCGCAGCGCACCAGGCGCTTCATGATGGCATTCACCTGGGGCACGCTCAGTTCGGTCAAGGATCGGCCTTTGACCAGGCAGATGGGGCAGTTGAGATTGCACTGCGAAGTGATTTCCAGGATGGGCACACAGGTATGCTGTTGATGTTGCGGACACAGGCCGCAGGAGTCCGGGCAGCCCACAAAGGTATCCACCGACCGTTCCAGGGGGCGGGTGCCGGGTTTGATGTAGGCCATGCTGTCCAGATACCATTTAGGGTCTGAGCTAACCAGGGCGCGGCTGATACCGTGATCGGGACACCATTTGACCAAAACCACCCGACCTGCTTCGATGCGAATCTGGGCATCGGTCAACCGCCCGCACTGGTTGCATAGCGCCTGGGTGGCCGTCAGGCACACCCCGGACGCTTGGCTGATCGGGCCCGATGCGCTGCCACGCGATCTGTCTATGTCTTCTGCCAAAAGCGATCATCCTTTTGCCGATAGAACAGGTTGTAGTTGCACGCCCCCACGAGCCGCTGGGCATCCACCGGCACTTGATCCGAACAGCGCATGGCGCGACCGATCTCATAAGTGTCTTCATCCATGTGGGCATGGATATAGATGGTCTTAACCATACTCTCCGCCCGTTGTTGACGTGCATGCAGGGTCAGATGCTCATCGGTGGGATAGACGTGGCGCAACATCCTTTTTACTACCGATAGCAATTGCGCCTGACCGCCCTGACTCCAGAGCCTGTCGATGGCCTCTTTCAGGGCGGTTTCCAATTCCGCCGAAGGCTGCATGAGATATCCGCCGACCAGGTTACGGGCCATGGTATCCCGATCGAGCAGCGCCCGAAAGGAATGCAGGGCATCTTTATCGCCGAGCAGATAGGACACCGCGTAACACAAGGGATGAACGCCGGGCAGAGGCATGAAGTCATCGGCCGAGAGGCGGCCGCGGCTGGCGGCTGCGATCCTTCGCACGACGCCATCCACGGGGATATGTTCGCGGGGCTCGAAAAAGGCGCCCCCCTGTCCGGTGTAGGTCATGGTTTGGATCGTCAGGCTGCGCACATGCTCATGGGTTAACAAGAGCGACCACAACGATTCAATCTCATGCTCGTTGACGCCGCCCACCAAAACCATCAGCAACGTGGTCTGCACGCCGAATCGGCCAAGGTTCTCCAGGGCCGCCATTTTCTGAGCGGTGATATCCCGGCTGTGTAGCCTTTGACTGATGTCCCTATCCAATGTGTCCAAAGAGAGCACCACATAGACGCCCATTTCGGCCAACCGCGCCGCGATCTCGGGGTTGGCGGCCAGGGAAAGGCCGTTGGAGTTCAGGGTGATACGTCCGATGCGGGGGTGTCGGGCCCTGGCCAGCAAATCGAACAGTTGGGGGTGCAGCGTCGGCTCCCCTCCGGTGATATTCACCAGATCCACACCGCCAGTGGTTTCCACCACAAATTCAATCTGGCGCCCGAACTCTTCGGGAGACATGAAATAGATCTTGTCGCTGCGGTTATAGGTAAAGCAGATCGGACAGCGCAAATTGCAGGCATTGGTGATGGAAAAAACCGGCAGGCGGCAGGCCTGGGCATGGAAGGAACACGGTCCGCAGCCATCGGGACAGGCTTTTTGCTTCGGCATCGTTTTGGGCGGCGGGCAACCCGAAGATGGCCGTTGCATGGCATCCAGATACCAGGCCAGGCTTTCGGCCACCAAGGCCCGCGAACCGTAATGTTCCGGGCAAAGCCGCTCCAGATAGACCCGGTCCTGATCGGCCACATAGCGCACGGGAACCATCTTGCCGCAAACCCGGCACACCCCCCGCGACTGGGATAAGTAAGTGGGGGCCGCATTTCTGATGTCGCACTGCATCATAACCCGCCGTCGATGACCATGCGCTGGGCATTAATATACGTGGCCCGCGCCGAAGCCAGAAACGCCACCATCTCGGCCACCTCCCGGGGGTCTCCCGGACGCCCCATGGAGCAATAGGCATTGTACTCCTCCAGTTGCCGCGGAGAGACATTGCTGCCGATGCCCCCTTCGATAAGACCAGGGCAGATTTCGTTGACACGGATGCCATAGCGGCACAACTCCTTGGCCAGCGACAATGTAAAACCGCTGACCGCGGCTTTGGCTGTCGCATAATGCACCGGCACCTCCAGCAACCGGTGGCCGCCGATGGAACCCATGTTAAGGATGACCCCCTGCTTGCGGCGCACCATGCCGCGCAATACGGCTTTGGAGAAGAGAAACATGCTTTTAATATTGACCTGCATGATATCGTCCCAATCTTCTTCATCCAGCAGAGCAAACGGCATGACTTGGATGATACCCAGATTGTTCACCAGAACATCGATGCGGCCAAATTCCTCTTCCACCCGCGTGCAGAAGGCTTCTATGGCTTGTCCCGAACGGGCTTCCACCGGCGCAAAGAAGACGCGCCGGCCCAAACTTTCGATCTCCGCGGCCAACTCGTGGGCCCGGGCTTCTTGCTTGTGAAAAGTAAAAGCGATATCGCTTCCATCCCGGGCCAACGCCTGACAAATGGCTTTTCCCACGGCGCCGGTGCCACCGGTGACCAGGCTGATCCGCTCGGCTGCCATATTCTTCCTCCCTATAGTTTACTGCCCATGGTTCAGTTTCTTTTCGATGACTTTGGCGATTTCGCCCACTGTCAGCAATGAAGCCAATTGGTTGCGGGTGCTGCCGTGAACCAGATGATCCGCGGCCGGCCCAAAACGCCGGCGCAGCAGCTCCAGCGCCTTGGGTGTCAGGACTTCATCGACATGGATCTCTTCGTCGGCAATACCCAGTTGGGCGCTTAGACTCATGTCCTTTTTGCTCAAACGCAGATTGAATTCCTGCTCCATCAGGTACATCAGCTCCACCAAATCGAGAGAATCCGCCCCCAGGTCATCGATCAGGCGGCTGTGCGCCTTGATATCAGCCGGCGCGATGGCCAGCACTTCGCCCAAGCATTTCTTGATCCGCTCCACGGTACCGAGTTCCATTGATTCTCTTGCTCCTTATCAAAAACCTGAAAAAGCGCCATCCACCGCGATCACGGCGCCATGAATATAGGCCGCCTCATCCGAGGCCAGAAAGGCCGCCACGGCGGCCACCTCCTGCACTGTGCCCACCCGGTGCAGGCCGATGCGTTCGAGGACCGCCGCGCCGGCCAGATTCATGACCGGGCGGGTCATATCGGTGGCGATGATGCCGGGCGCGATGGCGTTGACACGTATCTGCTTGCGCCCCAGCTCGGCGGCCATGGCCCGGGTGAACGATTCGACATACCCCTTGGTGCCGGCATAGACGGCGTTGCCGCGGCCGGGCCGAGCCGCCAACACGGAGGAGAAATTGATAATAACGCCCGATCGTTGTTTGAGCATCGGTTTCAGCGCTGCACGACTCATCCAGGTCACACCCAACACATTGGTGGCCACCTGACGCTGGATCTCTTCATCTTCCAAGATACCCAAAGGCGCTTCGATCACGGCGCCGGCACAGTTCACCAGCACATCCAGGCGACCGAACCGGTGGAGGGCCAGCCGGACCATTTGCTCGGCTGTAGCCGCTTCTCCCACATCGGCGCACAGATAGACCGTTTCTGCTTCGTGGGCCATGCATGCCTCCGCCACAGCTTTCAGCGGCTCCTCCTTGCGACTGTTGAGGACCAGATGCGTCCGTTCCCCTGCCAGCCGCTCCGCCACGGCACGACCAATGCCTCTGGATGCGCCTGTAATGACAGCCACCTTATTGTGTAATCCAGACAGCTGCATGGTTTGCGCACCTCCCATTTCCCTATCCTGGCTGCACGACGCCGGCCACGATGGCCGCATTCTGGCCGCCGAAGCCGAACGAATTGGACAAAAAGGTTTCGATGACAGCAAGCCGAGGCCGGTTGGGAACATAGTCCAGGTCACAGGCCGGATCGGGTTGTTCCAGGTTGATGGTGGCCGGAACGATCCCTTGGGTCAAGGCGAAAATGCCCGCCACGAACTCCACGGCACCGGCGGCGCCGATGAGATGACCGATCTGGCTCTTGAGAGAGCTGACCGGGATTTTGTCCGCCGCAGGGCCGCACAACCGTCGTATGGCCCGGGTCTCCACCGGATCGTTTTTGGGTGTGCCGGTCCCATGGGCATTGATGTAACCGATCTGTGTCGGCGGCAGGCCGGCCAGTCCCAGTGCAGCTTTCATAGCACGCAGGGCACCTTCGCCATCGGGATCGGGATCAGCCACGCCATGGGCATCCAGCGAGGCGCCATACCCCAGTACTTCCGCATAGAAGTGGGCTCCTCGCCGACGGGCGGCCCCATACTCCTCCAGGACCATGATGGCGCTGCCCTCGCCCAAAACAAATCCATCCCGCCGTGCGTCAAAGGGCCGCGAGGCCGCGTCTTTCAAATGATTGGCGCTCGACAGCGCACCAAGCATACAAAACCCGCCGACACCCAAGGGATTCACCATGCTGTCATAGCCGCCAGTCACGACCATGTCCGCCAACCCGCCGCGGATGGCCCAAAAAGCTTCACCGATGGCCTGGGTCCCGGCCGCGCAAGCCGAGACATTAACCACCAGGCGGCCCTTTACGCCCGCATGTCGGGCAATCGCCCGGGCAGCCAGGTGGGCGGGGATTTGCAGCCGGGAGTATACTGGCGACTGCTGGACCGTCTCCATGAGCGACCTGGCATCCACGCCCCGGTCGCCAAGGTGCTGGACCAAATCCACGAGCAGAAAGATTTCAAGACCGGAGGCGATAAAAGCGGAGATACGCGCGCCATCGTAAAAATCACTTGGCGCATGGCGGCCGAAAGCGTCAACCAGGGCCTGCTGGGCAGCGGCCAAGGCAAAACGAGATTTGGGGTCCCGCTCGATGGCGGCGTGTTGCGCTGCAGGCAACCAGCCGGGCAGCGCCACAGGTGCTTTGACTTCGCCGGCGATCTGGGTTGGAAAGCCCCGAGCGTCAAAGGATGCAATCGGTCCCACACCGCTTTGGGCCTGCCTTAGCCCTTCGTAAAAGGCTCCCAGACCGATCCCGATCGGCGTCACGACGCCAATGCCGGTCACCACCACGCGTCTTTTCAAGAGTGTGCCCCGATGCGTTTAAGGTGCACCGCCACGGGGATCTCTTCCGGGGCCCAAGCAAAGACGAGCATATCCCGGGCAGCTCCCAAGCCGCTCCAATTTTGGGCGGTTCCGCCAAGAAGGCAATTGGCCGCCAATGCACAAGTCAGCGGTACGGCTGCGGCGGCCGCATATCCCAATTGTCTATCCAGGCTCAATAGCCGCAGCTTTTGCTCTGGCCAGGCTTGATCGCACGCGCATCGCATTCGCCTATCGTCGGCATCGTCCAGGCTGCCGGTCAGCAGAAGGCCATCCGGCGCATGGCTGGGAATCATGGTGCGCAACAGCTCCGCAAGTTCTTCCGATTGCTGGCCGTCTTTCCCCATGATCGTCACCCCCCCTATCTCGGCCATGGGACGGGCACTGCGCTCGGCAGCGGCCTGCTCCGATTCGAGCACCAGAAATGCCGCCGCATCCGCAAGCGCCCACCCGCTTCTTCCTTCCTGGGATACCCGCGCCACTCGACCAAGCCGCGCCAGGGTGGCGATGGGAATCAGGCTGAGTCCTTGCACCCCTCCGCCGACCAGGGCTCTTTCGAAACGCCCGGATTGAATACCCTGGACGGCTGTTTCAAGCGCCAGACCGCCTTGGTCGGCGCCGGGATAGAGGATGAAATTCTCTCCTCCGATTCCATAAACAATGGAAACCAGGCCCAGCGGCATATTGAGCAGCATCTTAAACGGCATGAGGGGATTACACAGCGGCAAGCCTTTTTCACCCATCTGCTTCAAATCCAGCGCCCGATCCGCTGTAATGCTGGCGCGCATGGCGTCCGTGACTCGGGAGAGGTCGAAGGCAATCAGGCCTGTGGAGATAAAAAGCGCCATCTCCCGACAGCAGACGTCATGGCGAAGGCCGGCATGCTCCAAAGCCATCCCCGCGGCCGCGACAGTCAGGGCAGTGGTTTGGTTCATGTATTTTGCCATTTTTCGATCAGGAAGATAAGCGCTCAAATCAAACGCCCTGGCGGGCGCCCCGAGGATCTCCGGAAAATCGGCGCCATCCGGACGGTAAACAGTTACCGCGCTCCGGCCATCGTCTAATGCCTGCCAGGTCTGTGCCAAATCGCCCAGTCCGCTCTGTAGTCCGATACCCGTAATAAAAACGCGCGGCATCAAACAAACCTCGTCTTACGGGTCAAATTGGCCAGCACCTCGAAACGGGCGGACTCCAGGCGATCATCGTCGATTTGAAGAAAAATATAAAGAAATTCGGCTTCGCATACCCGCTGCGAGTCCCGGGTCGTAATCACGGTGAGTTTGGCTGACTCTTCGTGACGCGAAAGTATTTCGGCCTTCATCTGCAAGCAATCTCCGGGCCTCACAAAATCACGAAATTTGGCCTTGACCGTGGATACCACGCAGCGTGGGCAACGGATCATTTCATCACGCAGTGAAAGCTCGAGCAAGGCGCCCCCCAGTTGGGCCATGGACTCGGTGAGCAAAGCGCCCGGGTAAACCGGTTGCCCCGGAAAATGGTGTTCGAAGCAATCCTCACTGAGCGTGATGCATTTGACGCCAGTGGCATAGGCAAACTTTTTTACTTCATCGATGCGATCAACCAACAGATAACGCAAGAGACGACTCCCTTTCTCTATTCCAGATGCCTGAGAATTTGTGCGATACTTCGCCGCTTGGGCGCAGGCGGGCTTTCATCCGGATAGCCCACGGGTATCAATGCTGAAATGGCCCAACCCGCCGGCACATCGAGCAAGCGCTCCATGGCCGCGCGTGCTATCAAAGGGCCAGTCATCCAGCAGGCCCCCAACCCCAGGGTCTGCGCAGCCAGCAGCAGATTCATGATGGCCGCTGAAACAGAACAATAGACATTCGCGATAGCGTCCTTCTCGCTCACAACCTCTTGGTCGCAAAAAATGTTGAGCAGGTTGGTGCCATGCCGATGGATGGGCACGATGAGCAACGGTGCTCTGGAGAAAAAAAGGAAGTTTTCCGAATAGCGCATTGCTTGATCGCGATAGTCATCTCGCACCAGAGCTTGAATTCGCCATATTTCTTGCCTCACGGCGTCGGCCAGGGCAGATAGAACTTCACTACGAGTAACGGCAACAAACCGAAACCCCTGTTGATTACCTGCGCTGGGCGCCCAGCGAGCCGCCTCCATCAACATATCGACACATTCATGCGGCACCGGTTGCGGTCGAAAACAACGGATACTTCTCCGCTGCTGCACAATCCTCAAAAATGAGCGATATTCAGCGGTCATGCCTTTTTTGCCTTGAACGCCATTTATAAGAACAGAATGGATAATGAATAGTGCTGTTCTGAACCAAATGAGGCCACTTTAATGGAAAGCTGGTTGTTTCACAAGCGATTGGATCGAGAAGCGATATTACCTGAATCGGCAAGATACCCCCAGTAGCCGCGTACGCTGTTGTTCAAAAAGAAGCGCTCGCGTCCCTGGGCCGCTGTGGATAATTGCGCAAAGCCGGATAGCAGCGGATCGTTGGCCAGCAGGTGCTCCAGGCAGTCGGCCATGCCGTTTTTGGTATTCCGCGGATCGGCCTCGAACCAGGGCTGGATCATCCGTCGCCAATCGAGCAACTGGGCGCGGTGGGTTTGCAGCCGGGCGCACGCGTCGGCTTGTAGGCCAATGTGGCCGTAAGCCAGGCGTCCGGGACGGTGGGCAAGCAGATGGTCGATGCTCGCCAGATAAGTCTCCAGGTGCAATTTCGGCGGTGTGGCCGGACGCATGTAAAAGCGGTCGTCGCCCAGCGAGATGCAGACCCCGCCGGCTTCGCCGGCAAACAACAGGTCGCCGATCAGATAGCTGTATTGATGGGGCGCATGACCGGGCGTTGGAATGGCGCTGATGCCCGGCGCCGTCAAGCGGTCCGCGGCCACCACCTGGGCTGCGGGCACCGGTGTCATCGGCCCATAGCGCCGGGCCACATCCCCCAGGGTCTTGACGCTCCCTTCCCACAGCCGCTGGGGATCGATGACGTGCTCCATGGCCTTGGGATGACACACCACGGGGGTCTGGGAAAAGGCGGCGGCAACCTCACCAATAGCGCCGGCATGATCCAAGTGGATGTGGGTCAGCAAGATCAGATCGGGTTGCCGAATGCCCATGCCGGCCAGGACTTCTATCAGATGGGCCGCGCCCGAAGAGGGACCCACATCCACCAGCACCACCGGGCCGCCGGTATAGAGCCAAGCCGTAACGAAGCCGTCGAAACCCTCGATGGGCACCGGCAGGGGGATCAGATAGAGATCATCATCTATTTTTTGGGTATCGGGTCCGGAGGACATTCCGCTCTTCCCAAAGGCGCTTGAATCGCCCGCTTTATCGACCGCGGGCCATTATCCTTTCAGTGCCGTGAGCGACTCCTTGAATACCTTGAAGAAGAGACCGTAGTCGGCCAACCCGCGCTGCAGAATCTTGTCGAAGTCGTCCACGTTGCGCAGATTCAATACCATATTCACGCTTTTTTGAAACGCCGTCATTTGGTCCATGGTGCGATAGCGCGTGGTCAACAGGGTGACGAAGATATGGCGCCGGGTTTCCATGCCCATGCGTTCCAGGTAGATCATGACCGCATTGGCATCGGGATCGCGGGTATCGAAATACTCGTTGAGCAGGATCAGATCATAGTTGTGGTAGCGCATCTTCTTGAGCGCTTCGCGGCTGTTGGGCACTTCGGTGATGTGATACTCCAGGACATCCAGGGTGGGCTTGAGCTTTTCCCTCACGGTGGAATCCGATTCGCACACCAGGGCGGTTTTGCCCTCCTCCTCGATAAAGTCGAAGGGCTTTTCGGCCGCGTCGTAGCCGTCACCCTCATCTTCGCTGGGGGCAAACAGATCGTCGAACGAGGCTTCGGGCAGCTCCTGCTTGGGCGCGGGACGGGTCACCGTCACGCGCTCCTGGCAGTGGGGGCATTTGACCGTGGCCGATTTTCCCGCCGGCAGCTTATCATCGGGTATTTTGATTTTGCCTTCACATTTTTGACAAATGACGTCCATGACCGATGCGATGCTCCTTGCGTCGTGGGTTTGCCGAACAACCTACATCTTTTTGCCGTACAGGCGATCCAGTTCCAGGTCCCGGATATCGGTGGTTGCCTCGCCGCGCGCGCTCTTGACCTTGTCGATGCCGCGGCTGGCCACGGCTTTGTGCGACGCATACGCCAGCGCCGTTTCCTGGGTGATCAAGCCCTTCTCGTAGAGTTCGATGATGTTCTCGTCGAAGGTGGTCATGCCGAAGGGCCGTCCGGCCTGCATCATCTCGTAATAGGTCTTGCCTTCGGACTCGCCGTTCAGAATGGCCTCTTTGACCCGTAAATTGGTGCGCAACACTTCGAAAGCCGCCACTCGGCCGCCGCCCACCTTGGGCAGCAACCGCTGGCTGACGACCCAGCGGATGGTATCGGCCAGGCGGATGCGCACCTGCTTTTGCTCTTCGTTGGTGAACATGCCCAGGATGCGGTTGATGGTCTGGCCGGCATCCACGGTGTGCAGGGTGCTGAGCACCAGGTGGCCGGTTTCGGCGGCGGTCAGACCGATCTCCACGGTTTCGCGATCGCGCATTTCGCCCACCAGAATCACCTTGGGCGCCTGGCGCAGGGCGGCCCGCAGGCCATTGGCGAAACTGTCGAAATCCCGCCCCATCTCCCTCTGGTTGAAGGTCGCCTTCTTATGCGGGTGCTGATATTCGATGGGGTCTTCCAGGGTGACCACGTGCACGGCGCGCCGTTCGTTGATCTCTTCCAGGATGGCGGCCAGGCTGGTGGTTTTACCGGTACCGGTGGCGCCGGTGAAGATCACGATGCCGTTAAGCTCCCGGCCCATTTCCGTAAACGACTCGGGCAGCTTCATTTCGCGGATCGTGGGCACCTTGGATTCCAACTGACGCAACACGATGGACAGGTGGCCCGACTGGGCGAAGATGTTCACGCGAAAGCGGGCCTTGCCGGGCAAGCTGTAGGACAAGTCGCAGGAACCGGTCCGCAGCAGGGTTTCGGTCAGACGGCGGTCGGCGTCGATGAGGTTCAAGGCCACGATCTCAGTCTGAAAAGGGGTCAGGCTCTTGATCGCGGGCTTCATCTCCACGGGCAACAGTTCGCCGGAGCTTTCCACTTGCAGCGGTTTTCCCACGGTCAGGTTGAGATCCGACACATTGCTGTGGGAATCGAGCATGCGGGTCAGCAGGTGCTCTATTTCTTGTTTCTTCATCGCGGTCCTCTTACAGATGTCGGCTTGCGCAGCGGCCGTGGGTTACGCCTCGGTAAAATCGGCGGGCGGCGCCTTGAGCAGCGGCCGGAAACGGCCCTTGTCGTTGGACTTGCTATAGGCGTCGTCGGCGCTGATCCGGCCTTTGTTGAACAGCTCCATGATGGCGTCGTCGAGCAGTTGCATGCCGTACTTTTTTCCAGTCTGGATCGAGGATGGAATCTGATGGGACTTGGATTCGCGGATCAGGTTGCGCACGGCCGGCGTGGCGATCAAGATCTCCAGGGCCGGCACCCGGCCTTTCTTGTCCACGCGTTTGAACAGGGTTTGGGAGATGATGGCCCGCACGCCGTCGGCCAGGGTGGAACGGATTTGCGCCTGCTCCTGGGCCGGGAAGACCTCCACGATGCGGTCCACGGTTTTGGCCGCACTGGTGGTATGCAGCGTCGAGAATACCAGGTGCCCGGTGGAGGCCGCTTCGATGGCCAGACTCATGGTGGTCTGGTCGCGCATTTCGCCCACCAGGATGATGTCCGGGTCCTCGCGCAGGGCGCCGCGCAAGGCGGCCGCAAAGGATTTGGTATGGATGCCTACTTCGCGCTGGTTGACCAGGCAGCCCTGGCTTTTGTGCACGAATTCGATGGGGTCTTCGATGGTAATGATGTGATCGGCGCGCGTCCGGTTGGCCTCGTCGATAATGGCCGCCAGGGTGGTGGACTTGCCCGAGCCGGTGGGCCCGGTGACGATCACCAGCCCGCGGGGCAACCCGGCCAGCTTGGAAATGACCTGGGGCAGTCCCAACTGCTCGCAGGTGAGAATGGTGCTGGGGATCTCGCGGAAGACGGCCCCCACGCCGTTTTTCTGCATAAAAAAGTTGGCCCGGTAACGGGCCAGACCTGGAATTTCGTAACCGAAATCCACATCGCCGGTTTCCTCGAAGGTCTTGATTTTATCTTCGGCAGCGATTTCATAGAGCATGGCCCGCAACTCATCGTTGTCCAGCACCTTGTACTTGACCCGCTCCACATCGCCATGCACCCGCAGGGCGGGCGGTTGTCCGGCCATTAAATGCAGATCCGATGCACTCTGCTCGTGCATGAGTTTAAAAAAGGCATCTATCTTTGCCATTCAAGACTCCTGAAGGCGTTGAAGGGTCACGAGGTCTAAAGACGATTGCGCACCGATAGTGTGGCAAAGATCGATGAACCTCAGCGGTTATCGCTTCTCCTTAATTATCGGCGCATGGGGCGGCGGGGTTTAACTAAAAATCGGCCATTCCTGGATGGACACTAACTAAAAGTGCTGGGCGGCTGTTTAAGCACGGTCACTTTGCCGTCGGACTCATCCAGCGCATCCATGGACTCTTTGCCGATCTCCAGGAGCTTGGTGTGTGACTCGATAATAGACCGAATTTGAACCTCAATCTGCATTCTCTGGCGCTTGAGCTCGGCAATATCCTCGTGCAGTTGGGAAAGACGGTTGTGGGCGCGATTCAGGATTTTCTCGGCTTTGACCTCGGCATCGGCAATGATGATTTCGGCTGATTTACGAGCGTTTTCTTTCATCTGCTCCAAAACCTTCTGGGAGTTGAGCATGGCCCGTTTGAAGGTCTCTTCGCGCTCCTTGTACCCCTGGTTTTCCAACTTGAGCCGGCGCAGGTCTTCCTTGAGGCTCTTGTTTTCGGCGTGCATGGCGGCCAGACTCTCGGAAACCTGTTCGAGAAATCGATCCACCTCACGGATATCGAAGCCCCGGAAACGAATCTTGAACTGTTGCTGTTGTATATCCAGGGGGGTAAGACTCATGAAGGTATCCTCGCTTCGAGATAGACTATGGCCTCAAAAAGGAGGCCCCTAAATGATCCAGACTGGGCACTATCCAGCCGTTGAGAAAAATGATGGCCAAAATCAGCACCATGGGTGTAAAATCGATTCCACCGAAGTAGAGCGGCAGGCGCGCGCGCATCTTGGCCAGAACCGGTTCGGTGACATTATGGATGAACCGCACAATGGGGTTGTAAGGATCGGGGTTGACCCAGGACAAAACCGCCCGGGCCACAATCAGCCACATATAAATGGTCAAGACCATGTTGAGGATCTGTGCGAGGGCCCTGATGAAATATCCTATGAATGGCATCGTTACGTTCCTATTCCCAGAACATGTAAAAGGGTAGATGGAGCGTCCCCTGTATGCAGCTAATCCGCCCGCGGGACCGCGGTCGACAAGCGCGCCGAGCGCTTCGATTGGGCCGTGCCGTCACGCGTTTCCATCGGCGGATAGGTCCGATCGGTGCCCAAGATAAAGCCAACGCGCTGAATAAGTCAAGGTTTTTCGAGGGGTTCGGAGGTCACCCATGGATTCGCCCGTCAACCGTCCCGACCACTATTGCGGCTTAAGATCCTTATCCGACCAGGCTTTCCCCAAGCGCTGCCCGCGCTGCGGCCGGCACTTCGCCACGGCCGCGGAGTTTATCCGCTACACCCAAACAGTGAGGACCGGGGAGAGCGGTTTGAAAAGCGTACGGGATGAATCCGATCGGCCCATGGTGGAACTTTTTCGCAATTGTCCCTGCGGTTCAACGCTCATGGACCGCTTCGACGATCGCCGCGATCTGAGCGAACCGGGCCTGAGACGCCGCAAACTGTTCGGTCAGTTATTGCAAATGCTTGAAAACAGGGGGATGACTGCCGAACTGGCCCGGGTCGAGCTTCTCAAGCTGATGCGCGGAGAACCCAGCACCATGTTGGCAGGCTTGGGTATTGAAGCCGGGGATCTGCAACCATAGAACAACGACCTAAGAGAGCGGCTGCCGTTTGGGGCCGCCCTGCTGAAGCGCTACCCAGAAAGTGGGACTCAAAGGGGTCTGCTTGCCCAGGCTATACTTGACATACTCTCGCATCAGGACGGATACCAACTGGTTCTTGTCCATGAGCATCACATATTCCTTGGCATCCAGCTCTTGAATGAGCTTTTTCTTGCCCAGGGATTCATCCTGCCGGGCTTTCTGCAACACGTACTGGGTGACATCCATGGTTTTCTGTCGCAGCAGGGCCTCATCGGTCTCTTCCAGGGCCGCATAGACCCGCTCCAGGTCCGCCGGATCGGGCATGCGACGGGACTCCATCATGGCCTTGAACTGATCGGCATAACGCAACAAACCCCGGCGGATATGGTGGGTGTCCACGACGTTGAGGCCGGCCCATCCGGCCCCGAGCCACTGGAAGGCCCCCACCCGCACGATGCCCGGGCGGGCGTCATCCTCTAAATAACAGCAGACGGAAAAGAAGTTGTAGATTTTGGATTTGACCCATCCCAGGCCGGCTTTGTCCAGCCCCACCTCCTGGGTGTAAAGGTAGTTCCAATCCTGATCGTTGCCGACGATGAATCCCTTGCGCCCGACTTCCGAGGGAGCGGGCTGGAAAGACATGGACAGGACGATCCGGCTGGTTCCCCGGCGCTGGACGATAAAAGCCCGCCGCAGGTCATACGCATAGTGGGCACCGGTATGCAGGTCCGGAGAAATGAACTCGCGCACCACGCCCCGGGTAATCGTCGGGTCGGAGCCGCTTTCCAGGGACTTCCACATATCCGGCAGCACCTGGCCGTTGCCGGCCACCTCTTTCCAAAAAGAGTAGTTGACCGAAGAAGGATTGATGGCGCCTTCGGGAATACGCCGGTTGTAAGCGTAGCGGATGATGTCGGCCAAGGGCCGCTTGAGTTCGTAGACGACACCCGAACCGCGGATCTCATGACGGTCCTGAACCGCTTGGATGCCGGTCCGCGGCGTATTCTGCACAAAGGCCACCAGGGCATCGACCGGTTGCGGATCGATCTGCCGGCGATTGTTATCGGTGCAAAAGGCCACGAGCTGATCCAGGGCCTTTTCGAGATCATCGGAAATGAGCGGTGGTTCGGTGGCCGCCTGTAGCGGCGCCGCGAGCAACATGAGTGCCAGAACCAGGAGGCTCAACGGCTTACGACAAAAAAGCGCCCCGATGGCGCGGCCTGAAGCAATGGAGATAATCATTGGCATATGCGGTCAGCTTGCTGCGGTGGAGACAAAACCGCTTCTGAGATTTTTCGGTTTTCCCGAATTCAGCGCATCACTTAACCCTGAAAAAGAGCTTGGGTCAATAGCAATTCCGGCGGCACCCATCGCTCATTGCATTTGACTTGACCCGCCCGCACCGAATCTTTAAAGTGGCGCTTGGCTTGCGCCCGCAATAAACGCCTTGTAATTCGCACCATAACAAAAAAGACCATAGATGCAATGGAGCAATGGTATGGCCCTGGAAAACATGACCATCGGATTTATCGGCGCGGGGAACATGGCCGAAGCGCTCATCGGCGCCGTGCTGGACGCCGGCCTCTGCCCTCCGAACCGGGTAATTTGCGCGGACGTGCGCGCCGAACGGCTGCGGGAGCTGGCGCAGCGCTTCGGTCTGCGGACCTGCGCGGACAACCTCGAGGCGATTCGCCAAGCCGACGTGGTGCTCTACGCCGTCAAGCCCCAGAGCATGGCGGCGGTGCTCCAGGAGACGGCCAAGGGCCTGGACAGCTCCAAAGTGATCATCTCCATCGCCGCCGGCGTGCCCCTATCCACTCTATCCGCTTACGCGCCCCAGCCGCTGCGGATCGTACGCGCCATGCCCAATGTGTGCGTGGCGGTCAAGGCCGGGGCCACGGCCATCGTGGGCGGACCGCATGCCCGCAAGGAAGATTTGGCGCTGGCCGCAACCATTTTCAACGCCGTGGGACGTTGCATCGTGTTGAGCGCCGAGCACCTGCTCGACGGCGTCACCGGATTGAGCGGCAGCGGGCCGGCCTATGTCTTCATGGTCATCGAGGCTTTGGCCGACGGTGGGGTCAAGGCCGGACTGACCCGCGCCGAGGCGCTGCTGCTGGCGTCCCAGACGGTCATGGGCGCGGCGCGCATGCAATTGGAAACCGGCACCCATCCGGCCCAACTCAAGGATATGGTCACCTCCCCGGCCGGAACCACCATCGCGGCCCTGCATGCTTTGGAAAAAGGCGGCCTGCGGGCCTTGCTCATCGATGCGGTGGAGGCCGCCACCGAACGTGCCCGGCAGTTGGGGGCCATGGCCGGCAAGGCGGACAAGTAAAATCGCATGAGGGCCAGCCTGTCCGCCAACTGGATCGAACGCGGCGCCCGGCTTTTGCTGGGGATGGTCTTCCTCTACGCCGCGGCGGGCAAAATCGTCGATCCGGCCGACTTTGCCCAGGCCATCGCCAATTACCAAATATTGCCCTCGGCCTGGATCAATCTCACGGCCCTGTTTTTGCCATGGCTGGAGCTGGTGTGCGGTCTGGGCCTGGTGACCGGCGTTTGCAAGTACGCCAGCACCCTGCTGGTCACCCTCATGCTCGTGGCGTTCACCGCGGCCCTGGCCTATGCCGCCTATCGCGGCCTGGATATCCACTGCGGCTGCTTTTCAACCGATGGGGGCGCAACGCCCCGCCTTTGGCTGGATCTTGCCCGGGACCTGATTTTGTTGAGCCTGGCGGCAATGGTGCTTTACCAGATCCGCCGATCGGAACCTTTGCCGCGCCCGGATAATGAGGGGCGCTGAACCGCACCACCCAGATTGGTGCGCGAGACGGACACACTCATGTTTGAAGAAGTGGAATACGGCGCGGCTTTGATCGCAGGGTTACTTTCATTCTTTTCGCCTTGTATCCTGCCCCTGGTGCCATCTTATTTTTGTTTCATCACCGGCATCTCCATCGAGGACTTGCGCCAGCCGGCCGATGCGGCCATGCGGCGCAAGATCGTTTGGAGCACCCTGGCCTTTGTGCTGGGTTTTTCCCTGGTGTTCATTCTGATGGGGGCTTCGGCCGCCTATTTCAGCACCCTGCTCCAGGGGGCCAAGGCCTATATCCGGGTGATCGGCGGACTCTTTGTATTGGTTTTGGGATTGCATTTGCTGGGCGTATTGCGCATCCGCGCCCTGGACGTGGAAAAACGCATTCACCTGAACCGCAAGCCCGTACACTTTCTGGGTGCCTTTGTCATCGGAATGGCGTTTGGGGCCGGATGGAGCCCATGCATCGGCCCGCTGCTGGGATCGATCTTGATTTTGGCCGGCAACCAGGATACGGTCCGCGACGGTATTTGGCTGCTTTCGCTCTACTCGGCCGGCGTGGCCCTCCCGTTCATGGTTCTGTCTGTGGCCATCCATTTTTTGATCGGCTTCGTGCGCAAAGCAGGCAAAGCCATTCGCCTGATCAATATGGGCGCCGGCATTTTGCTGGTCATCACCGGCCTCTTGCTGATTACGGACAAAATGCGTCTGTTGAGCATTTTCTCCTTTTAAGGAACACCATGATGAAACATCTCTTCCTTCTATTGACCCTGCTGTGCGGATTGCTGGCGCCGATGGCTTCCCCATCCCTGGCCGAACCCGCGTCGGCCGTGGCCTGGCAAGACTATGAAGCGGCCCAAAAAGCGGCCCAGGGCCAATCGCGTAAATTTCTGCTCTACTTCTACACGGACTGGTGCGGCTATTGCCGCAAGCTCGAAAAAGAGACGTTCAGCGACAAAGCGGTGATCGAATACATCAACAGCAATTTCATCCCTGTGCGTATCAACTCCGAGAAAATGCCCAAGGTGGCCGGACGCTACAGCGTCAGCGGTGTGCCGGACCTGCGGTTTGTCTCGCCCAAAGGCGAAGACATCGCACGATGGCCCGGGTTTATCGAAGCGCCCAAATTGCTGCCCATGCTCAAGTATATCCATACCGACAGCTATCAAACCATGAGCTATGGAGACTTTATAAAAGGAAAATGAAGAGGATAGCCCAGCGGGCGCGGCTTCACCCGGGCACCTCCGCCATGCAGGCCTGCGACCGCCGCCCCCCAAACTATTGTCTCCCCCGCGTTTCGAACCCGTCTCCACCCAGTGGACATCCTCGAACCAGACGAAAACCGCCCCAGGGGCGCATGCCTTTATTTGCTCGAGATTCTTTACAAAAACTAGATCTGGAAACGTTTTGATATTGGGCACGCAGTTTGCTAATTGTGAAACCAAATTTTTAAAATTGAAATTGAAGGGGATGCAACGATGATTGACTTAGGATTTCTCGGACAGATTCATTTCAACTGGCAATTCTTCACGGCATTGATGAGCATCGTTCTCATCGATTTGGTCTTGGCCGGAGACAACGCCGTGGTCATCGCCATGGCGGTCAAGAACCTGCACGGGCGTCAGCGCACCTGGGGCATCGGCCTGGGAGCGGCCGGCGCAGTCCTGGTGCGCGTGGTCTGCACATTCTTCGTGGCCAAGCTGCTCACGGTTTCGTTCATCAAACTGATCGGCGGCGCCGTGATTCTGTGGATCGCGGTCAAGCTGCTGGTGGAAGGCTCCGAGGAGCACGACCACAAAGAGGCCGGCAGTATCTTGCAGGCGCTCTGGGTCATCATCGTGGCCGACATGAGCATGGGCATCGACAACATGCTGGCCGTCGGCGGCGCCTCCCACGGCAACTTCTTCCTGCTGATCTTCGGATTGGGGCTGAGCATCCCCTTCGTGGTCTTCATGAGTTCCATGCTGGCCAAGCTGATGGATCGCTTTCCGATCATCCTCTACATCGGCGCGGCGGTGCTGGGCAAGGTCGGCGGCGAGATGATGATCACCGATCCGGTGGTGCACAATTACCTGCACCCGACCAAGATGACCGAATACGGCGTGATGATCTTCTTCACCATCGGCGTGATCGTTATGGGCCGTTACTTTTTGGCGGCCAAAGCGAAGCGCCAAAGCACCGAAGCCACGGCCCCCATTCCCGTGGCCGTCCAGCCCAGCGCGGAATAGCCAACCCGACGAAAGAAGCGATCTGAACCCGCACCGGCATCGTCATGCGCGATACCGGTGCTGTTTTTCCTGCCGGTTACGGTTCGCGATCCTGCAGATGGCGGTCATAGTAGCGTCGAAAGAGGCGGTAGCCGACCGAAATTCCCACGAAAAGACTCAGAAACAGCATGAGCGTCGGCACCCAGGTGTAGGAATTATATAAAGGAACGTAGCGCGCCGCAGCGATGCCGGCCCAACTGAAAAGCGCCACCAGCACCATGGCCGCCAAGAGGCCCCAGCAGGCCGCATTGCTGTCGTACCAGGGGGTAATGACCCGCCGGAACATGGGATTGGGATCGAGACGCATCAACTTTTCTCCAACGGACCTTCAAGCCGGTCCGTATCCACCAACACCATCCAGTATTGGTTCAATTCACGATCCAGGGCTTTGGCATCGGGAATGATCCGCGCCAGTTCCGCCCAGAAAAGCGGACCGTGATTCTTGATGCGGGTATGCACCAACTCGTGCACCAGCGTGTAATCCATGAGCGCCGCAGGCAGTCGCACCAGATTGATGTTCAGGTTGATGTTGTTCTGGCGGGAGCAACTGCCCCAGCGGGTGCGCTGGTTGCGCACGAAAACCCGGTTGTAGACAAAGCCATGCTGTTGCGCCAACCGGGCCAGGCGGGCCATTAGGATGCGCCGTGCCTGAACCGGATCGATGACTTCCGGCCCTTTCTGCAACGCCAGGATCTGCTGTTCGACGAGCACCATGCGGCCCAGGTGGACTTTGAGCCAACTGCTCTTGGCATGGGCCACGGCCAGGGCTTGCTGAAAAGAGACCCCCCGGGGCACGGCGATGCGCACCCCCCTGAAGGGTTTGACCGACAAATTGATGTGGCGGGCACGCCGGCTGCGCTCCAGCACCACCTCACCCACGCCTTGGAGATTGACCTTCTTCGATTCCATCGTCCCCGCCCGCGCTCCATGGACTTTTCGTTTAACACCGGATATCCTATCACACGATGCCGAATCCCGCAGCCCCTATATCAGAAAACCAGGCTGCGCAACGAGCAAGCCGCCCCGTCGATACAAAAAGCGGCGCTGACCCTAGCCTAAAGAGAACCATGAAGCTATCTACTTCGCATTCAGCCTTGTGTAAGTCGCGCCGATGCTTGTGTGCCGCGCTTCTGGCGGGCCTGCTGCTCGTCGCCCAGGCTTCCGCCGACCGCTCGGTGCGCTGCGATGGACGCATTGTCTCCGTCGGCGCTTTTAAAGAACAGGTTCGGGAGAAATGCGGCGCACCGGATCACCTGGAGGAGTGGGAAGAGGGCCAAAATGCGGTCATCTCCGAATACTACGACTACGAAAAAGAGCGCTACATATTGCCCCGCTTCATCCCGGGCCCCATCCGCATGGAGCGCTGGACCTACAATTTCGGGTCCACCCGCCTGATCCACTATCTGTACTTCAAAAACGGGAAACTGCATCGCATCGAAACCGGAGACAAGGGCAGCGACTGAAGCAACGGCCTCAAGTAAAAGCGTTTGCATTGGGCCGACGACACTAATGCCCTTTATGAAAATCCGGCATCGTCCTGCGCATGAAGGCATCGAAAAGCGGCACCGTGAAGGCCATATCCCCATGCGCCGGACTATATATCATCCCCTTTTTGATAAGACTGGCGCGAACCGGACCGAGCGTGGAGATTTTAACCCCGAGCGTATCCGCGATATCCGCTGTCCGGTATGGCCCCACACCCAATTGGGCCATGGCACGTAAATATGTTTTCTCACGTGGCGTAAGCCGATTGAAGCGCACGCGAAAAAAGTTTTCGTCGAGGCGCTGTTCCACCGTGGGAGTGGTCTCCTTCACGATGTGCGCAGTTATAGGCGATAATTCGGCATGGTTCCAAGCCTGATAGCCCCATTCCTGAAGAAAATAGGGGTAGCCTTCAGTTAATCGGAAAATGTCATGGAGCGCGGCCGCCTCTATTTCTTCACCGGCAGCTTCGATCGGTTCTCTGATGGCTTTGGCCGATTCATCTTCGGACAGCGGTCCGATATCCGGAAAGCTGAAAAGGCGCTCGGCATAAGACTTTGACTCACCGGCCATTCCCGGCAAAATGGGCAACCCCGCGCCGATAAGCAGTAAAGGGGATTGCCGTTGCTGCATTTTGTGCATGGCCATGATTAGGGCGCTTAATTCGGATGATCCTAAATACTGGATTTCGTCGATCAGAATGGCTACGCAGGTACGACGTTCTTCGGCGGCTTCGGCGACAGCGGCAAACAAATTAGGCAGGTCTATTTCCAGATCCCCGCTGTCGGCGGCACCACGTTCGGCATCGATGTCCAAGCCAAACTCGACATCGCCGATAGTCACCCTAACCCCTCCAATGAAACTTTTCAAAACCGCAATGCCGCGACGCACCTTGTCGCCGGCCCCTGCCATGCGGTCAAGGTCGAAGAGCAGGCGCCGCAACTCAGGGATAATCAGCAAAGCCAGTTTTTTAACTTCATGCGCTTCCATGAGAATCGTGCGATACCCGCCGCGCACCGCCATCCGCTCCATCTCGTTGAGCAGCACGGTTTTACCCACACCGCGCAATCCGGTCATCAGGATGCTTTTCTCGGGGCGCTTTTCCTTGATGCGCCCGAGCAGGACCCGCGCCTGCTCCAAAATAGTGTCACGACCGGCCAGTTCCGGCGGCGGCGAGCCGGCCCCGGGCGAAAACGGGTTCTTAATCTTGTCCATTCGGCTACCCCTTTATAGGAATTTATACCTATTTATACCCGTTTATACGCCAAACATCGTATAGTGTCGAATAAATTCTTATAAGAGAACGAGGTGCCGGTGGCACGGTTCGCGCGAAACGGAAAACTGCATCGCATCGAAACCGGAGACAAGGGCAGCGACTGAAGCGACTATCAGGAGAGAAAAACCTTGCCGCAAGCATTGCAGGTAATCCTGATTTGGACGCTACCTTCCATTTGGGCCTCGAATGCACCTTCGATCCGATCGATCCGTCTGCTGAGTTTCCGGATGTACGGTTTGTCATCCTCGGATAGATGCAACCGGCCCGTTGCCCCGCACCCGCTGCATTCGATGGATGTGGTGTATTGATTTTTCGCGGTCATAGCGCCTCCTTCGGGCTTAAGGGTGCCTATCATGGCATCAGCTATTCTTCAGCCATTGGGCCGCATCGCGAACCGAATCCTGGTCAAACTTGAAGCGGAAACGGACAAACGGCTCCCGGGATGTGAAGTTCGCACTGGAAAAGTCCCGGCCTTCGAAACCCGTAACATGATATCCGAGACTTATCCAGGCATTCCACACCAGATAGTTTTCATGACTGCCCGCTACATGGGAGACATTCGGGTTGATAGGTAGGAAAATTCTACTCAGAAGCGGCGAAAAGGGCGGTTTCCGTTTAGCAGGGACTTACTTCTGGATCTTTTTTTCAATCCGCACGACGGAAAAGTTTTCGTCGATAACCAGCCGGTCCGTTTCGAACAGGTACATGTCTCGATAGAATCGGTAAATCACAAGCTCCCTCGGGAAGCCCTTGATGAGATTGTCCGGTTCCACCTTGATCTGGAAATAGGGAGAGGATTCCGATTCAAGCTGGTAATAATCCGTCACCAGTTCTACGATGCGCCTGGCGTATTGCTGGTCCAGGGGCTGACCGGTTTCGGATTTAAGTATGATAACGGGTATCTTTTGCTCTGCCATGCCACTACATGCAAATAAAATGATGGCTGCCAGCGTCATTGACAGAATTCGCATAACGCCACCCTTTCTGTTCGTTGTTTTGGGCCGTTTGCGGACGCTGGTGGATAATCGTGAAACATCTGCTGCCTGCCGGCGTATGCCTTTCAAAAGCATACGCCGGCGCAAGCGTTAATTGCATCCGCTACTGCTTCCGCTGCTAGTGTTGCCGTCGAAACTTGAACAAACGCCGACAAGATAGGTTTGTCCGCCATTTTCGGTGCGCAGGGTGGTGGTCGTGCTGCCGGATGTTCCCAGGCTCGCATTGGAGCCGTTCGCGTAATAGTAGGTTACCTGGCTGCAACCCATCGAAACGTTTCGCGTATAGGCCCTGCCGGCGGAAACATGCTGACTGTTGGTGGCAGTCCACTGTTGGCAAGCGGTTCCGCCGCTGCTGCTGCTGCTACTGCTGCTACTGCTGGAGCTCGAACTTGAACTGCCGGCCGCGAAATAATCGCTGCCGTTGCCCGAGATCCCGTGTGCGCCGGTTTGTGGATATTTGCTGCGCTCGCAGGTGGTCAGGGATGCGGTCATGGCTATCTTTTGATTGATAACGCTGTTTAGCCAACATTTAAAGACCTCTTCCGAGGGGCCGACATAAAGATTGACATTGCCGCCGACATACTTTTGCACATTCGCGCCGACGATGGCCGGCTCCAACGGCGAGTTGTGGGTCTGGCAGGAGTTGAAATAGACCACCTTTTTGGTCAGGCCGCTTGATCCCAACCCCCTAAAAAAGTTGTAGTCCACCGTCCCATCACTGACGGCAATACTGCTTGAGGAGCCGTGGCCAACGCGGCCGATCATTTTCAAGTTGGAACATGCGAGCCAGTTGGCATAGGCCACCCTGTTCTCCGCGCTGCCTTTGAGCGTTTTGACCTTGTATCCTGCCGATTGGGCCAAGCTGGTGGCATAGTCAACGGCATTTACAGCCGTGGGGTATTGTGAGCTTGAGAGGTTGGTCGCAAAAATCATGTCCACTGTGTTGTCCGGGCATGCGGCATAGGTGTCCTGCAACAAATCCCCATCCATCATATCCGCTTCAGTTTCGACATAGTCGCGTTGAATGGACCGGATGCGATAGCCGACCCCAAGGTTGACCCGCGCGGTTTCGAAACTGTAGGTATCCTTGTCGAGAATGTGGACGATGAGATGATCGGGCCGGCCGCTTTCATCTTGATGGACCTTGACCATGACCCGGTGAATACGTTGTTCGTTTTTGCTGACTTGAAATGCCGAGTCGACCAGGTTCTTGATCTGGTCTGTATCGATGCCAGGCGCGGCATAGAGCCGGCTTTCGATAATGTCGATCGGCACTTCGGCATAGGCGAGGCCGGTCGCCGATAGAAGAAGCAGCCCACAGAACAAAAATCTCAACATCTGAAAAAACCGATTGGATTTTCTCATCTTCCTACCCCCGTTGGCTTTAGCGTTTACCCCCCAGTGGCGTTGTCCGCATATTCTTAAATTCAAAGCGCCGATTGCCCTAACTTTTTCATGCCGCACATGCGGAGTCGCCTGACCGGCACCCCTCCTTTATTCAAATTCCCCATCAACGGGTCGCGAAACCGTTGTTAGGGAAATGACTGACGGATTTTTAATGGTATGTAACGGGATTAAATTTAGAATATGTTCTATGTACGATATGCAACCTTGCCCTTCAAGCCGTGAAACTACTAAAAGGATATATCCAAAAACCTATATTGAGTGCCTGGACGAGCTCGATTTCCGAGGGACCGAAACCGGAGATAAGGGCCGCGACTGAAGCGAGAGCTTCACTCATATACTTCCGCACATACCGGCAGCCATCAATTCAGAATTGACATGCCGGATGCTCTGCCTAAGCATTGAAATTAAGACCAACACTCTTTTAAAAAAAAGGAGGCTATGATGAGCACATCCTTCAAATATACGCGTTTATCCAAAGACGATGCCGCCTGCCTGCTGGTAGACCACCAGTCCGGCCTGATCTCACTGGTGCAGGATTTTTCACCCGGCGAGTTCAAGAACAATGTGCTGGCCCTGGCGGCCAGCGCCAAATATTTTCAGATGCCGACGATATTGACCACCAGCTTTGAGGAAGGACCCAATGGCCCCTTGGTGCCGGAGCTCAAGGAGATGTTTCCGGGGGCGCACTACATCCCTCGCCCGGGACAAATCAATGCGTGGGATAACCAGGACTTTGTCGGAGCGGTGAAACAGACCGGTCGCAAGCAACTGATCATTGCCGGTGTCGTGACCGAGGTCTGTGTCGCTTTTCCTGCGCTTTCGGCCATCGAGGCCGGCTATGACGTGTTCGTGGTCACGGACGCCTCGGGCACCTTTAACGAGGTGACGCGGCATGCCGCCTGGGCGCGCATGGCCGCCGCCGGTGTTCAGCTTATGAACTGGTTTAGCGTGGCCTGCGAGCTGCACAGGGACTGGCGCAACGATATCGAAGGACTGGGAGCGCTTTTCTCCAATCACATTCCAAATTACAGGAATCTGATCACCAGCTACCTGGCGAGAAAATGAATATATCCGCTTTCTCCGGCCGTCTCGGGATAATCTTCAAACCCCGAGACGCCGGCGATGGCAAGCTTATGCTCTTCTGGCCATCAGCTCGAAAATCGCCCCACCGGGTCCGCCTGCATCCACGTACGCAAAACGGCCCGGATCGTGTATCAGCAGATTGGCTCCGTTTTTCACAAGCCGAGCCACCTCGGCATCAACATCATCCACGAAAAAACCGATGTGATGCACGCCTTCGCCCCACCGATCGAGAAACTTCGACTGGAATATTCGGCCTTCGATGCACTGAACGAGCTCTATCTCCGTGGGGCCGATATGCGTAAAGGCCATCCGTATTTTCCACGGGCGGCCTTTGGTATCTTTTCCGCCATTTTCCATGAACCGCCAGGGGCCAAGGCCGTAAAGACGGGACCAGGCCGCCGTGGTCTTGTCGATGTCGGTTACCGCATAACTGATGTGATCTACGGTGCCGATCTGCATAGGCTGCCTCCATTCCTATTGCTTCTCCAACCAGGATGGCTCTCCGTGAACCCGGCCGCCATCGATCACGATGGTTTCGCCGGTAACATAACTACCCGCCTGGGAGGCCAGGAAGACAACAATGCCCCCCAACTCTTCCGGCTCGCCCAGACGGAGCATCGGGATTTGGGCCACCGCTTTGGCATTGACCTTCGGATCTTTCCAAAGGGCCTCGCTGAGACGAGTTTTGATGACCCCCGGCGCAATGGCGTTCACCCGGATATTGTACTGCCCCCACTCCTTGGCCATCACCTGGGTCATCATGATGACGGCAGCCTTGCTCACGCAGTAAACCCCCAGATCGCCCGCCCGGATGCCGCCGATCGAGGAGGTGTTGACGATCGATCCGCCGCCCTGGGGCTTCATGATCTTGGCCGCCATCTGGCTCAGGAAGAACAAGCTCTTCAGGTTGACGTTCATGATGATGTCATAGGTCTTTTCGTCCTGGTCCATAATCTTCCCGAAATAGGGATTGGTTCCGGCGTTGTTGACGAGGATGTCGATGCGGCCGAACTCTTTCATGACCTGATCGATCAGGGCCTTTGAATCTTCCAGCTTGCCGACATGGGCGGCAATGGCCCTTCCCTTTACACCCTTGGCCGATATCTCCGCGGCAACCGGTTCGAGACCATCGATCTTCCGACTGCTCACGACCACATGGGCGCCGGCATCGGCCATGGCCAGTGCCGCGGATCGCCCAATGCCGCGGCTTCCGCCGGTGACGACGGCAACTTTGCCTTCAAGCGAAAACTTAGAAAAGTCCATCATTCCTTCCTTTCGGGTAGTGTGAAAACGGTGTTAAAAAAACGGACCCGCCGGCAAAGGTTAACCGGCCACAACCATTTTTAAGATGGCCTTCAAAAGCGACACGCTGTGACCCAACTGCCGATAAGCCTCCTCCCGGGTCATACGGCGATTCTGCTCTTCCAGGCTGTGGCCGAGTTGCTTGGAAAGGTTGGCGATCCGGGCCACCTCCCTGGAAAGGTCAGCCTCGGATTGAATGGTGATTTCGTAGGTGGCAATCATATCCATATGTCCGAGAACCTCATCATTGACGATGCCATCGTTGTCAGAGTGGTTCTTGCGGTTGAAATCGTTGTACATGGTGTGATGCAAGGGCATGGAGAGGTCACCGATGTAGTGGACCAGGTAGGCCATCTGGCCTTCCGCATATCGGCCTTCGCGTTTAACTTTCAAGTAAGCCCGGAGGGACCCGATAATGGCACCATACAGATGCCCGTTGTGATCTTCTTTGTCATATAATTGAGCTTGCCCCAGAACCATTTCC